>NZ_CALZFS010000006.1 GCF_945649885.1 uncultured Corynebacterium sp. | reverse complement strand
GAGATCAACGGCATGCCAGCGGCAATGAAGGAACCGAAAGTGACAATCAGGACGACGGCTGCGACCAGCAGACCGATAATCTCGGAGGTCATGTTGATGGTGGTCGCGGCGGCACCGAAGACGTTGCCGTTGTAGACAACAGTCAGCTCACCTTCGTCGTACTCCTCGAGGATGCTGGTGACTGCTTCACGATCTTCAGCAGTGACATCCATGACGGTGGGGGCATCAAAGGTCATGGAGATGATGCCGGTGGTCTCGTCAGGACTCAAGGGGCTGACTGAGGCGAGGTCTGCAGCGATTTTCTCTGCTGGGACACCCTGTGCTTCAAGGGCTGGGGTCATCTGTGCGGCCATGCCCTGGGCAGCCATGACGGGGTCGATGACCGTGGTGTCGGCGTCGACAAGCACACCGGTGTCACGGACCTCAGCGAGCATGGCGTTGACCTCAGCTGATACAGCTGGATCAGTGAGTGTGGTGCCCTCCGGTGCCTGGATGACCACCGAACCGGTGGCGGCGCTGGTGGCATCATCGGAACCGGGGAAGCGCTCCTGCATCTTTTCCATGGTGACCACGGAGTCAATGCCGGGGATGGAGAAGGAACTGGTGGTTGGTTTTGCAAACAGGCCGGCCAGGGTTCCGGTGGCGATGAGCAGAATCATCCAGAAGGCCAGGAAAGGCCATTTCTTCCGGTAGGCCAGTGAACCCACCTTATAGAGGAATTTAGACATGAGTCCTTAAGTTTTCTTATATGACGTGCGGTCAGTGGTGTGCGCAGCTTGGGTGTTCATCAGCGAGGGAAATCCCTACGATTTTGCACATCCCGTGAAAACTTGCACATGAAGTGCAAGTTTAGATCTGGATGGGCTGTATGCGCGAATGGTGTGGGCTGTTTGTGATGCACCCAACGTTTCTGGGATCTGAGGGCCAGGTCAGGGGAGCATCGGCAAAGAAGCAGCCAAAACCAGGACAGACGTACTGGTTGGGTTTTATGCTGGTGTCATGACTGACTCCAAGGTGACCTTCATTCCAACAGCTGACCTCGTAGACATCATCGGCGATGATGTCCGTTCCTGCGACACACAGTTCAAGAACCTGGGCGGCGCAACTGACTTCCACGGCCGCATCACCACGGTGAAGTGCTTCCAGGACAATGCCCTGCTGAAAACCCTCCTCAGTGAGGACAACCCCGGCGGGGTCCTGGTCATTGATGGCGATGCCTCCGTGCACACAGCATTGGTCGGTGACATCATCGCCGGCCTGGGTAAAGACCACGGTTGGACAGGGGTGGTGGTCAACGGTGCCATCCGCGATTCCGCTGTCATCGGACAGATGGATTTCGGTTGCAAGGCACTGGGGACCAATCCCCGTAAATCCAGCAAAACCGGGGCAGGGGACCGTGACGTGGTTGTTTCCTTCGGCAGCGTGGACTTTATCCCAGGTCATTACCTGTACGCGGACTGCGACGGTATCGTGGTTACCGAAAACCCGGTGGAGGCACCTTCGCAGAACTAGCGGGAAGTAACATCTCCCGCTTTTTCAACGACACGCCTTAAAGGTGGAAAGCTCCACCCGTGCCCTTTTAAACATTGATCCTGGAAACGGGTTGGTGGGAGTGGGGTTTCACCTTTGTTGTTGGTCAAATTGAAAGAGTGCCGCCTGTGCTTGATGCCGTGAGTTCTACCTTTGCGAAAGTGCCACCTGAGGTTCAGGCTGTGCTCTTCGCGTTATTGGACTCGGTGAATATTCTCCTGATCGGCATCATCGTGGCGATTGCGGCGTTTCTCCCCAAATCAGGTAAGTATGGGCGCATTACTACGCTGCTGATCGCCGGTGACTGGCTCGGGGTGTTCACTCTCTGCCTGATTGTCATGCTCATCTTCGATGGGCTCGGTGATCTGGTCGAGCAGTTCCTGGAATCACCTGCCTATGGAATCATCCTGATCGTGGTGGGCATCATCTCCTTCATCGCCACCATGCTCAGTAAGGGCGGCGGTAACTCGGAGATGATTGAACGGTTCTTAGGGCCGGTTCGCGCACCGTCTTGGAAGACCGTGGTTGCCGGCTTCATTCTGGGGCTTGTGCAGTCCCTGACCTCCCTGCCGTTTTATCTTGGCCTGGCGATCCTGAGCGCTGGTGATTTCAGTGTGAGCATCAGATATGGCGGGTTGGTGGTATACGCCAGCCTGGCGCTGAGCCTGCCTACCATTGTGGCTATCTTGGTCGGACTGGTCCGGGCCTATCCGGAAAGCCCCATCGGTGTGCTCTTTGACAAAGCTGGTCGGAATAGAACCACCGTGGCGAAGGCTGCCGGATATATCGTTGCTGTTCTGCTCACCGGCATGGGTGTCATCTCCTTGTTGTAGATGGCCTCCTAGGCTGATTCACCGGGGGCGATGGTCAGCGGTAGTGGTGAGGTGACCAGGGTTGAGAGTTCCATCCGGATCTGTGCTTCCCAGTCTTCCATGCCAGAGTCGAAGGCACGCCACAGGTCATTGTCGTTTACTACCGGTATCAACAGGGGTCGGAGCGGAAAACTGCGGGTCTCGATCTTCACCGGGATACCCCGTGTGCCGGGAAAATCAGGGGACCTCATTGGCTAGCCACCCATCCAGAATAATGGGGACATTCATCGTCTCATAGCGTTGATACAGAGCGAAGGAGTGCTCCGTCAGTTCCACCCAGAGACCATATTGCAAGAGCTCAGCTTCCCCGATGATGGGGATGTCCAGGTTGGCACGCACGAAGTTGCGTTTCGGTTTGGGGTAGAGGATCCTGCAGACATCATCGTTGATCTGCATCCGGTCAGATGTTCCCTCAGTGATCTTTGTGAAGACGATATCCGGATAGCCTCTGGTGATGGCGGGAAAGCCGAAGTGGGGACCGGTGCAGGTAGCGCAGTAAAAAGTTACAGGTTTCACAGGGGTTCTCTCCAGTGCTGGTGGTGATCAAAGAGTGTTTTCCCACACACGCTAAAACGAAAGTCCCAACCTGCCCAGTAACCTCTCATTCAACCTGTGGATGGATTCCCACCTACCCTGTGACCTGTGGATAACTCCTCTCCCATGGGGGTGGTAGATAAAAGAAGAAGCCCACCAAAAATGATGGGCTTCTGATCCTTCCGGAGCGGAGAGTTTATTCCGCTACGAGTGATTCCAGAACGAACTCCGGATGTTCTTTCTCAATGAAGGACAGGCGCCACTTATCGCCGAAGAGTGCGATGATCTCGCCGTCGGTGCGGGTG
The DNA here is from genome assembly GCF_945649885.1 of uncultured Corynebacterium sp. Classification (GTDB taxonomy): domain Bacteria; phylum Actinomycetota; class Actinomycetes; order Mycobacteriales; family Mycobacteriaceae; genus Corynebacterium. The sequence goes on along the minus strand of NZ_CALZFS010000006.1, from coordinate 40,213 downwards.
AAGATCTCCACGCCACGCTGCTTGGACAGCTCCACCGCGGTTTCTGCGGTGGTGCGGCGGGCAATGGTGTACGGGATCGGGTCCGCGATGGTCTCGACGTTGTATTCGACTTCCATGCGGGCCTGCATGACTTCGAACTGCATCGGGCCGACAGCGGCCATGACTGGGTTGGCGTCGCCACGCAGGTCGTTGCGCAAGATCTGGACAACGCCTTCGGAATCCAGCTGCTCGAGAGCCTTGCGGAACTGCTTGTACTTGCCCAGGGACTTCGCACGCAGGATGCGGAAGTGTTCCGGGGCGAATTTCGGCATCGGTGCGTACTGGATCTTGCGGCCTTCGAAGATGGTGTCACCAGGTGCCAGTGCCCCGGCGTTGACCAGGCCGACGATGTCGCCGGGGTAGGCGGTTTCCACCGTGGAGCGGGTACGGCCGAAGACTGTCAGGGCGTACTTGGTGGAGAAGCTGCGGGCGGACTGGGCATGGGTGACCTGCATGCCACGGTCGAATTCACCAGAGACCACGCGCATGAAGGCGAGGGTGTCGCGGTGGTTTTTATCCATGCCGGCCTGCACCTTGAACACCATGCCGGAGAAGGGATCAGTGACTTCGCGGCGTTCATCCATGGCGGTGGTGGAGGCTTCGATGGCCTTGGGGTCGGCGTCACGTCCATGAGGCTCCGGGGCAAGCTGACAGAGGGTATCCAGGATCTGGTGGACACCGAAGTTCAGCATTGCGGAGGCGAAGATCAGTGGGGAGGTGGTGCAGGAGAGGAACATCTCCTGATCGTGGACTGCGCCATCAGCTGCCAGGAGCTCGGCTTCCACGGTAGCGTTTTCCCAGGTTTCGCCTTCGCGGGCTTCGGCTTCCTCCGGGGTGTAGTTTGTTTCCGGGGCGATGGTGGATCCACCGGCGGTGCGGGTGAAGTGGATGTACTCCTCGGCTTCACCGTCTTCGTTGATACGTGCCAGACCACGGAAGTCACCGGCTTCACCGACAGGCCAGAACAGAGGAGTGGGCTGGAGATCGATTTCCTGGACGATCTCCTCAACCAGCTCAAGTGGTGAGCGACCAACGCGGTCCCACTTGTTGATCACGGTGACAATGGGCAGGCCGCGGGCCTTACACACGCGGAAGAGCTGCAGGGTCTGTGGCTCAAGGCCCTTGGCGGCGTCGATGAGCATCACTGCGGCATCGACGGCCATGAGGACGCGGTAGGTGTCTTCGGAGAAGTCCGCGTGGCCCGGGGTGTCCACGAGGTTGATCATGTACGGCTCACCCTCGTGGCCTTCCGGGGCGTATTCAAACTGCAGGGCGGAGGAGGCAATGGAGATGCCACGATCCTTCTCCATCTCCATCCAGTCGGAGACGGTTGCTTTACGGCCAGCCTTGCCGTGGGTGGCACCAGCCTCTGAAATGATGTGCGCGTGCAGGGCGAGTGCCTCAGTCAATGTGGACTTACCGGCATCGGGGTGTGCGATGACGGCGAATGTTCTGCGGCGTTGTGCCTCTGCTGCTGTGCTGGTGGTGCTCATGGCTACTAAGAATAGCCGGTGGGGTGGTGCAGTCCCTAGCTGGCACTGGCCGGTGCTGATTTCTGCTTATCAGCATCCCTTGTACCCCAAGCAGAAAGCCACCACTTTCACCGCCTGGGATGGCGGAAAAGTGGTGGCGGGTAGGGAAGAGACTAGTCGTCCCAGTCATCATCCCAATCGTCGTCGTCATCGTCGTCATCGTCGTCATTGTCCCAACGGTCGTCCCAGTCATCATCCCAATCGTCAACATCGTTGACAACAGAGGACAGCTGGGCCGGGTTGGGGGCATTGTCGACACCGCCGAAGAAAGGGGCGAACAGGGCAAGGATGCTGGCGATGATTGCTGCGAAATCCATGGTGGGGCTCCTAGGAAGAAGAGGATAAGGGGGCTGTGTGCACTGAACCTGCGTGGGATTGCTTGTTCAGTGATTCCCACTACAGCACGGGAAAACCCACTCCGCTAGCCCTTGGAAATGCCCCTTATTTTTCTCATATGCCCTGGCCAGCGCCTATGAAATGAAGATGAAACCGTGATGAGAGGACTCTCATTTAAGAACGTGTTTTTAGCGGCTGTGGATGCTGTTCTGGGCTGCTGAGAGTCCTTTGGCGATGATCAATTCCACCGCATCTTCCGCCACATCAATGCCGGGCTGCTGCTCAGCCACGGGGGCCAGAACATAGTCAGGGACACTCATGCCCTTCGGTGGGCGGGCGATACCGATGCGCACCCGCAGATAATCCCGGGTGCCCAGTTCTTCCGTCAGAGACTTCAGACCATTGTGGCCATTTTCATTACCACCCAGCTTCAAGCGGACCTTGCCGACGGGCAGATCCAGCTCATCGTGGACCACGATGATGCGCTCTGGAGGAATCCCCAACTGGCGTGCCAGAGGTGCCACACCCTGGCCGGAGTGATTCATGAAGGTGGTCGAACGCACCGCAAGTGTGCTCTCTGCCGCCTTGGGCAGCGTCGTGGTGAGCACCTTGACTCCCCGGATTGCCGAAAGGGGAGGGGCCTGATGGGCGTCGATAAGCCCGTCCACGCACATGTAGCCCACGTTGTGCCGGGTGGATTCGTACTTGGGGCCGGGGTTGCCGAGACCCACCACCAGCCACTGCGCGGCAGGTGGGGAAGGCTCCGGGGTGGCGGGGGTAGAATTTTTCTGGAAAAGGGATCTGATGCTGGAGAGGAAACTCACGGGATCAATAGTATTGGTTGGCATGGGTATTCTCGATTCGCTGACACTTCCCGTCCTCATCGCACCGATGGCAGGAGGCCCCTCCACCCCTGCTCTGGTCAACGCCGCAGCAGAAGCCGGGACACTCGGGTTTCTCGCAGCCGGTGTGATGGGCGTGGAGCAATTCCAGGCTGAACTGGCGCAGATGACCGGACGCTATGGAATCAACCTCTTCCGCCCACAGACCGAGGAGCCGACCCCCTCACACATTGATGAACTGGCAGGGCTGCTCACTCAGCCCTTCCGGGAATACCGTCTGGGCGAACCACGGGTACCCACCGTGGATCTCAGCAACGGCTGGGAGGAGAAGTTCCACCTCGCTGTGGCCGCACGTCCGGCAGTCATCTCCTGCACCTTCGGAATCTTCTCCGCAGCTGAATTCACTACCCTGAAACAGGCGGGCATTGAAGCATGGGTGACGGTGACCAACCCGGAAGATGCGCGCCGGGCGGAACTGGCTGGTGCTGATGTGCTTGTGGTGCAGGGCCCGGAAGCCGGTGGGCACCGTTCCACCTGGTCTGTGTCGGAGGAACCGGATATCCGGCCGCTGGATGAATTACTGCGCGCGGTGATGCATGCGGAGGTGACGATTCCCTTGGTGGCGGCAGGAGGTCTTTCCACCCGAGGTGATGTGGCACGTGTGCTGGATGCAGGGGCTGCCGGGGCGGCCTGTGGTTCGGCTTTCCTGTTGTGCGATGAGTCCGGTACCAGCGACGTCAACCGCACCATCATCAGCAGTGCTGTGGATAAGGGCCTGAGCTCAGTGACCTCGAGGGCCTTCTCCGGGAGGTATGCCAGGGGGATTGAGACCAGGTTTGTGCGGGAGAATGAAAGTCTACCCCCGGTCTACCCGTACCTGAATGCCATGATCGCCTCCTTGCGTTCTGCGGCGGGACCGTCAGGGAACTGGGATTACGCCTACTGCCTGGCAGGTGCCGGTATTGGTAACATCAATTCGGGGCCGGCGAAACAGATATTAAAATCATTGAATCCGTCTGTTTGAGCTAGTCTAGGGGGGATTGTTTCCATCTACCCTTTATCGAAGGACGCATTAAATGACCAACAACCACAAGGACTGGAACGAACGCATCGCCGTTGCGGAAGAAATGGTGCCCCTCATCGGGCGCCTCCACCGTAATAACAATGTCGTGGTGTCGGTCTTCGGTCGTCTCCTTGTGAATGTCTCGGACATCGACATCATCAAGTCCCACCGCTACGCGCGTCACATCACCTCCAAGGAACTGCCACTGCGGGACACCCTGGCGATTCTGCGCGAACTGGTTGAACTGGATCTTGGTAGCGCGTCGATCGATCTCGGACAGCTGGCCTACAATTTTGAAAACTCCGGCAAGGATGACCTCCGTGCATTCCTGGAGGAGTCCCTGGCGGACGTCATCGGTGCCGGATCCAACCGCAAGCACACCGATGTGGTGCTCTACGGTTTCGGCCGCATCGGCCGTCTGCTGGCTCGCATCCTCGTCTCCCGTGAAGCACTTTACGACGGCACCCGTCTGCGCGCCATCGTAGTCCGCAAGAACTCCGAGGATGACCTGGTTAAGCGCGCGTCCCTGCTGCGTCGTGACTCCGTGCACGGTGCCTACGACGGCACTATCACCACCGATCACGAGAACAACATCATCTGGGCCAACGGCACCCCGATCCAGGTCATCTACTCCAATGACCCAGCCACCGTCGACTACACCGAATACGGCATCAACGACGCGGTGGTGGTGGACAACACCGGCCGCTGGCGCGACCGCGAGGGACTGGGCCAGCACCTGCAGGCCAAGGGTGTTTCCAAGGTCATCCTCACGGCACCAGGCAAGGGCGATCTGAAGAACATCGTCTACGGCATCAACCATGATGACATCACCGCAGATGACAACATCGTCACCGCGGCATCTTGCACCACCAACGCCATCACCCCGGTGCTGAAGGTCATCAACGACCGTTACGGTGTTGAGTTCGGCCACGTGGAGACCGTCCACTCCTTCACCAATGACCAGAACCTCATTGACAACTTCCACAAGGGGTCCCGTCGTGGCCGCGCTGCCGGTCTGAACATGGTGCTCACCGAGACTGGTGCAGCCAAGGCTGTCTCCAAGGCTCTGCCGGAGCTCGAGGGCAAGCTCACCGGTAACGCCATCCGCGTTCCCACCCCGAATGTCTCCATGGCTGTGCTGAACCTGACCCTCAACCAGGAAGTGGACCGCGATGAGGTCAATGACTTCCTGCGTCGTGTTTCCCTGCACTCCAACCTGCGTCAGCAGATTGATTGGATCCGCTCCCCTGAGGTCGTCTCCACCGACTTCGTGGGTTCCACCCACGCGGGCATCGTCGACGGCCTGGCAACCATCGCCACCGGCCGTCACCTGGTGCTCTACGTCTGGTATGACAACGAGTTCGGCTACTCCAACCAGGTTGTCCGCATCGTCGAGGAGATCGCGGGCGCACGTCCGAAGGTCTACCCGGAGCGTGCCATCCCGGTATCTCTCTAAAACCCTGAGGTAGCTTTATAAACCCTCACAGCCCCCTTCACCCCGGTGCCGCCACAGGCACCGAGATGGGAAGGGGGTTGTTTGCTATGCCTACCCTATGCAGCTGGTGTGGCAGGGACTACACTCGAGGGGTATGAGCACACGTAAGAAGAAATCAACTTCGCGCGTTAGGGTGACCCACAATCCCTTGGGTATGAAGCTGAAGAGCACCTGTTGCCGGAAGATGCCGCGCTGCACCAACTGCCCGGTGGTCTACACACGTCTGCTCAAAACCGGCGCGCTGGAAAATGATGATGTTGATCTGCCACGCCGCCTCAAGGAAGCGCGCAGGAAGTAGGCGTCACCATGGGGAAATCCATGACCAAGGTGCGCAAACGCCTGGCATCGGGCAAGGTCAAGAAGAAATGCTGCAAGGATGATCCCCGATGTTCATCCTGCCCCACGGTGGCTCACCGTCTGCGGAAGCAGGGCGCGTTGGAACTTGATGATGCCGCCTTGGCCAAAGCCCTCAAGCACGCCCGGCGGTGGTGACCCTCAGAGGCTGGCGAGGTGCTTTTCGATGATGTCGGCGCCATCAGCAGCCATGATCGGAACGCTTTCCATTTCCTTCTTGGAGAAGGGTTTGAGCACGTATGAGGCAGCATCCATGCGGCCCGGGGGACGTCCGATACCGATGCTGAGCTTCCAGTAGTCTTTGGTGCCGATGGACTTGGTGGTGGATTTCAATCCATTATGGCCGTGATCGCCGCCGCCCTGACGGAGTTTGACCTCACCAAAATCCAGGTCCAGTTCATCATGGATCACCAGGATGCTGGCGGGTGGGATCTTGAAGAAGTCACACAGGGCCCGGATCGGGGTGCCTGACAGGTTCATGAAGCTGCGTGGTTTGGCCACGATCATGCCGGGTAACTGGGCGATGTCGGTATTGGAACGCTTATGCGTGCTGAAGTTGGCGTAGTTGCGGTTGACGAGTTCCTCGACGACCTCAAAGCCGATGTTATGGCGGGTACCAACATACTTCGGGCCGGGGTTACCAAGGCCTACAACAAGAAGAGGGGAGTCATTCACACCCTCCAGTCAACCATGCCACCCACGTGGAGAGGGAAAGAAGAAAAACAACAGGGACCCCCTTCTCCCGGTGGAATCTGTGGATGTGATCTGTGCACTGTCACATCCACAGATCCCTGGGGGAGAAGAGGGTCCCTGAGAAGTAGTTAGGAAACTACTAGGAGGCGAATTACTCGCTGGCGGCAGGAGCCTCAGCGTCGCCCTCTTCGTCCTCAGCTGGTGCTTCTTCGACAGCTGGGAGAACGATGTTGGCGATGAGCAGCTCAGCATCGTCGACGAGGGTCATGTCCTCGGCGAGCTTGATGTCGCCGGCGGTGATCTGAGCACCGAGCTCCAGGCCCTCAACGGAAACGATGATCTCTTCTGGGATGTTCAGTGCGTCAGCCTCAACGAGGATGGCGTCGGCATCCTGGACGACCATGGTGTTTGGTGCAGGCTGGCCCTCGATGATGACTGGGATCTCAACCTCAACCTTTTCGCCACGCTTGATGGCGAGGAGGTCCAGGTGGTCGATGTTGAAGCTCAGAACGTTCTGATCGATGTGCTTGATCATGACGAGCTGCTTGTCACCTTCGATGTCCAGCTCCATGACGGCGTTGACGCCGTTGCGACGGACCAGGCCAGCGAAATCGCGGTGGTTCAGGGTGACGTGGAGGTTGTTCTCCAGTGCAGCACCGTAGATGACGGCTGGGATGTTGCCGGCCATGCGGGCGCGACGTGCGGAACCCTTGCCGAACTCGTTGCGGACTGCTGCTTCGATGCTCTCGAACTTGTTAGCCATGTGTTTCTCCTTGTTGTGGAAGAGGATGTGGATCAACTCGGCCGCGACAAAAAGAAAAAGCCCACGACCGAGACTCGATATGTCTTGGTCGAGTCTTCGCAGGCAGGGGATCAGCCCTTAACAGGCAGGATTCCTAAGTGAAGTCTAAATCGCGTCGATAACGGCTGATATCTGGGTAGATACCGGCCCTCGCCGAGACTTGAACAGGGTAGCACGGGCTCATGCCCGCCACCAAAAATCCTCAAGGAAAGTGTGACCTGTCACCTGGGTGAAAAAGGGGCGCGTAAAGTCGTGGAGCCAGGTGGGCCACATGAGGTTCTCAACTGCGTGTCGGTGTGCTCCGTGACTGATACTGATGAACTGGCCTGCCGTGTCGATGCGGCTGGGGGAGTACTCACCTGTGAGCCTGCAGCAGAAGGGCCGATGCACGGTGGTGGTGTCTTTGATGATTCAGAAGCACTGGCGGAACTGTAGTAGTGTTTTAGAAGTTTTTCAGGGCTTCCCGCCGGCTCAATGGTGCAAGTTCAGTTGCCTCCACGAAATTACGGACCCAGGCAGGGTCATGGCGCGCCAGATCCCGTAGTGCCCAGCCAATTGCCTTGTTGATGAAGAACTCATCTGATCCGAGGTTCTGGTTGATGATCCAGGCGAGCAGCTCACGGTTGGTCTGATTTTTCCGACCCAGCTGGTGGATGACGGACACCCTACGGATCCAGAAGTCCTCATCAACAGCCCAGGTACGCATGGTGTCATCATCATGGTTTGCGCCGATGGGCTTGGCCAGTGCATCCACGGTGTCCCACCAGGGTTCGCTCTGGACCAGGGTGCGGGCCAGTTTCAGGTCGGTGATGCCCACCTGCCTGATGTGATCGCAGGCTACATATTGGTATTCACGTTCCGCAGCCTGGAAACACTCAGTGATCAGCGTGTGATCCAGTTGCTTCATGGAACGCAGGATGTCTTTGACGGCCTGCCTGCGTGCCGGGGTGGGGATACCCAGAAAAGGGAACTGACCCCGCATGTACGCCGACATTGCGGCAGCACGTGCGGGGTCAGCAAGGGGCGCAAGCAACTGTGTGATGTGTGAGAAGGTGTTTGACATCTTGAGCAGCTGGCTCCCCGGTGGGTACTTAGGCGTCGCCCTCGAAGAGGGTGGTGACAGAACCGTTCTCGAAGATCTCGCTGATGGTACGTGCCAGCAGTGGTGCGATCGGAAGGACGGTCAGGTTGGCCCAACCCTCGGTGGACTGTGGCAGGGTGTCGGTGGTGATAACTTCTTCTGCACCGCAGCCGGAGAGTCGCTCGCGGGCGGGGTCGGAGAAGACACCGTGGGTGCAGGCGATGACGACAGAGCGTGCGCCTGCTTCCTTCAGCACACCGACGGCGCCGGCGAAGGTGCCACCGGTGTCGATCATGTCGTCGAGAAGCACGCAGTCCTTGCCGTCGACGTCACCGACGACACGGTTGGCCACGATCTCATTAGCGACCTCGGAGGAACGGGTCTTGTGGACGAAGGCCATCGGAGCGTCGCCAAGCGTGTTGGCCCACTTCTCAGCAACCTTGACGCGGCCGGCATCTGGGGAGACCACAACGATGTTGGACAGGTCGTACTTGTCCTTGATGTAGTCGGTGAGGATCGGCATGGCGTGCATGTGATCAACCGGGCCATCGAAGAAGCCCTGGATCTGGTCGGTGTGGAGGTCCACGGACACGATGCGGTCTGCGCCGGCTGCCTGGAGCAGATCAGCGATCAGACGTGCGGAGATCGGCTCGCGGCCGCGGTGCTTCTTATCCTGGCGTGCGTAGGGGTAGAACGGCAGGATAGCGGTGATGCGCTTTGCAGAACCACGCTTGAGGGCGTCGATCATCAGCAGCTGTTCCATCAGCCATTTGTTCAGAGGCTGGGTGTGAGACTGGATAACGAAGCAATCCGAGCCACGGACGGACTCTTCAAAGCGAACGTAGATCTCACCATTGGCGAAGTCGCGTGCCGTCATCGGGGTGACTTCAATGTCCAGATCGCGGGCGACAGCCTCAGCCAGCTCCGGGTGTGCACGACCCGAGAAGAGCATGAGGTTCTTATGGTTTTCTTTCCAGTGAGCAGTCATGGTGAGTCTGCTTAGCCTTCCTGGTTAGGGACAGAGTTCTGTGCTGCGTCGGCAGCGTCTGCTGCTGCAGTGCCTGGGCGCTTCTTCTGCACCCAGCCTTCGATATTGCGCTGGCGGCCTCCGGAGACTGCAAGAGCTCCCGGTGGAACGTCATCTTTGATAACTGTACCGGCTCCAGAATACGCACCGTCACCCACCGTCACCGGAGCGATGAACATGGTGTCAGAACCTGTGCGTACATGGCTGCCGATGGTGGTGTGGTGCTTGTTCACACCGTCATAGTTGACGAAGACTGAGGAAGCACCGATGTTGGTGTGATCGCCGATGGTGGCGTCGCCAACGTAGGTCAGGTGGGGAACCTTGGAACCAGTGCCGATGGTGGCCTTCTTGGTCTCCACGAAGCCACCCAGCTTGCCTTCCGCACCTAAGACGGTGCCGGGGCGGATATAGGTGAAGGGGCCGACGGTGGCATCCGCGCCGATCTCGGAGTCCAGAGCGTGGGTGCGGATGACAGAAGCGCCGGCACCGATGCTCATGTTCTCCAAGGTGGTGTCAGGGCCGATCTCAGCACGGTCACCGATGGAGGTGGTACCCAGCAGCTGGGTGCCGGGGTGGATGATCACATCACGACCCACACTGACCTCAACGTCGATCCAGGTGGACTGTGGATCAATGACGGTGGCTCCACCACGCATGGCAACCTCAACGTTGCGACGGTTGAGTTCTGCACCTGCCTCGGCGAGCTGGACACGGTCATTGACACCGGCGAGCTCGCGGGCATCGCCGGCGATGTGGGCGCGGACTGGGTGGCCACCGTTGCGTGCGATGCCGAGCACGTCGGTGAGGTAGAGCTCGCCCTGTGCATTATCGGACTTCAGCTGAGACAGCGCATCACGCAGGAGGGTGGCGTCGAATGCGAAGACACCGGAGTTGACCTCGGTGATGGAACGCTCCTCATCGGAGGCGTCCTTCTGCTCGACGATGGCGATGACCTCGCCGTCCTGGTTACGGACAATACGGCCATAACCAGTGGGATCATCCAGACGCATGGTCAACACGGTGACAGCAGTGGGGGCTGCGGTGTGAGCTTCCAGCAGTGCCGCCAGGGTGCCAGAGGTCAACAGCGGCACATCACCGTTGGTGACGATGACAGTGCCTGCAAAACCCTCAAGCTGGTCCATGGCACACTGCACGGCGTGGCCGGTGCCATTTTGTTCTTCCTGGAGCGCAATGCGGACCTCGCGGCCGAGCTTCTCAGCAACACTGTCCACAGCCGGACCGACCTGGTCACGGCGGTGGCCAATGACAGCAACAATATGCTCAGGGTTCAGTCCTGCAGCGGCATACAGACTGTGGGAAATCAGGCTGCGGCCACCGATGCTGTGCAATGTCTTCTGAAGATCCGACTTCATTCGGGTTCCAGCACCCGCTGCAAGTACTACAACTGCGCTGGAAGAATCACTTGCGCTCAAGATGATCTCAAATCCTTATTAACTGAGGGGCACATGTACGAATCACAGCATAATGCCTGTCACCGTCCATCGAGGCTTTCCCAGACATGAGTTTGGGAGATTCTTCCCACCCTGCCCAGAGCACACAGAGAAGTTTTCACTGGGCAGATACCTCAACCAGGGTCCGGGAGAAGGCCACCCCCACCAGTCCGGTGCCAGCGAGGAAGAGCAGGGCAAACTCCGGCCCCAAGGTCGACACCACACCGGACAAGGCACCTACCACCAGCAGGATCACACCCATCAAGGTGTTGGCATCCGCCACATAACGGGTACGTTGATCACCTTCCGCCATGTCCACCACATAAGTTTTACGTGCAACACGGATGGCGGTGTGCGCGAGATTGACCAGAAAGAAGCCAACGGGGAAGGCAACCACATTCACTGTATCCGGGGCCCAGTAGGAACAGGCCACCAACGCGATGAGTACGAGGGAACCGAACAGGGCCCCGCCTGCCATCACATTGCGTGAGGAGCGATCAGACCAGATACCGGAGATCCGTCCACCCACCACTGAGGCCAGGCCGGAGGCGATGAGGAAGAAACCCAGTGCCCCGATATCCTGCCCGGATGCCGCCGCCAGGGTGACGATGAAAGCTGTGGACAATGCCGTGACCAGCATGAGGGAGCGGACGATGACAAAGTTCCGGAAATTGCGATCATCGCGCAATAAGAGGAAACAGCTGGCCAACCAGTGGTTCTCATCTTGAGGACTGTCACTGGGGCCATCCGCATCCTCCGGTTCAGGTTCGCGGATTCTAGCGAAGATGAAGGAGGCGAGCAGCCAGGAGAAAGAGCTGAGGATGATGGTTGCGGCCAGTATCCAGGTGGGGGAGTCCTCATCTAGGAAGAAGGTGACCAGCAGACCGACCAGCAGACCGACTATTCCACCGATCACCGTGGCACGGCCGTTGATCAGTCCACGGCGTCCCTTACTGATGGTCTTACCCTGGACATCCTTGGAGGAGATCGAACACATGGAACGAAACAGCGCGAGCAGCCCCAAAAGAAGCACCACGCTGACACCCAGTGCCCAGCCCTCCAGCATCAGCGCCACCAGGCCGATACCCAACGCGGAGATGAACTGCCCGGTGGAACCGATGATCCATACCCGGCTGCGGGAGGACCGCCCCAACACCCACTGGGTGATCGCCGCCTGCGGGAGCATGGATCCAGATTCACGGATCGGAACCAGAAGCCCAATGAGAAAACCCGGCGCACCTGCGGCATGCAGGATCCAGGGCAGCACTGTTTTGGCGGCAACAATCTGATCGCCGATGTTCTGCAGACCGTTGGACCAGATGAAACGTGTGGCGTTGTGTTCTTCGACCTCATCGATATCGTCTTTGTCCATGACGCAATCCTAAGGGGGAGAACTGATTAAGGGGACTAGGTGCCCAAGCTCACTGTGAAGGCGACAAGGCGGGACAGATAGACACGTAGAATGAACAATATTGTCAACACCAGGGAAAACAGCCAGGGGCATGGCGAGGAAACAGGAGTGGGGCTTTGAATATCATGCAGTTGCCGGGGATTGATCGTCGCACGTTTTTCAAGGGGGCCGGGGCAGCAGCGCTGTCTCTTGCTGCCTCCCGTTTCCTGGTGGCCTGCTCTGCTGGCTCAACTCCTCGTGGTTATGGCGGCGAACCACGTCCGCTGCCCATCCCACCACTGGCAGAAGGGGAGCGTGAGGGCAATAAGATCACCTACCGGCTCACCGCCCAGCAGGGCGTAAGCCAGATTCTCCCTGATGTGGAAACGCCTACCTGGGGCTTCAACGGTGCCCACCTGGGACCGACCCTCACCGCACGCCAAGGTGATGAGGTCACCGTGGAGATCACCAACGGACTAGATGAGATGACCACCATCCACTGGCATGGCATGAAACTACCCGGACATGCTGATGGCGGCCCACATTCACCCATTGAACCCGGTGACACCTGGTCACCATCCTGGACCGTGGAGAACCAGGCTGCCACACTCTGGTACCACCCGCATCCACATGGACTGACCGGCCTGCACGCTTACCGCGGCCTTGCCGGCGCCTTCGTCATTGACGATGACATCTCTGACTCCCTGGACATTCCCAGAGCCTACGGCGTGGATGATATCCCGGTGGTGCTGATGGATCACCGCTTCAATGAGGACGGCTCACTTGATGAGACCGATCTGCCGGATCTGGGCCTGATGGGAGACACACCGACTGTCAACGGCATCACCAATGCCCATTTCGCTGCCACCACACGCCGGGTGAGGTTTCGTGTCCTTGATGGTTCCAACATGAGATTCTTCAATCTGAAGTTCTCCGATGACCGACCCTTCCAGGTGATCGCCAGTGATACCGGTTTCCTGGCGGAACCACAGGAGCACACCAGCCTCATGATCGGCCCCGGTGAGCGTTGGGAGATCCTGGTGGACCTGGAACCAGGTGATGATGTGACCCTCCGATCAGACAGTTTCCCCCTCAATTTCGGTGTTCCGGAGGATGAATACACCCCTGATTTCGGCTTTGCTGATTCCTTTGATCTGCTCACCATCTCCGGCCCCGCAGAAGATGCCCCGCAGACCCCTGCCATCCCGGGCATTCTGGACCCTGCTGCCCGGCCTGAACCGGACATCATCGATGCACCGGAGCGCAGCTTTGTGCTCAACACCTTCTCCATCAATGATGAGATGATGGATATGCAACGGGTGGATGTGGTGATCGACCATGACGGTCCGGAGGTCTGGGAAGTCACCAATGACAATTCTGACTGGCCCCACAACTTCCATATCCACAATGCGCGATTCAAGGTGTTGTCCCTGGATGACACTGATGTAGAGGTGCCTACCTTCGGTTGGAAGGACACCGTCGGTCTGCCACCGGGGGCCACGGCGCGCCTGGCCGTGGAATTCGGTTACCATCCGGATCCTGCCTGGCCGTACATGTATCACTGCCACATGCTCTACCACGAGGACCAAGGCATGATGGGCCAGTTTGTCATCGTAGAACCAGGTGGTGAGCCTGCGGCACAACTGGGCAACGGGGAAAGACACGCCCATTGACTTCTCATGACATTTGTCATGCCCAGCTCATGACATGGTGGCCGCACACTCCTGACATATGGCTCTACCAGCACTGACACTGTCCGGGAAGAATCAGTGTCATGAGAAGCACACAGATCATCCCGGAGAAGACAAACACCACCGTCATCGAGGTCAGCGACCTGTCCCGCACCTATGGGAAAGGGGAGAAGTCCTACACGGCTGTCCACAACTCCAATTTCCAGGTGCATCGCGGTGAGGTCTTCGGTCTGCTGGGTACCAATGGCGCAGGCAAGACTTCCACACTGGAGATGATGGAGGGCCTGGCAGCACCGTCGTCAGGCACTGTTCGCATCAACGGACTGGACCCGGTTACTGACCGCGCCACCCTGCGCCCCGAACTGGGCATCATGCTGCAGTCCGGTGGCCTGCCCTCACAGCTGACCGTGCAGGAAACCCTGGCCATGTGGCAGGGCACCTGCTCTCAACCACGCTCAATCAACGAGGTGCTTGTCGACGTCGACCTCACCCACCGCACCGACGTCAAGGTCGGCTCCCTATCGGGCGGTGAACAACGCCGTCTCGACCTGGCCTGTGCTCTCCTGGGTGATCCTTCCGTGCTGTTCCTGGATGAACCCACCACCGGTCTGGATCCGGAATCACGCCGTCACACCTGGCAACTGCTGCGCAACCTTAAAGACCGTGGTGTGACCATGGTGCTGACCACCCACTACCTGGAAGAAGCAGAATTCCTGGCCGATCGCCTGGCCATCATGGATCAGGGCCGGATCGCAGTAGAAGGGACGCTGCATGAGCTGGTGGCACGGGTGACATCCAAGATCAGCTTCACCGCTGATTCCCACACCCCACAACTGCCACATCTGGTGGGTGCGGAGGTGGTCCGTGACAACACCCATGTCACCATCTCCACTGATCAACTGCAGACACACACTCTTGAACTGCTGCGTTGGGCGGAGGACAAGGGCGTGCGCCTGGCTGATTTCGCAGCACGCCCGGCCACCCTGGAATCCGTGTTCATGGATATCGCCGGCCACGCCATCACATCCAACTAAAGGAGAAACAAACATGACCACCACCCTCAAACCACGTCCCCGCAGCACCGCCATCACCCGGCTCAAGGCACTGGGCACCGCAGAATGGTTACAATTCCGACGCAATAAAACCCTGTTGTTCATGGCCACCGTGTTCCCCGTCGGCATCCCCCTGGTCCTGTTCAGCCTGGGGGATGGCGGGGCAATGGAATCAGCCAACACCTTTGATATTTTCGTGCTCTACACACTGTTGTTCGTGCAGTTCTACACAGTGCTGTCCATGGTGACCACCAGACGTGATGAACGCGTTCTGAAGAGGCTACGCACCGGTGAGGCACGTGACTGGGAGATCCTCGGCGGCATCTGTCTCCCCGGAGTGCTGCTGACCACGATTTTCACCATCGCCATCATCCCCCTGCTCATGGTGTTGGGTGCGCCGGCTCCGGTGAATCTCATCCCAGTGGTACTGGCTGTTCTCCTCGGCCTGATATTGACCAGCGCCCTGGCTTTTGTCACCAGCGGCTTCACCCGCAATGCCGAGGCCGCACAGTTGACCTCCATGCCGGTGCTCACCATCGCCATCCTGGGGTTGGGATCGCTGCGTCCCATATTCGGTGAGGGTATCGCAGCTGAGATCATCAGTTACACCCCCTTTGCCATGATCAGTGATCTGGTGCAGCTGGGATGGGCTGGTGCCACCTTCACCGACACCATGAACGGGGTGGAAGCACTCAACTTCGCAGGCGTCCTGGGTGCCTCCGTGCAACCCCTGCTCATCATCCTGGTCTGGACTGCTCTGGCAGTTGTTGCCACCAGGCAGTACATGCGCTGGGACACCCATCGCTAACATGAGTGCCTGATGACTGAAACAAATTCCTCCAGACTGGAGAACCTCATCACCCCGCTGCGAATGTGGCGGGGTCTTGGTGGTTTGGATAAATACACCCTGTACACAAGGCTGTCTCTACAATCCATCCCCGTGGCGGTGGCACTGGCCTATGCGGTCGGACTGGCTGGACCCGAATCAGCAATAGATCAGGTGGCACCCTGGCGATTGATGGTGGGCAGTACATATGTGATCATCATGCTTCTCCTTGCGCTGGCCGTCTATGAACTCCACCCGGATCTCAACGTTCACCAGCGCCGTCCAGTGGAGCCCATCTTCCGCGCCGGGCTGATATTCACCCTGGGCGGATTGGCGATATCCCTGTTGCTCCAACTCCCGGTATTTCCGGAGGAGGAGCGTCGTGCTGCCGTCGTGGTCACTGTGTTGACATTATTTGTGCTGGCCATCGCATATATTCCGTGGTTGAGGTTCCGGTGGTTGATCATCATCACGTTGACAGTGTCCACCGGCGTGGTCATTGATCAGACCGCTGAGTTTTCCTACTGGTGGTGGGTGCTGCTCCCACTCATGGTGATGACCATCCGCATGTCCATTTGGACGGTCAACGTGATGAAGGAGGTGGAGCGTTCCCGGGAACTGGAGGCTTCCCTACGTGTGACTGAGGAACGTCTTCGTTTCGCCCAGGAACTCCACGACACCTTGGGCCAACACCTGGCGGCCATGTCCTTGAAGTCTGAGGTGGCATTGGCATTGGCCAAACGTGGTGATGACCGCCTTGAAGATGAGCTGCGTGAACTTCAGCAGCTCACACGCACCTCCATGTCACAGATGCGTGAAGTGGTGCAGGGCTACCGCACCATCAACCTGGCCACCGAAGTGGAGGGGGCAAAAAGCCTGCTTAACGACGCCCGCATCATCCTTAACATCCACGGTGACGCACTCGACGTGGAACCTGCACAACGGGAACTGGCCGCCTGGCTGGTGCGTGAGGCAACCACCAATGTGCTGAGACATTCTGACGCCACCACCGTTGATCTCCACCTGTCCGCCGGGGAAGTCCGCATGAGCAATGATGGTGTCACCGGTGCGGTGGGCAAGCTCTCCGGACTCAGTGCACTGCGTCAACGTGCCGATGTCTCACAGTCCACCCTGCTTGTTGATCGCCACGAGGATCACTTCACCGTCCGTCTCATCCCAGAAAGCAGCACCCGATGACCATCTCCATTGCCATTACCGATGACGAAGCCCTGGTGGCAAGTTCCTTGGCCACTTTGCTGGGATTGGAAGAGGACCTGGAGGTCCGCACCGTCTGTAGCTCAGGGGAGGAGATCATCACCTGGTGGAAGAAACAATTAACCACTGGGGAAGCAGTGGCAGATGTCTGCGTGTTGGACCTGCAACTGGGTGGCATGGACGGCATTGACACCGCCATCAGGCTGCGTGACCTCTCAGCAGATTTACCCGTACTGATTGTCACCAGCCATGCCCGTCCCCGGCAACTCAAACGTGCCCTGGCCAACGGGATCTTGGGGTTTCTGCCCAAGACCTCCACCGCCGATGACTTTGCCAACGCCATCCGCAGTGTTCATTCCGGCAGGCGATATATCGATCCTGAACTTGCCGCCCTGACCATCAGTGCCGGCGAATCCCCGTTGACAGAAAGGGAAGAGGAGATTCTGGAGCTGGCTGGCAGGGGGATGAGCGTGGAGGAGATCGCAGCAGCTGCTTATCTGGCGCCTGGAACCACTCGGAATTATCTGTCACAGGCCATGGGCAAGATGGGGGCCCAAAATCGTTTTGAAGCTTTCACCCGAGCCCGGGAACTGGGCTGGTTATAAAAATATGCGGTACAAAAGCTGACTCTCATGGTGTCAGTTCTGTACCGCAGGTGAGGGGGATCTTAGAAGGACAGGATTCCCACCACAGTGGCTACCACGACTGCCGGGAGATAGGTCTCACGTGGCAGGCCGGTGGAGGTGACCCAGTTGTTGGCCCAGAAATCCAGCCAGGCATTGGTTGCATCAACGATGTCCATGATGATTCCTTAGAGGTGGGGGAAGGAGAGAGTTAGAAGGACAATACGGCCAGGATTGAAGATCCGAAAAAGGCTGGGAGGAAGGTGTCCCCGGGAAGGCCGGTGGTCTGGACCCATACGGCAGCTGCCTGTGCGAGACCGTTATTGATCATCGTGACGATATCCATGAAGACTCCTTGAGCTAATTTTTCCGGATGCGCACCGTGGAGGCGCGTTGTCTATCTGAAATGCTAATGGCAATATTTTAGATTTGGAAGGGAAAGCGAAAGGAACACCCGCTTTGTTTCCAATTTGTAATACTGCTTCAAGGGTGGAAACTACCTGCCAAAGCTGTCGCATCTGTGCGACGATGAGACTGTGGTGCAGCCTCAGGAACATATCGACGCGACTTTCAGTGCGGCGGACATCTACGGCACAGACCGTGACATTGATGCCGATAAACTAGGCCGACTTTCCCTCAAGGGGTGGAAGCTTGCCATCAAACGGGTCGTGCAGGAATTCTTTTCAGAGGGACTCCTGGATCTTGGAGCCCTCCTGACATATTTCTCCGTGTTGTCCCTGGCGCCAGCCCTGTTGGTCGCCTACTCACTGATCACCCTGTTTCTGGCTAATGATTCCCTGGAGGTTCTCAGCAGGGCCACCGAGCTGGTTGATCAATATGTTCCAGAGGAACAGAGTGAGGTGGTGCTCAATGTGCTTGATGCCATCTCTGGTTCCGCCGCAGGCGGCCGGATAGGTTTGTTCATCGGTGTGTTCGTGGCACTGTGGACATCCTCAGCCTATGTCCGGGCCTTCTCCCGGTGCGCAAATGCTGTTTATGGGCGGACTGAGGGACGCACCTTGATCCGTCAGTGGGGAGTCATGGTGGTTCTCAACTTAGGGCTGCTCATCGGTGCGATTCTGATTCTGCTGTCCCTGGTGATCAATGAAACCCTGGTGATGGGAATTTTGGGTCCGCTGGCTGAACCACTGCGTCTGACCAGTGTGCTGAGCTTTTTAACTGAGACGTTCATCCCGGTGTGGAACTGGGTGAAATGGCCGGTGATCCTCCTGGTGTTGATGGTCCTGGTGGCTACGCTTTATCATTTTTCCCCGAACGTTAAGCCATTGAAATTCCGGTGGCTGAGTGCTGGATCCGTCTTTGCCATCATTGGCATTTTTCTGGCTGGCGGAGTGCTCGATGTGTATTTCACTTATTTCGCTTCCTTCAACTCCTATGGAGCCGTGGGCTCTGTCATGGCGATCTTCATCGGTTTATGGATATTTAATATCGTGCTGATCGTGGGAGTGAAGATCGATGCTGAGGCCAGTCGTGCACGCCAGCTCCAGGCAGGCTTGCCTGCAGAAGATGCCAACCTGGTGAGACCACGTTCGGTGCGGATGGTGGCGAAGTTGGAGAAACAACAGCGCCGTCTCGTGGAACAGGCCCGGAACTTCCGTGACAGCCAACGACTGACTGAAAGTTCCGAGCCTGACATGGAGTACTGACTAACTGAGGATTTTCTCCTCTTCTTCAGTGCGTGGGGAGGGATCGTCACGGTCTGGATCCACAGCATCCCTGCGTGCGGGGTCATCGGACATGGTGGACAGGGAATTGGACGGGGTGGATGGGTCATCCCAGCGTAGAAAGGCCCCCACTCCATCGGGGATACTGAGGTGCGTGTCAGAAATTGCAGAGACACCAGCATCAGTATTGATGGCGAGGTAGAGCAGCTCCTCAATGTTCTCAGGTTCAAAACCTGGCATGAAGATCAGTTCATCCACCTGGCCACGTTTGAGAACCTCATGAACCTTGGCGCCACCGGCCACTGAACCCACATCACGGGACTGGGCTTCACGGAAACGATCACCGATGTTCTGCTGAGAGGTCTCGATGAAGGTCTCAGTGGCTTGGGCAAGTTCTGCACGGAAGGAGTCACGTTCCAGGCTCTGCCCACGGGTACCGCCACTTAGTTCGACGATGCGTGCCTGAACATCCTTGTGGAGTGCGGCCTTGAGCAGTGCTGTTGCCCGGACGTCACCTGTCAGCAGCACCATGTGGGGTTTGCGTTCAGTGACCAGCTTATTCACCTGGTCAGCGACAGCCTCGGCATTGCGTTCCCAGGAATCTTCCACACGGGCTTCGAAGTTGTCTGAGCGCCAACCGTGGCCATTGCGTCCGGTGTCGGCGCCGGTGCGATGACTCTTATGTAGTTCATCATGGCCACCCTCGACGGTGATTTCCTCACCGTGTGCATCCGAGTCACGGGTGAGATCAGGATCCTCCGGGGCCCTCAGATGTAGGTCGGCGCCGGCGCGGTCAACCTCGATGAGTAACTGACTTACTGCAAACGGGGTCAGCTGGAGAAGGGGGAGTAGTTCTGGTCGTTCACCCCAGTGTGCTGATTCCTGCTGGGGTGGCACTGGGAGTACACGATTCAGAAGAATGCCATCAGCGGTGGCGATGATGGCACGACCGTGCCTGCCACCGATCGAGGACTGTCGGAGAAGGGTTTCTTCCACATCGTCGAGAAGCGACTTGGGGGCGCCCTGATCTGTCACCGTGCCCCGGAAATTCTTCCATCTGGTTTCCACTTCAGCAGCCGCCGTGGGGCTGGTTCTGGTGGTGTCGATGTAGATGGAGAGGAAAGGACCATCGTTGTTGTCGAGCGCGGATTTAAGCCAGGGAAGTTTCATTCAAGCCTCCTGAAATCGTCGGTTGGCGGCTCCGAATAGGGGGGTGCTTTGATTCGACGGCCGCCTCGTGAAACCCATCGTGCCCGTGAATCGCCCGAGTTTCAAGGAAAAATGTGACCCACGTCTAATTAGGTGATTGTCGCGTAAGGTGGATCCAATGAACTGATTTCAGCACGGTGATGGCCTTGGCGGGCTCCTCTGAGGTGGTGATGCGGATGTGGGAGAACCCGCTCACCCGGCCGGTTGCCACCATGTCCTCATGGGCACTGATTGGCACACATTATCTGGTGTATTGCCCACTGGCCAGCGCGCTGGGATGGCAGGAAGACTACGACCGGCAGTGTGTCATCTGAAGCAGCGGTGACCCCATGCCAGGATCAACCATTTTGGATTTAAACCCGGAACTCCTTGAAGGTTCGCAGGTGATGCTGTCTATGACCGCGGGGAGCAGCTCACTCCTGCAGTAACACTGCTGACCAATGAGCCGATGCTTGTGGAAGCCACTGTCAAAGGCAGCCATGTCCACCGGGTGAACTTTCAACTCCGTGGCACCCCGGTGGATACACGGTGCACCTGCCCGCATTTTGATGACGGCAATTTCTGTAAACACCTGGTTGCAGTGGGCCTGGTAGCTGGAGGAGCTACGGAACCAGCCCCCTGAGCTGTCCTTTGATGACATCGAGGTGGATGCCTTCAATACTCCTCTGGAATCATTTCTTCAACAACGTGCTTTCACTGAAGGTGGTTCTGATGAAGATATTGAACAACAGGTCAAAGAGGCTGTTACCGATACCTGTCGGGTAAGCCCATTTGTGAGTTATGACTAGGCATCTGATGCTGCACGCGAGTTGGAAGAAGTAGTTTTCTTTATTGAAGAGTATTAGCGGCAGGGCAGAGCTTCAGCTCTGGTGGCACAGTCCCGTCGACTGATGCTGCTCGAGATTGAAATCCTTGAGGATAATCCGAAGGCTGTAGCTGAACTTTCTGCTGATTTTCCTGCCGGACACAGGCAGGCAGTGGACTATTCCGAGCACAGGGATCCAGGTAGGGCTGTCGATATGCTCCTGATGGCAGCACGTGAGACTGCAGCTAAGTACACCGATAAGCGGATTTACAGGGAGACCGCAGCGCTGCTGGTGTGTGCGCGGAACAGGGCACCTGATCCCGCAAAAGTTGAGCACACTGTGACTGAACTGCGGGAAGAATATCAAAGACGCACGCTCATACAGCGAATCTTCACTGAACACGGGTTACCCTGAGCGGGTGGAAACTTGGAACCTACAGCACCCAGAACACGGACTCATTGAGGTCCATATTGGATCAGCGTCTGGACTGCTGGAGGTGGACCCGGGGTTTCCGCAGGATGAAGAAGCTCCTTCTGTACCTGTTGACGAGGACGTGCCCCACCTGAAAGACATCGGACTGGATGGGGTGGAACGCCGTGTGCTGATCACAGTGGAAGGTCACCCGGTGGCCAGGTTGAAGACACTGAAGAACGTGACAGTGCCACTGTCCGCTAAAACCATTGAGAACCTCAAAGATGGTGAATTTTGGGACCCTGTGGTTGTCCTGGCGAAACCAGTACTGAAATTAGAGAGCAACGCCCTGGACTCCTGGATGCGCACCATCGTGTTCAAAGACAAGGGCCAGCCCGGGGTGGAACTGGATCCACCAGAGGGATCCAAGGCTGCCCAGCGCTATGAAGAGATGGCCACCTCCCCGTGGAAGCGGGTGCTGTATCCACTGGGAGCTGGGTTGGGGAAGAGCGGCTGGGCCATCGGCGTGCTCCTCCTGGGGCCGATCATCGTGAGCTTCCTGAAGCGGATTATCTCTTGGATCAGTGAACGTTTACCCGATGTCAGCATCCCCTGGCCGGACTGGTCGATTCCCTGGCCAGACATCAACATCCCGTGGCCGGACTGGAGCCTGCCCAGCTTCGACATCCCCGTCTGGGTGGAATTTCTCCTTCAGTATTCCAAGGTATGGATCCCGATTCTCATCGGGATTGTGCTCGGGGTGGCAGCAGTGCGCCGCCACCGCCGATCACGTGCAATGAAGAACAACTGGGTGAATGACGAGACTCAGTTATCCTCCCAGGACCACACCCTCGCGCCGGGGATCAGCACCGCCGATGATCTCAGCACCAGTACCCCGGACCAGGGCAGAGAGACCACTTGATTGCTCAGTCGGGTTGACCTCGTGACCAAACTCTTCCAGGGATTTCACCAGGTCGGACTCATGTTCAGCCATCAGTGGGTGCTCCACACCGATTCCAGTTGCAGGTTGGTTCATGGCACCGAAGTTCGGTGCGGACACCGCCTGCTGTGGATCCATGCCCCAGTCGATGATGTTGACCAAGGTCTTGACCACATACTGGATGATCAGTGCACCACCCGGGGAACCCAGGACCATGTCTAGCTCGCCCATGTTGCCGGATTCATCGGCAGTGAACACCAACATCGGTGACATGGAGGATCGTGGGCGTTTTGCTGATTCCA
This sequence comes from uncultured Corynebacterium sp., assembly GCF_945649885.1. Lineage (GTDB taxonomy): Bacteria > Actinomycetota > Actinomycetes > Mycobacteriales > Mycobacteriaceae > Corynebacterium. The sequence goes on along the minus strand of NZ_CALZFS010000006.1, from coordinate 17,348 downwards.
CCCGGTTGGCGATCGGTTCGCCATTGTCATCGGTAGGTTCCGCGGAGAAGTCCGTCAGCTGATTGTTGAGGATGAATCCACGAGTGAAGTGGAAGGAACCGAAGGCGGCTTCCACACTGGTGGTCAGGGAGGCCGCATTGCCATAGGAATCGATGATGGAGATATGGCTGGTGCCGCTTTCCGGCACCGGGGCGCCCAGCGCTGCTGCAGTAAGTCCGGGATCGGCGGTGCCCATGGAGGTGGTGGTGCTGATAAGCTCTGCTCGGGCTTGGGTGTACTCCGGGCTGATCAGCTCGGCCAGCCCACCGCCGGGGATGTCCACAAACGCGGGGTCTGCGATGTAGGCATTGCGGTCAGCGTAGGCGAGACGCTCTGCTTCTGAGATCAGGTGCATGGCTTCCACGCTGGGAAGACCGCCGTCCAGTCCGACGTCGCTAGGAGCATATTGTTCCAGATCAAAGTTGTTCAGAATTCCCAGGGTTCCCAGGACTGTGGAGCCGCCGGAGGATGACGGTGGCATGCCACAGACGATCCTGTCGCGGTAGGGAGCACACAATGCCTCATGGGTGACAGGGGAGTAAGCGGCAAGGTCAGCAGTGGTCATCAGTGACGGGGTGAAACCGTCGACCTCACGGGTTGCACGTTCCACCACATCGGCTGCGATCTCACCGGTGTAGAAGGCATCGGGGCCACCTTCAGCGATGAGACGGAGGGTTTCGGCATAGTCCGGGTTCTGCAGCAGTGTGCCTGCTGTTTTCGCCTTGCCGTCCTCATCGAGGAAGTAGGCTGCTGCCTCAGCGTCAGGCACGAGGTCTTCTTCTGAATTGGCAATGGAGGCTGACATGCGTGGGCTGATCTCAAAGCCATCCGTGGCCAGCGTCTGAGCTTCTTCCAGCAGTGCTGGCCATTCCGTCTCGCCCTCTGCTTCATGGAGTAAACCGAGCGCTGCGACGATGCCCGGCACGCCGATGGACCTGCCGGAGCGGCGGGCATCGGGGACCGGTTCGGTACCGTCCTCGGCAGAAACCTGGATCAGGTAGTTTTCATCAGCGGCCACGGGTGCGGTTTCACGTCCGTCGATGGCACTGACCTCGCCACTTTCCGCGTTGTAATAAAGGATGTATCCACCGCCACCGATTCCGGAGGACTGCGGCTCTGTCAGGCCCAGGACAAACTGGGCGGTGATCAGGGCATCAGCGGCGGTGCCACCATCACGCAGCACCTCGCAGGCTGCGCGTGAGGCATGGGGATTGGCCGTGGATACTGCATAGTCCTGGGCGATGACCGGTTCCATGCCCGAGCGGTAACCGGTGGCGATCTCCGGGGCGACGGAAATATCTTCCCCGGAATGGGTGCCTTCGCCGTTTCCTTCTTCGCCGGCGTCATCGGGGAGTTCGCAGGGTTCCAGTGGCATGGCTGCTGCCTCCGTTGTCTCTGATGTTGTTGCTGTGGTCGTTTCTGTGGAGTCTGCTCCCGGGGTCTCTTCATCGCTAGCGCAAGCACTCAGCGTGAGGGCAAGGGTGGCTGTGGAAAATACCGCCACCATCTTCATTTGTGTGTTCTGTGTCACTCTCATTTTCTGAGGTTAGCAGTGTTGTTGCTGGTGGGGGAAGCTTTTGTTTTTCTGGTGAAGATGTGCCGAGTTTTGAACCCCTTGCCCTACCCGGCTGGACAGTTAACCAAAAGTGAACTAAGGTTAACAGTAGATTAACAAAAGGGGTTGAGTTTATTAACTCCCCCAGTTCTGGAAAGGAACCACCCACGTGAGGATCATTCACAACGAGATCACCCGCATCGAGCACAGCCACGACAACCTCTGGAGCATCCGCGAGGACCTCCACGCCAAGTTTGACGCACTGGTCAAGCCACACCTGATCGACGGCGTGCTTGATGCAGCTGCCGCAGGACACGAAGGTAGCATCGGACGCTTCCGTAAGGTCTTCATCGAGAAGCGCGCCACCTTCGAACTTGAAGCCATGGCTGGTGTCAACCCTGACTTCGCTGTCCCAGGCATTCTGGCTGCACGCGGTTTCTCCGCTGCATAATTTCATCTGAAAAGTTCATTCACCCCGCCCCCTTCACCGTGTTTTTCTCAGGTGAAAAGGGCGGGGTTTTGTGTCAGATGAACTGCCGTAAGTTCCAATAAACCCTCTTCAACGTGGATGAACTCAGAAATGACCAATTTCTTGAGTACCACAAAAGAGGTTTACTGTGCGGCTGCATCATGTTTCCCGCCCGGCCATGTCCATTCTTCTCGCTGGTGCCATGGCAGCAGGGCTAACGCTGAATGCCTGCTCATCCGCGGACGATGGGGGCCCTGCAACCCAGCAAGCAGGGGAGGGATCCACATTGTCCAGGAGTATGCGGAACTGAACGGGGCCACCACCGGGGAGGGGGCTGCAGAAATCCTCAAGGACCGCACCGGCGTGCTCTACTTTGGCTTCCCAGAATGCCCCTGGTGCTGCATCGCCATGCCGGTGATGAATGAGGTGGCACAGGCCGGCGATATTGATCAGATCCATTATGTGGACGCCAGGGAACTACGGGACACCCGCGTGCTCTCTGAGGATGGGGACGGTTGTCATCGAGGACCCCGGTGCAGGTGCTTACGCTGAGCTCCTGGCAGAACTGGGCGATGCGGCACAGGTCTATGAAGGAGTGAATGATCCCACCCAGCGCAGGATCTATGTGCAGCTCGTGGTCGCAGTCAAGGACAGGGGCGGTGCAGGGCAGTCACCTGTCCACTGTGGAATCACAGGTCAACCCCTTTGAAACATTGACCGAGGCGCAGCACACTGAGCTGTCTGCCATCTATGCGGATCTGTTTGCCCAGATCCGATGAGAAGATCATATGAAAATACCCGCTGACCAGCACATCCGGGGCCAGGTCAACGGGTTTTTCTTGAGCTTCCCCACCAGGACTCGAACCTAGAATGACGGTACCAAAAACCGTAGTGTTGCCATTACACCATGGGGAAATGCAGGTAGCTATGGAGCATAGACTGCAACGTCAGAGTTTACACAATTATGTGTAACTTCCAATTATCGGGGTGGCCTGGGCTGGGATAGTCTAGGTCTTATGGTTCGACAGCGCATGACCGGTAAGGAACGCCGGGAACAGTTAATTTCCATTGGGCGCGCGGTTTTCGCGGAACGTGGTTTCGAGGGTGCCAGCGTGGAGGAGATTGCTGCGCGTGCCAAGGTGTCCAAGCCGGTGCTCTATGAGCATTTCGGGGGTAAGGAAGGTCTGTATGCGGTGGTGGTGGATCGTGAGATGGTCAAGTTGGAATCCATGATCACGCGTTCACTGTTGCATGGCCGTTCCCGTTACCGCATTGAACAAGCCGTGTTGGCGCTGTTGACGTATGTGGAGGATGAGACAGATGGTTTCCTCATCCTGGTCCGGGATATGAATCCGGGTAGGGATCGTACCTTTGGAACCCTGCTCAATGATGCAACCACCCAGGTCTCACATATCTTGGGTCAGGCGCTGGCGCGTTCGGGGTTGAAGTCTGATTACGCCACGTTATATGCCCAGGCGTTGGTGGGCATGGTGTCCATGACAGCACAGTGGTGGTTGGATGAGCGTAATCCTTGCAAGGAGGAGGTTGCGGCACACATCGTGAACCTCTGTTGGAATGGGTTGGCTGGCATGGAGGCCGATCCGAAACTGACTCCGGAGAGCAGTCCTGTGGGCGCAATTCTGGGACAAGAGAAAACTGATGTTGTTAAGGAGATCGAAGCGTGACACCGATGCTTGCTGGACTGCTCAAGGTTGCGGCCACTGACCCGAAGCTGAAGGGCATGATCTCGAATGTGGAAGAGCGCGAACTCCACATCACGGGCATTGATCAGGCTCGTCCCTGGGCGATCGGGGCGTTGGCACATCATGCTCCTGTCCTGGTGGTCACCGCCACCGGCCGCGAGGCAGAAGACCTCACCGCGGAACTCAAGGCGATGATGGGGGACAAGGTCGCCTGGTTCCCCTCCTGGGAAACGCTCCCGCATGAGCGTTTGTCCCCCGGCGTGGACATTGTCGGCCGGCGTGCCCAGGTGTTGAGCAAGCTTGATAGCGCCCAGATTGTCGTCACCGCCGCCCGTGCCTTCTGTCAGCCAGTCCTCAAAGAATCTGAGGGACGCACCCCGCTGGTTCTTATAGAGGGCCGGGAATTCGACTTCTCCACCCTGAGCAAGGAACTGGTGTTTCGTGCCTACAAGAATGTGGACATGGTGGCCAAGCGTGGTGAGTTCGCCACCCGCGGTGGCATCCTGGATATCTTCCCAACCACACTGGATTATCCGGTGCGTGTGGAGTTCTGGGGTGATGAGGTTTCCGATATCCGTCAGTTCTCCGTAGCTGATCAGCGCACCATCCCGGAGATGGTGCTGGACCAGATTGAGATCTACCCGGCGCGTGAACTGTTGATCACTGATGCGGTGGCCAAACGTGCTGAAGAGTTGATGGTTAAGCATCCGGGTAATCCCACCCTGGTGGAGATGCTCTCGCGGATTGCTGATCACACGGATGTTGATGGCATGGAGGCTCTCATCCCAGCGTTGGTGGATACCCCGCTGGTGCCGTTGACTGATCTGATGCCGGTGAACACGCATGTGGTGGTGATTGCGCCGGAGAAGGTGCGTACCCGTATTGCTGATCTTGAGGCAACGGATGCGGAGTTCCTGGCTGCTGGTTGGGAGGCGGCAGCTATGGGTGCTGATGGCCCGGTGGCGACGAAGGGGCTGGATCTGGAGGCATCCTCGTACCGGAGTTATGAGTCCTTGCAGGTTTCTGCGTCGCAAAGCGAGCTACCGTGGTGGACCTTCGCTCCACCCGGAATGTTTGAGGCTTCGGAGGCAGCAACGCTGCCGCTTGATTTTGAGCCGGGTCCTGCACCACGCGGTGATTTAGATGGCATCAAGGAAATGATGTCTCTGCTGTTGGCGCACACCACCGCTGGTGGGCGTGCGGCCTTCATCGCACCCACCCAGGGTGCGATCAAACGCATGGTGGAACGTTTTGCGGAGCAGGGGATTCCGACTCATGTGGCAACGCCTGGTTGGGAGCCAAGCCCTGGTCAGGTCACGCTTTATCATGCGCTCAGCCATGCCGGTGTGGTGTTCCCGAAGGTGCGTAAACACCGCGATGCCACCGCACTGCCGCTGGTGGTGATCACCGAGACTGACCTGACCGGTAACCGGGTGGGGGATATCGCCGGTGCCAAGAGGCGTCCGGCGCGCCGACGCAACAAGGTTGATCCGCTGGCGCTGACTCCGGGTGATCTGGTGGTGCATGAAACCCACGGCATCGGTCGTTTTGTGAAGATGACTGAGCGCACCATCTCCGCAGGTGATGAGACCTCGCGCCGGGAGTACATTGTGCTGGAGTATGCACCGGCCAAGCGTGGTCAGCCCGGCGATCAGCTCTATGTGCCTATGGATTCTCTGGACATGCTCAGCCGTTATGTCGGTGGTGAGAAGCCGACCTTGTCCAAGATGGGTGGTTCTGATTGGAAGAACACCAAGAAGAAGGCGCGTGCCGCTGTTCGTGAGATCGCCGGTGAATTGGTGGAGCTCTATGCCAAGCGTCAGGCAGCCCCTGGTCATGCCTTCGCCCCAGATTCCCCGTGGCAGAAGGAGATGGAGGATAACTTCCCCTATGTGGAGACTGAGGACCAGATGCTGGCCATCGACGCGGTCAAGGAAGACATGGAAAAGGCTGTGCCGATGGACCGTGTGATCGTGGGTGATGTCGGTTATGGCAAGACCGAGGTGGCCGTGCGTGCTGCTTTCAAGGCGGTGCAGGACGGCAAGCAGGTGGCTGTTCTGGTTCCCACCACACTTCTTGCTCAACAGCACCAGTCCACCTTTGAAGAACGCATGGCGGGTTTCCCGATCACCATCCATGGACTGTCTCGTTTCACCTCCACCTCTGAGTCCAAGGAGACGATGGCGGGTATGGCCTCTGGTGAGGTTGATATTGTCATCGGCACCCACCGTCTCCTGCAGACCGGTGTGCACTGGAAGAACTTAGGCCTGGTCATCGTTGATGAGGAACAGCGTTTCGGTGTGGAACACAAGGAACACATCAAGGCATTGCGCAGCCATGTGGATGTGCTGACCATGTCTGCCACCCCGATCCCACGAACCCTGGAGATGTCCATGGCAGGCATCCGTGAAATGACCACCATGCTCACCCCACCGGAGGACCGTCACCCGATCCTGACCTATGTGGGGCCCTATGAAGATAAGCAGGTATCTGCCTCCATCCGCCGTGAGCTGCTTCGCGACGGCCAGGTCTTCTTCATCCACAACAAGGTCGCCGACATCGAGAAAAAGGCACGTGAACTGCGTGACCTGGTACCGGAAGCCCGCGTGGTGGTCGCCCACGGCCAGATGAGTGAGGACCTCCTGGAACAGACCGTCCAGGGATTCTGGGACCGCGAATATGACGTTCTGGTGTGTACCACCATCGTGGAAACCGGCCTGGACATCCCCAATGCCAACACCCTGATCGTGGAAAACGCCCACCACATGGGCCTGTCCCAGCTACACCAGCTGCGTGGGCGCGTAGGCCGTTCCCGCGAACGTGGCTATGCCTATTTCCTGTACCCCAAGGGTGCCACCCTGACCGAAACCTCCTATGACCGTCTGGCCACCATCGCCCAGAACAATGACCTGGGTGCCGGCATGGCCGTAGCCATGAAGGACCTGGAGATGCGCGGTGCCGGCAATGTGCTCGGTGCGGAACAGTCCGGTCACATCGCCGGTGTCGGCTTTGACCTCTATGTCCGACTGGTCGGCGAAGCCGTGGAAGCCTACCGGGCACTAGCTGATGGCAAGCCTGTCGACGGCACCGTCAAGGGACCCTCCGAGGTCCGTGTTGATCTGCCCGTGGATGCCCACATCCCCGAGAGCTACATCAATGCCGAACGCCTCCGCCTGGAGATCTACCGCAAACTAGCCACCTCAGAATCAGAGTCGGACCTGCAGCTGGCAGTCGAGGAGATGGAGGACCGCTACGGTCCGATCCCGGAGGAAGTCTCCCGTCTGCTGGCCGTGGCCCGCCTACGTCACCAGATGCGTGCCGCCGACCTCACCGATGTTGCTGTCCAGGGCACCCGCATCAAGATCCACCCGGTGGAACTGAAGGACTCCCAGCAGGTCCGCCTCAAGCGACTGTTCCCCGGTGCCAACTACCGTGCCGCCGCCAAGGCCATCCAGGTGTCCTTCCCCAAAGTAGGCCGCAACATCACCGACCCCCTGTTGCGTGATGTGGATCTGCTGCAGTGGGTGGCAGACTTCATCACCAAGATGTTCGACGTGGATGAAGTCGATGTCCGTGGCCCACGCGCCGGACAGGGAAAGAAGAAGTCCGGTGTGATCTCCGTGGGGCAGTAGGCGCTGGAAAACAATAATAAAGGAGTAGGCATATGACACTGGAGATGGGCCTGTGGCGCACCGAGGGCAATAAACTGGTGCGGATTGAGCCCACCCCGGTGGGTCTGGAATCCCAGTTGGAGGACTTCATAGAATCCGCCCCCGATATTCTGGGCAAGAAGTTGCTCATCATCGGCAGACAGGTCCCGACAGGACACGGTGGGTTCATTGATCTGCTCGCCCTGGATGACACTGCAGCTGTCCATGTCATTGAGCTCAAACGTGCCAGGACGCCCGTGATGTCACCGCCCAGACCCTGGATTATGGTTCCTGGGTGGCAACTCAGAGCCGTGAGCAGATCAAGGCGATGTTTGAGACCTACCGGCCCGGTCTGGCTCTGGAAGAAGCCTTCGACGCCACGTTCAATGACACCCTGCCGGAGGAAGTCAATGCTGAGCAGGTGTTGACGATTGTTGCCTCCCACATTGATCCGGCAACGGAGCGGATCGTTCGTTTTCTGAATGAGAACTTCAACGTTCCCATCAATGTTGTCTTCTTCCGGCATTTCACTGATCAGGGATCCAGCTATCTTGCCAGGACCTGGCTTGTTGATCATGAGGGAGTGCTTCCCTCATCTGGTACAGGTGGAAAGAAGAAAACCAGGGAAACATGGAATGGTACAGATTGGTATGTGTCCTTCGGTGATGATCCCAATGGCAGGAACTGGGATGATGCCCGGAAATATGGTTTCGTCTCCGCTGGCGGTGGGGAATGGTACTCGCGGACAGTGAAGAACCTGGTGCCCGGAGCCCGTATCTTTGTCAATATTCCCAAGGCAGGATACGTGGGAGTGGGAACAGTCACCGGACCTGCTGAGGTTTTCGACCGGGTACAGATCCCAGTTGAGGGCAGGGAACAACTGTTGCAGGATCAGCCGCTTGCAGGCAATTACCACCACGGAGCTGGTGATGACTTGGCCGAGTGGGTCGTTCCGGTGAAATGGATTCATATCGTCCCACGGGAGAATGCCTTCTGGAAGCAGGGCATGTTCGCCAACCAGAACTCAGTGACCAAGCTCCGTCAGCAGTTCACCATTGAAAAGGTGAGTAATGCGTTCAATCTTGATTCCTGATCCCCCAAGCTATTAACTCCCCTGTTGAGCGTTGAAGAAGACAAAGGCCCTCTCAGAACTACCAACATGTGGGGTAGTGCCGAGAGGGTCTTGTTGTTTCGCGCCCAAGGTGTGGAAATTAGAGCGTCAACCCGCCACCGATCAGGCCAAAGAGTCCGAAGCCGGCAGCGATCACCAGCAGGACCAGCACGCCGTATTCGAAGGTGTTGAAGATCTTTTCATTGCGGTGCATGCGGGTTAACACATAGGGGATCAGACCGGGGAGCAGGGCGATGGCACCGAAGAGCAGGTACTTGGGGTCAGCTGCGTAGAAGAGCCAGATGGAATACACGGTGGCCACGATGCCGACGAGGGCGTGGCGCCTATTTTCCGCCACAGGGATGGTGGGGCCGGAGTCGTCGAAAAGCTTGCCGGCATGGGGGTGGCTGATGCCGCGGCCGCGGGTGGCCAGCGCAACCAGGTAGAGCGCTGCAAAGAAATAGGGCACCAGGTAGAGCACGGTGGCCAGTTGCACCATGGACACATAGGTGGTCTCGTTGAGGAAGAAGATCACGATGAAGATCTGGATCACGATGGTGGAGATCAACTGCGCCATCCAGGCAGCACCACGGGAGTTGATGGCACCAACCTTGGAGGGGATCAGGCCGTCGGCAGCCATCAGCGCCAGCGGTTCGGCACACAGCATCTGCCAGGACACATAGGCACCCAGCACCGACAGGCACAGGCCAGCGGAGATCAACGCCGCACCCCAGTCACCGACCACAGCTTCCAGGACAGAAGCCATGGAGTTATCCGGCAGCACCGCCAGTTCCTGCTGGGTGAGCACACCGTAGCTCAGGGATGAGATGGTCACCAGCAGCACCAATACGGAGAAGAATCCGATGATGGTGGCGCGACTGATGTCCTTGCGGGAACGTGCCTGGCGGGAGTAGACCGAGGCACCCTCAACACCGATGAACACCCACACCGTGAACACCATGATCGCCTTGAGCTGATCAAACACCGAGCCCACGGTGCTATCAGCGCCGGTGCCCCAGAAATCAATGGTGAACTTATCCCAGCTGAAACCGAGGAAAGCCACCAGGATGATGAAGGCCAGCAGCGGCAGAATCTTCACCACGGTGGTCACCGTTGTCAGGAAGGCGGCCTGTTTGACACCACTGGCCACCACCGCGAAGATCAGCCAGGTCAGGACACTCACCGCGAGTGCTGAGATCACCGGATTGTCCGCTGAGAACAGCGGAACATAATGGCCCAGGGTGCTGAAGAACAAGGTGGCGTAACCCACCTGGGCGATGACAGAACCCAACCAATAGCCCCAGGCGGAGCAGAAGCCCACGAAGTCGCCCAGGCCCACGCGTGCATAGGAATACACACCGGAATCCAGGTGTGGTTTCCGTCGGGCCAGTACGTGGAAGACGAAGGCCACGGACAGCATGCCGAAGCCAGCGATGACCCAACCGATCAGCATGGTGCCGGGTGCTGCGACCGATCCGATGTTTTGGGGAAGTGAGAAAATTCCTGCACCGACCATCGATCCGACGATCAGGGCGATGAGGGTGCGCATGGGAACGGTGTGGCTTGTGGCCTCCGGCGCGGTGGTGTCATTGAGCATTAGATAAAACTAAACCACCCTGACAGGTTTATCGAACTTTGCGTATCCTGGCGGGGGAACTGACCAAGTACGAAACACAGGGATGTGAAAGCACATGGGTATTTTTGACAATGCCAAGAACAAGGCAACCGAGTTCCTCAACACCGATAAGGGCGAGCAGCAGTCAGATGCACTCCTGGACCGTGCTGCTGATGCTGCCAAGGCCCGTCTGGGTGAGGGGAAGTCGGATCATATCGACCGTGTTCGCGACACCCTGGATGAGCGTGTTGGTAACAATAATGATGGCAACCAGCCAAACCCTGAGCAGAACGAACCGGGCCAGGAACCACACGCTGAGCCAGGCAGGGAGCCAGGCAACGCCTAAACTATTGGCCTATGGCCGATAACATCACCGTCCTCATCGACTCCCACGATCCCGTCCTGCCCGCTGAACTCCTCGACGCCACACTGCGTCGGGGGGACAGCGTGGAGGTGGACGACTCCGTGGGAGTCGATTTTGCATCCTGGGACATCACCATTGACGCCGGGGCACGGTGGTTCATCACCGCAGACCCTTCCACCGCACGCCCAGGCATGCTTATCGACGCCCGCCGCACCCACGTGGCTGAAGCCATCGAGGTCATGCAGCGTGCCCTGGCACAGGGGGAGTGGGAACAGTCCCAAACCCACCACTCCCTCATCCCGTACCTCCGCGAGGAATCTGAGGAATTCATCGAAGCCGTGGAAACAGATGCCCCGGAGGAAGAACTGCTCAAGGAACTGGGTGATGTTCTCCTGCAGGTGTTGTTCCATGCGGAGATCGCCGCGCGCCGGGGAGCATGGGACTTCACTGATGTTGCCGCCAGCTTTGTGGCCAAGATGCGTTCCCGTTCGCCCTATCTTTTTGATGGCACCGAAGGTGTCATTGACACCGAGGAGCAGGAGCGGCTCTGGGCTGAGGGGAAGGCTCGGGAGCAGGAATCATCAGGAAGATAGCAGTTGGCTCAGTAGCTGGAAACCTTTGATGGCGGGGAGGGGCTCCTGTGGATCCTTCCACACGATGCCACAGGCTACGGCCCGGTCTGCGAGACGTCCGGCGTAGTTGTGGCCACTGATTCCTTCCAGCAGGTAGCTGATATCACCGAGGTTGGAGGTGGTGTTCAGTGCTTCTGCGAGATCAGAACGTGTCATATTGGGGCGGGGCAGGCCATTTTCTGCCAGTCCTCCATGGAGGCTGGAACAATGGATATTATCCACCCTTGAGGTAGGCCCTTCGGGATAGGCGGTGGCCGGAGTGAACGTCGAGGTGAGTGTGAGGGTGGCACCCAGGGTGAGTGTCAGAGCAAGGCGTGAGTGGCGCTTCTTCATCAGTGGGTCCTCAGAGGATCAGTGGGGGATAACAGAAAAATGCCACACCGCGCCCATCCATGCGGATGAGACAGATGCGGCAGATGAATGCCCGTTGCCGGGATATTCCTATGAGGACAGGTTGCTGGAGATGGTCTGCAGCTGAGCGAAGATGTCCTGCTGTGGGTCAGCCTTGACGATATCACAGGTCAGTGCGCGGTTGGCGAGGCGGTCAGAGTAGACGTTGCCCAGAAGGCTGAGAGAGACATCAACCTCGCCAAGATTTGCGGTGTTCTTCAGGCTTGCTGCCAGTTCAGCGCGGGTGGTTTCTGAGGTGACCAGTCCGCTACGGGTGAGGCCTTCACGCAGAAGGTTGCAATCGAAGTTATCGATGATTTCATTAGCGCCTCCGAGCAGGTCTCCCAGTCCCTGGGCAGAAGCTGCCGGGGTGAGGCCTGCGGTCAGGGCGATGGTTGCTGCAGCGATGGTGAGGGTACGACGGATCTTCTTCATGATTCTTGTTCCTTAACGATGAAATTCTTTAGTGGGGATGTGGCCTGAAAACAACAAACGTCACATCAGGTGTCTCATCCTAAAGCAGGAATGTGACTGATGTGACGTATGTGGCTACTGAGGTTTGGTTGAGTACCCCCGCAGGGCGGTTTAGGAGGAACCTGAACTCAGCTCAGACAGATAGGTGTCTTCCTTGACCAGTCCACACTTCTGGGCGCGGTCCGCAATGTCAGCAGCGGTCTTGGCATTCCAGTCGCTTACCTGTGGGAACTGTGCGGTGATGGCGCCTTCGCCACGCTCAGCTAGTGCATCGGCGAGATCACCGTTGTGCATGCCGTCCTCTGGGAGATCCATGGTGCCTAGGCCGAACTCGAGCAGTCCACATGGGATGCCGTCGAAGGTGTTGGAGAGTTCCTTGTTGGTAGAGGACAGGCTGGCGAAGTCGAATGCTGATGCAGGTGCAGAGAAAGCGGACATTGCCAGGAATGCGGATGCACCGATGGCAGCGATGCGAGTTGAGATCTTCATGATGAAATACTCCTTTTCGATGCGGATTCTTATCTGTTCTTAAGCAAGTGTACCTATGGCACGGCCCACATAAAACTGTTTTTTCATCAATTAACACAGCAAGAAACTCTGCTGATAATGCATAAATGCCGCTTGAGTTCCAGCAATGAGGCTCTGGGGGCTGCGAACGGTACTATCGCTACTCATGAGTTCTGGGGTAAAAAAGGCGGCTGGATGTGGCTGTGGAGCGGTTCTGGCAGTCATCATGGTCATTTCCTTTGTGGGGTGGGCCCTGAGTTTCATGGATGGTGCCGCTCCAATCCGACAGTTGCAACCAATCCCGGACAATGTTCCACCCGCAGCAGGCGAGGCTGTTCCCCAGATTGATATCCATGCGCAGGGACGCACCTCTGATCAGCTCAAGTTCTGGTCTGATCCCATCGCCGTGGACACCGGTGTGACCTCCCAGGCAATCGCGGCTTATGGAAATGCGGCACTGATTGCGGCAGAATCCTGGCCGGAATGCGGTATTAACTGGACAACCCTGGCAGGAATCGGTTATGTGGAAACCCGCCACGGCACCTATTCCGGAAAACTATTCGGGGGAAGTTCCCTGGATGAGGCGGGAGTGGCGACACCCACCATCGTCGGCATTCCCCTCGACGGATCCCCAGGAGTGGCACGCATTGCAGATACCGATGGTGGCCGACTCGATGGGGACACACAGTTCGATAGGGCAGTGGGTCCGATGCAGTTCATTCCAGAGTCTTGGCAGCGCTATGGACGTGATGCCAACGGTGATGGTTATGCCGACCCACACCAGATTGATGATGCCGCACTTGGTTCAGCCCATCTGTTGTGCACCTCTGGCGGGGACCTCTCCACACCGGAAGGGTGGACCAGGGCACTCCATGCCTACAACATGTCCAATGAGTACCTCATCAATGTTCGTGATGCCGCAGCTTCCTATGCGCTGCGTCAGCCGGCCATCTAAAACAGCTGGATCCCCCCGTTGGGGAAGGGAAATCCATATATCTGCCGACAAAAGCATGTGAATGCGCTCTCATTACGTCCTTGGATGGGAATTCGTGCAACAATTGGCGCTAGACGTGACCGAAGGCCCTTGAGGCGGTACATTGTGCCGCCTTGAATCCCCTGATGTCGCGTGAACAATATCTGGTTAGTTCCCAAGTTGGCATAGGAGGCCACAGTGGCTGAAATCATGCACGTATTTGCTCGCGAAATCATGGATTCCCGCGGAAATCCCACCGTTGAGGCGGAGGTTTTCCTGGATGATGGCTCCCACGGTGTTGCCGGCGTCCCATCCGGTGCATCCACCGGTGTCCATGAGGCACACGAGCTGCGTGACGGTGGCGATCGTTACCTGGGCAAGGGTGTTCTCAAGGCTGTTGAAAACGTCAATGAGGAGATTGGCGACGAACTCGCTGGCCTCGAGGCTGATGATCAGCGTCTCATCGATGAGGCCATGATCAAGCTGGACGGCACTGACAACAAGTCCCGTCTGGGAGCCAACGCCATCCTCGGAGTCTCCATGGCTGTGGCCAAGGCCGCTGCTGACTCCGCTGGCCTGCCACTGTTCCGCTACATCGGTGGACCAAACGCCCATGTTCTCCCAGTTCCGATGATGAACATCATCAACGGTGGCGCACACGCTGACTCCGGTGTGGACGTCCAGGAATTCATGATCGCCCCAATCGGCTTTGATTCCTTCACCGAGGCCCTGCGCGCAGGTGCAGAGGTCTACCACGAGCTCAAAAAGGTTATCCAGGAGAAGGGCCTGTCCACCGGACTGGGCGATGAGGGTGGCTTTGCACCTTCCGTCGGCTCCACCCGTGAGGCACTCGATCTGATCGTGGAAGCCATCAAGAAGACCGGCTTCGAACCAGGCAAGGACATTGCCCTGGCACTCGACGTCGCGTCCTCCGAGTTCTTCAAGGACGGCAAGTACCACTTCGAAGGTGGCGAGCTCACCGCAGAGGAGATGTCCAAGGTCTACGGCGACCTGGTCGACGAGTACCCAATCGTCTCCATCGAGGACCCACTGCAGGAAGACGACTGGGAGGGTTACATTGCTCTCACCGCAGCCATCGGCGACAAGGTGCAGCTGGTCGGCGATGACTTCTTCGTCACCAACCCGGTCCGTCTGAAAGAGGGCATCCAGAAGAAGGCTGCCAACTCCATCCTGGTCAAGGTCAACCAGATCGGTACCCTTACCGAGACCTTCGACGCTGTGGACATGGCTCACCGCGCAGGCTACACCTCCATGATGTCCCACCGTTCCGGTGAGACGGAGGACACCACCATCGCTGACCTGGCTGTTGCACTCAACTGTGGCCAGATCAAGACCGGTGCTCCTGCACGTTCCGACCGTGTTGCCAAGTACAACCAGCTTCTGCGCATCGAGCAGCTGCTCGGCGATGCCGCTGTGTACGCAGGCCGCGATGCCTTCCCACGTTTCCAGGGCTAAGCACTAAAAACATAACCCGTCACCTTCTTTTGCGTCGGTGGCGGGTTTTGCCATGTGTGTGACTATGATCGGTGACTATGGCTAAGCAGAAGAAGTCTCATAAGGGCATCGTTCCGGTCTCCAGCAGAGACCGTGCAACTGAGACTGTTTCTGCTGCTCGCGCGCCTTTCCGTCTTGGGGCCATGGGCATTGTTGCCCTGGCTGTGGTGGTCCTGCTCATTCTCATAACCATCGCGATCCCGCTGCGGAACTATTTCCAGCAGCGCTCAGAAATCGCCCGCACGGAAGCATCGATTCTGTCCAAGGAACAGCAGATCGGCGAACTAGATGAGGAACTGCAGCGCTATCGTTCCGAGGCTTACCTCCGCGAACAGGCACGCCTTCGCCTTGGTGTCATCGAACCCGGTGAGACAGCCTTCCGCATCCTTGATCCGGCGCTGGAGAATGATTCCTCCGTCACCTCCGATGGCACGGAGGAGAAGCCCCGCGGCACCTGGTATGCCACCCTGTGGGACTCAGTGACCGAACCTGAACTGCTGGAATCAGATGATGAACTTCCCCCTCCGGACATGGCAGATCCTGCGCCATCGGTTGAGGAACCTGTGCAATAGAGACGAGTCTGGCAACTCATGACAGAATAGACCGCATGAGTGTTACAGATGCAGACCTTCAAGCTGTCCAGGAACAGCTGGGAAGAACACCACGAGGTGTCCTCGAAATCTCCTACCGTAGCCCGGATGGAGCACCAGGTGTGGTCATGACCGCACCGAAGTTGGATGATGGAACCCCATTCCCAACCCTTTATTACTTGACTGACCCACGTCTGACTGCAGAGGCATCCCGCCTCGAGGTGGCACACGTGATGAAGTGGATGACTGAGCGACTCTCCACCGATGAGGATCTCCGCGCTGATTATCAGCGTGCACATGAGCACTACCTGGCCAAGCGCAATGCCATTGAAGATCTCGGGACGGACTTCACCGGCGGCGGAATGCCTGACCGTGTCAAGTGCCTCCACGTTCTCATCGCTTACGCACTTGCTGAGGGGCCGGATCATTTCCGCCTGGGCACTGAGTCCGTAGCCCTGGCAGCAGAACACGGTGGACTGCGTGGCACTGCAATCCCAGAGGACTGGCCAACCCTAGAGGAGCTGGGCATCAAGCTGGAGGACTTTGACTTCTCCCGTGCGGGAGGAATTTGATGTCACGTTTTGCAGCGGTGGACTGCGGTACCAATTCCATTCGTCTCCTCATCACCGAGGTCGTTGACGGGAATTTCCGTGAAATTATCCGTGACAACAAGATTGTTCGTCTGGGGAAGGGTGTGGATGCCACCGGTGAGCTTGATCCGGAGGCCATTGAGCGCACCCGCATCGCCCTGGCCGAGTATGTCGATGTCATGGTGGAGAAAGGTGTTGAGGTGGTGCGCATGGTGGCAACCGCTGCCACGCGTGATGCCTCCAATCGTGATGATTTCTTCTCCATGACCCGCACCTTGCTC
Source organism: uncultured Corynebacterium sp. (assembly GCF_945649885.1). Classification (GTDB taxonomy): domain Bacteria; phylum Actinomycetota; class Actinomycetes; order Mycobacteriales; family Mycobacteriaceae; genus Corynebacterium. The sequence continues at coordinate 890 of NZ_CALZFS010000006.1, read as the reverse complement.
TCACGCATTCGTCCTGGCTACCAGGCAGAGGTCATCACCGGCGAGGAGGAAGCCCAGCTGTCCTTCCGTGGTGCGGTGGCTGATCTTGATCCGGCGCAGGGACCTTTCTGCGTGATTGATCTGGGTGGGGGATCCACGGAGTTCATCGTCGGCACGCATGACGGTGAGATCCTGGGAGCGCATTCCGCCCAGATGGGTTGTGTCCGCATCACCGAGCGCATCATGCGCAGCGATCCACCGACTGCAACCGAGGTGGAGATCGCCCGTGACTATGTTGCTGAACGCATCCGGGAGGTCAGTGCGATCGTGCCGGTCTCTCGGGCAAACACCTTTGTCGGTGTTGCCGGAACCTTCACCACGATTTCCGCATGGGTGCAGGGCTTGGAGTCCTATGACCGTGCTGCGATCCACCTGTCGGAACTTAATTTCGATGCACTGCGTGTGATCACCGATGAAATTATCAATGAGTCTGCTGCCCAGCGTGCCAGCAACCCGGTGGTTGATCCGGGTCGTGCTGATGTCATTGCTGGTGGTTCCGTGGTTGTTCAAGGTGCCATCGAGCTGGCGGCGAAGGAAGCCGGTGTGAACTCCATGGTCATTTCTGAAAAGGATATTCTTGACGGATTGATCCTTGGACTGGTGGAGAAGGAAAAATAACCACACCCTTCTGACACCTGCCCATGGCGCCATGTTCTATGATGATTTGGTGCCATTGAGCAAGCCCCCATAGCCCAATCGGCAGAGGCGGTTGACTTAAAATCAATTCAGTGTGGGTTCGAGTCCCACTGGGGGCACAAAAGATCCTGAGACACACCTTGTGTCTCGGGATTTCCTTTTCCGACCCCAAGGTGAATTAAGGTTAGCGTATCCTTAATTGTTCTGTGTATGGT
>NZ_CALZFS010000005.1 GCF_945649885.1 uncultured Corynebacterium sp. | reverse complement strand
GATGTCTGAGAGTTCTTTCCCTCGATATGGGAATTGACGATGAGCATGGCATCACGGTGGGAGGGGATGGGTTCATTCACATCCACGGTCCATGATGATTCGATAGCGGCGGGATCTATGACAAAGGGTTCGGAACGCCCTGCCTCATCACGTAATCGCAGGTATGCCGGATTGGCCTCAGGTGGATCCTCATGTTGGTAGGGGCCTGAGACGCGAACAGAATCGATGGGGAGGCCACAGGGTTGTACCCGGATGATCACATCACCTGCTTCTGAACGGGCGAGACCAGACCGGCCTTCCACCGTGACATCACCAAGATAATTTCCACAACCAGACAGGGCTAAGCCACAGATGAGAAGGACTGTGAGCTGTTTGGTGCGCTGCATTTGTCTCAACAGTTTCATCCATTTCAACGGGAGGGGGAGGGGAGGGGCCGAAGCCTTAGAGGAAAATATGTACCAGTTGAAGCTAAACAGAAAAGTGCGGATAGAGGGGGCGATCCAGATAAATATAAATTTGCTCCCTGCTTAAAAACCATTCATGAATCGACACTGAGCACCACAAGTCATCCTGTGTGTCGAGATTATGCCCCTCAGGACGCAGCGCTTCCACACAGCAGACAGCGCCGATCCCCACACCACTTCAGGTGGTGTGGGGATCGGCGCTGACAGAAGCAGAAAGCTGCTGTTATTCGTTGATGTTTCCGGAACCATCATCGATGTGGGCGCGCATGAACCACTGGAACTTCTCCAGTTCGGCGGCCTGGGCGATGTAGATGTCCTCGGTGACGGAGTCGGTGGCGCCTGCCTGAGCCATGGATTCACGCAGGCGTTCCAGGACGGTGGTGTACACGCGGTTCAGGGCGCTGAGGTGGTCCTGGGTGCTGCCACGGTTCATCTCGTAGTCCAGTGGGGTGCGGTTATCCACATGGCCGGCCGGGGTGCCGATCGGGGCTCCGCCCAGGGTGGAGATGCGCTCTGCCACCTCATCGGCATATCCACGGACCAGGTCAACCTGTGGGTCGAGCATTTCGTGGACGGCGATGAAGTTGGGGCCCACCACGTTCCAGTGGACGTGCTTGAGGATGAGGTGGAGATCGTTGTAGTCGGTGAGACGCTCCTGCAGTCCATCAATAAGCTGCTTGGCGTCATTTTCATTGATTCCAGGGACTGTGTAGTTGCTCATGTCAGTTATTATACTGATTTTTTATAACTTGTCACTGAATCTTAGCCTAAACTAATAAGTGGCAGGCTGGGCTCAACTCGGACTTTCCCAGCCCGTTCGCATCATCTGTTTCCCTGTTTTCATACGCACTGGTTAAGGTGGAATTCATGCCTGAAGGACACGTCATTCATCGTCTCGCTGGAGAACTCACCCAGAAATTCGGTGATGCTGTTCTCGGCATTACCTCTCCACAGGGCCGCTTCGCCACGGAAGCTGCAATCGTGGATCAGACCCGCATTGCCCGTGCTGATGCCTTTGGTAAGCACCTGTTCATCGATTTTGATGCCGCTCACCCCGAGCACATCATCTATATCCACCTAGGACTCATCGGCACCCTGCAGTTTGAACCGGCGGAGGAAACCCGCGGCCAGATCCGACTCCACATCACCGATGGTGAAATCGCAGCGAATCTCCGTGGCCCGCAGTGGTGCCGCCTGATCACCGATGAGGAGCGTGACATTGCCATCGGCAAACTGGGCGCTGATCCGATCCGTGATGATGCCGACCCGGAACCCATCCGCATCAAAGTGCAACGTTCCGGCCGCAGCATCGGCTCCCTGCTCATGGACCAGAAGCTCTTTGCCGGGGTAGGCAATATCTACCGGGCGGAAACCCTCTTCCGTTTAGGCATCTCACCCTTCAAACCGGGCCGTGAGATCACCACTGCAGAATTCCACTCCATCTGGGCTGATCTGGTGGGCCTGATGAAAGAGGGCGTGACCGCCGGACGGATTGACACCGTGCGCCATGAACACACCCCGGAAGCCATGGGGCGCACACCCCGCAAGGATGATCACGGGGGTGAGGTCTACACCTATCGACGCACCAGCCAGCCCTGCTACCTGTGTGGCACCCCAATCCGAGATCAGGTGATGGAAGGGCGCAACCTCTTCTGGTGCCCCGGCTGCCAGGCGTGACACCCCCATTGTCCCCGACCCATTTTCATGCCAAGATGGTCCCAACGGAAAGGAAATGACAAAAATGCCTGCTTATCAGTTGCTTCAACAGCATCTACGCACACGCGTTCCGTCATGCCTTCCCCCATATCTGGAGCTGTTATAGCCTCAGAAGCTCTCCCCACAGGCCCCCGCGGTACGCAGTCATTTCAGCGTGCATCCCGCGAGGGCCATTTTTTATCCCCAAATCTTTTGAAAGGACTCTGCCATGGCTGAGAATCCAGCCAGCACTGATGTCATCTCCTTCGCCTCCCTCCTGGAAGACGCCGCCCTTGATCAGGCCAAGGCGACAGCCACCATGCCCTTCATCTACCCACACGTGGCACTGATGCCTGATGCCCACTTCGGGCTGGGTTCCTCGGTGGGCACCGTCTTCGGCACCCGGGGTGCTGTCATCCCCGCTGCCGTGGGCGTGGACATCGGCTGCGGCATGATCGGTGTGCGCACCGGCTTCACCGCCACAGAGCTTGAGGGCCGTGATCTGACCCGCCTGCGCGACTCCCTGGAACGTGCCATCCCGCTGTCCCCGGGTAATTACAACAAGGCGGCCCTGCAGGACACCGCCCTGCCCAAGGTCGCAGAACTCGAAGAACTGGCGGCCAAGAACAATGTTGATCTCTCCCACTCCCCGAAGTGGAAGCAGCAGCTCGGCTCCCTGGGTGGCGGTAACCATTTCATCGAACTCTGCCTTGATGAGGAAGACCGCGTCTGGATGTTTCTGCACTCCGGATCCAGGGGAGTGGGCAACAAGATCGCCCAGAAACACATCCGGATTGCCCGCGAGGCCTGCAAAGGTGAGGACCTACCCGACCGTGATCTGGCCTACCTCACCGAGGGCACACGGGAATTCAGTGACTACCTCAGTGAGCTGCAGTGGGCACAGCGCTTCGCCTTCCTCAACCGCGAGGAGATGATGGACCGCTTCTCCGAACAGTTGGGGCGCTTCATGGAGGCACCGGTGGATGAAGTCGAGCGCATCAACTGCCACCACAACTACACCGTGGAAGAGGAACACTACGGCGAAACCGTCTGGCTGACCCGCAAGGGAGCAGTGCTTGCCGACGCCGGCACCATGGCACTCATCCCCGGTTCCATGGGCACCGCCTCCTACGTCGTGGAGGGCAAAGGCAACCCGGAGGCCCTGCGTTCGGCACCACATGGCGCCGGCCGACGCATGTCACGCACCCAGGCGAAGAAGGCGTTCACCGCCAAGGACCTCGACGCCCGCATGGCCGGCATCGTCTACCGCCCGGGCAAGGAATGGGTTGATGAGATCCCGGACGCTTATAAAGATATTGATCAGGTCATGGCCGATGCCACAGACCTGGTGAGCATCCGACACAAACTACGTCAGGTCGTCAACGTCAAGGGCACCTAAAGTGCCACGTGCAGGCGCACCCCGGCCGCCGCACACCAGCGCTTGAGGTCCTCATGCGGAGCGTCAGTGACGATATCGTCAATACGCTCCAGCGAGGCCAGGTGGCAGAACCCAGTGCTGCCCACCTGCGTCACCTCCAGGGGCACAACAACGCGCCGGGCGGAATCAATGGCCGCGCGTTTGATGTCGGCCTCGGAGACATCGGCCACGGTGACACCACCCTCTGCCAGTCCCACGACACTGATGAAAGCGGTATCGACGGTGAACTGGGACAGCCCCATCATCGCGATGGGGCCGGTCACGCATTCCCCCAACACCCGGTACTGGCCACCGAGCAGGGTGTGACCGATCCGAGGCTTGTCCGCCAGGATCGGCGCAATGGGCACAGAATTAGTGAGCACATTCGCAGGCCGTTCCATCAAGGTGGCCATCATGGCGATGGTGGAACCGGAATCGAAGAAGGCCGAGGAATCATCGGCAATCATCTCCAAGCAGACACGTGCGATCCGCTCTTTCGATTCTGCGCGGACCTCTGGCACAGGAGCAGGGAAGGGGATGTCACCGAGCAGGCCGGGGGCTGCAGCAGCCGTGAAGGTTGCAGAAGACCCTGCATTCTCCAGAGGTGCTGCTGAAGGCTCTGCGGGTGTCGCCCCTTCGAGTGCGACGGCACCGCCGTGGGTGCGTTTGAGCCGCCCCTGATTCTCCAGGGCGGTGAGGTCTTTTCGAAGCGTCGGCTCCGAGACACCCAGCGGTCCCACCAGGTCAGTCAACTTGATGCTGCCACGCTGCTGCACCATGTCTGCAATGCGGGCGCGGCGCTCCTCAGCAGAGTCGGGGCGCTGGATGTTGGTACTCACACGTCAAACGATACCTAACCTGTCGCGCAGTGGAAGACCATCAGGCCATGTCGTGGCACTTTTCAAAAGATCCACAAGAAAACGAAACAAAAAGTCATTCTAAAACGAAAGTTAAAGACGATCATCCACTTTCGATACTGACACACTGACTTTCGGTTTCATTCCAAGACAAACGAAACCCATGCTTTCGATTTTGGAAAAGTTTCACCCTATACTTTCGACATAAACGAAAGCCACTCTAGGGAAAGTCGCTTCAAGCGCCGAAAAATACCGCTTTCGAAACAGGAGAAGTACCCAATATGGGCTGGTCAAACTGCTTTCGATCATGAATTACAATAACGAAATTACAGCAGTAAGATATGGATCACTGACCGCAGTGTTCAGTTTCGATCACATCATGCTAAAGCTTTCGATTTCCTTTTACGCTTTCGTTTTGCCCCAATGAATAACGAAGGCGTTTCAGAATTCCCGCTTTCGTTATTGTTCAGGATCGAAAGCCTATGCTTCGAGATTTAACAGCCACTGCTTTGCTTCCAGGCCACCGCGGTAGCCTCCAAGACTTCCGTCACTACGCGTTATTCGGTGACAGGGCACGAAGAGGGGCAGGGGATTGGTGGCGCAGGCACTGCCCACTGCGCGGACCGCTCCAGAGCTTCCCAGTTCAGTGGCTAATTGCCCGTATGTTCGAATCTCTCCATAAGGGATAGTTTGGAGTAATCGTTGTGCCCGTTCCCGGAATCCCAGATCCTCCCCGGACCGTAGAGACAGGGGAACACTGAATTCTCGACGCTGTCCGGTGAAGTACTCATCCAGCTGTGTGCGTGCCTGGATGAGTATGGGAGTTTCCCCTGGGGTGGATTCTGCGGTGTGGGCGGCATGATTTTCATCGGCGAAGGCGACATAACTGAGGCCTTCCTCATTGGCGATCAGGAGGAGTTCGCCGATGGGGGTGTCAACGCGAATGTGGTGATCCATGGTGGTTTAAGCCCTCACCACGATTTTTCCTGTTGCTCTACCCTGCTCCACAATGCGGTGACCTTCCATGAGGGTGGCAGCATTCAAGCCTTCGAGAACCCGGTCGGTGACCGTCTGGAACTGTCCCCGGTCAACCATGTCGGCGATCTTGTTGAGGATCTCTCCTTGCACCGCCATGTCCGGGGTGGTGAACATGGCGCGGGTGAACATGAATTCCCAGTGCAGGGCGATGGCTTTTTGCTTGAAAGCGCCCAGGTTCGGGTTCACCGGGTCATCGATGAGCACGAGGTGAGATTGTGGTTTCATCACGGTGGCCAGTTCCACTTCCCGGCCGGTGGTCCAGGAGCTGAAGACAAAATCAACATCACTGATCTGGTCGGTGAGGTCCCTGGAGTGGTCGATGACCTCATGGGCGCCGAGCTTTGTCACCCAGTCCGCTGATTCCGGTCGGGAGGCGGTGGCTACCACTTTCAGTCCGGTCAGTGCGCGGGCGATCTGGATGAGTGCGGAGGGCACGCCTCCTGAGCCGCCGAGGACCAGCAGGGTGCCGGTGGTGGACTGGGTGACGGGTAGGCGGTCAAACAGTGCTTCCCAGGCGGTCAAGGCGACCAGGGGCAGGGCTGCAGCATCGGCTGGGTCCAGGGTCGCCGGGGCGTGGCCGACGATGCGTTCATCAACCAGGTGGAACTGTGCGTTGGTGCCCTGTCGGATATTTGATCCTGCGTAGAATACCTTGTCTCCGACGGCGAAGAGGGAGGTGTCAGCCCCTACCTCCACGACGGTGCCTGTGGCGTCATAGCCCAGCACTTTGGGGTGGTCCTGCTTGCCGGCACGCATCCGCACCTTGGTGTCAACAGGGTTGATGGAGACGGCGTCGATCTCCACGAGAAGGTCCCGGGGTCCGGGGGAGGGGCGGTCAAGTTCTACATCAACCAGGAAGTCCGGTTGCTCAGAAGGGATGGAATCAAGCATGGCTACAGCTGACATGGTCAGTTTGGGGGTGGTCATGGCCCCCGATATTAGCCCTCAACGCCCCCTCATGGAGTCCGATTGAAACTACTTCTCAGGCGCCGCAGGCAGTGGTGCCCGGCACCGGCAAAGTCATATCTTCTTATCGGGTGTTCCTCCATCGTGGGCGCTTGCTGGCCCCTCGATTTGTGGTAGATGATCTGCCAGAAATAACAATCATGTCTTTTACCAGCGGTTAAGTGGTCAGACCGCTAAGAAATCCAGCACTTCCCTCAACATGAAATAATTTTATTCATAAACAAAATGACATTAGCAATCATAGCAATAAAGGTCAGGTAGCTTTTACTGATGTTCGCATCGCGGAGCTTTTATAGATCGACAGATATCGCATAGTCTTTTAGCCCTAAAAGATTGTTTCACAGCAAAACCAACAAAGTTAAAGGTGACTTTTATGACCATCAGCCTGCAGCGCACCACGCAGAACCTCACCCGCGATGAGATCTTTGATGCCCACGAGGGTGGCAAACTCACCATCAGTTCCACACGCCCATTGCGCGATATGCGTGATCTCTCCCTGGCTTACACCCCGGGTGTGGCCACCGTGTGTGAAGCGATCGCTGAGGATCCAGAGGTTGCTCGCACCCACACGGGTATCGGCAACACCGTCGCGGTGATCTCTGATGGCAGTGCTGTGCTTGGTCTTGGCGATATCGGACCGCAGGCGTCGATCCCTGTCATGGAGGGCAAGGCCCAGCTGTTCAACTCCTTCGCCGGCCTCAAGGCTGTTCCTATTGTTCTTGACGTCCGTGAGGTCGACGCACTGGTGGAGACCATCGCGGCGATTGCACCATCCTTTGGTGCCATCAACTTGGAAGACATCTCCGCTCCACGTTGCTTCGAGGTGGAGCGCAGGCTGATCGAACGTCTGGACATCCCGGTCATGCACGATGATCAGCACGGTACCGCCGTGGTTATCCTCGCCGCGCTGCGTAACTCCCTCAAGCTGCTGGATCGCGATATCGCTGATCTGAAGATCGTCATCTCTGGTGCCGGTGCGGCTGGTGTCGCGGCGGTGGATATCCTCACCAACGCCGGTGCCACTGACATCATCGTGTTGGATTCCCGTGGTGTCCTCCACGCCAGCCGTGGTGACCTGACCCCAGTCAAGGCTGATCTCGCTGCCAAGACCAACCCACGCGGTGTCACCGGTGGTGTCAATGACGCCTTCACCGGTGCGGATCTCTTCATCGGTGTCTCCGGCGGCAACATCGGGGAGGAGGCGCTGAAACTGATGGCTCCAGAGCCGATCCTGTTCACCCTGGCCAACCCGACTCCAGAGATTGATCCGGAGTTGTCCAACCGTTATGGCGCAATCGTGGCCACCGGGCGTTCTGATCTTCCCAACCAGATCAACAATGTCCTGGCCTTCCCCGGCATCTTCCATGGCGCACTGGCTGCCCATGCCAAGAAGATCACCCCGGAGATGAAGCTGGCTGCTGCCGAGGCGATCGCCGCCATCGTCGAGGATGAGCTCAGCGTCGACAGCATCGTGCCTTCTGCGTTGGATCCCCGCGTCGCCCCTGCCGTGAGTGCAGCAGTCAAGGCTGTTGCGGAGCAGCAGGGAGCATAAAGGAGGCTTAGTTCTCCTTGATGTTCTCCCTGACCAGGGTGTCGTAGAGTTCTTCGAACTTCTCACGCGCCCTGATGTAGTACTCCGCGTGGCGGGGCTGGAGAGCCCTGCCCAATGGGGGAGTGGCGCGCTCGCCACCTGGGTCGATGATGTCCAAGGCGATGAGTGCTGTGCCCCGTAGGGTCGCACGTTTCATCTCCAGGGGGATGACAGGAGTGGCCAGGGAGTCGCACAACAGGTGCAGCCAGGTGGGGTGGTCGGTGGACACTCTGCCGGAGGCGATGACCCGTTCAGGGGCTGCTCCGGCGCCGGTCATCTCTGCCCATACCCGCTGGTAGGACAGTGCAAGTGATTCGAAGACGCCGCGCCACATTTCTGCCGGTCCGGTTTGTGCCGTGATGTTGGTGAAGGCTGCCGTGGCGTCACTGGCCCACCCGGTGGAACGTTCCCCGGAGAAGAACGGCAGCACCGCTGGGGTGGCGGGCATCGGTGGTCCGGCAAGGATCTCAGGGAGTTTCTCCACAGGTGCCACGGTGCTTTCCAACCAGCTGACCGCCCGGCCGACGTCATTGAGCGCACCGCCGACGATGCACTGGTGCCGTGAGAGCCGGTAGCACCACAGTCCAGGTGGGATATGTTCTGGAACCTTGGGCAGGATCACACGCATGGCACCAGAAGTCGCTGCAGCCACCGCCACTGTGCGTTGATCCAATGCGCCGGGGCCGACGTTGGAGGGCCACCCGTCGGGGATTGCATGGAACCAGGGCACCCGGGCCAGCGCGGCATGTGTTTCAGAGCTCAGCCTGACCGGGGTCGCTGGCTCATCAGGGTCAAAGATCGCTGCGAACAGCTCAGGGGAGACACCGATGTGGTCAAAGATCGGCAGATCCAAATCACCGGTGTGGGCATTGAGGATGCCACTCCAGGCCGCCACCGAGGTGGACATCCCCCGGATACCGGCAAGTTTAAAGTAGATGTACTCACCGATCGTCATCACCGACTGCGTCCGTGCGTACAGCTCTGGATATTCCTCACGCAGCCACATCAGGCGGGATGGGTGATAGGAGGTGTGCAGGCGGACACCGGTGCGTGCATGATAGGCCGACTCATCAATCTCCCCGCGCAGTTGCTCTACATACTGTGCCGAACGGGCATCGGCATAGGTGAGGCACGGGGTCAGGGCAGCACCGTCCTCATCCACCAGGATCAGTGAGGAGGCAAAGGAATCCAGGACCACGCCGGCCAGCTGGTCCTGGATGTTCTTCTTCTCTGCAAAGGTGAGGATGTGATCAATCACCTGACTGATCTCTGCCACCACCTGGTCTGGATCAATGGTGGAGACCCCTGATTCCCCTGTATCGCCGGTGCTGAAGGCATGGGGCATGCGCTGCTTGGAGCCCTTGATGGGGCAGCCTGTGCTGTCATAGATGCCGCCGCGCGAGGCTGTGGATCCGATGTCGATGGCCACCAGGTAGGGGCCGGTGGATTCCGACAGTGGGATCGACATTGTTGGGATGGCTCCCATGGCGCACCTTCTTTGTGGTTTTTCAGTCTGGCTCTCAGGCCTGCGGCACCGGAGCGTCTGCCCGGTCGTCTGCCTGGTTATCTCCCCAGGATATCGCGTAAACATCCACCACCCTATCGGGGTCACCCAGGCGTGGGCCCAGTGCCACCAACACCGCGAACACCACGCCCAGGAGCACAGCCAGCCACACCCACAGCCAGTGGAAACGGGGGCCGAAGATCTTTGCCACCACCGCGCCGGTCACAGCACCCAGGGTGTTGAAGAAGAGATCATCAATATCGCTGTAGCCCAGGGAGAAAATATACTGGCACACCTCAATGAGGAAGCTGAACAGTGCGCCGAAGGCCATGACCTTCAGCACGGCCATTTTTCTGGTGGCGCTCTTCTTTGAGTTGCGCAGCAGGACATAGAGCAGCACGCCGAAGGGGACGAAGAAGGCGAAGTTTCCGCCATAACCAAACAGTGGGGCAAACCAGGTGCCGGTCTCCGCATATTCATTGAAGGGCGTCAGTTCCAGGGACCGGTTGCGGTGGGCCTCCTTCTGCCACAACAGGCCGATGACGAAGAAGGCCTTCAACATGGTCAGGGAGATCATCACCGCGGAATAGGCCAGTAGTGCGATCAGGACCAACCACTGCGGGGGTTTTCTCCTGCCACGGCCTCCCCGGTTTTTCTCAGGTGGTGTACCCCCAGCCGACCCGGTGGTGGCAGCTGTCCCGGCGCGTCTGACTTTCCGTGATTGGCTCATTCCCGGAATGTTAGCGGAAGTTCTCCGTGGTCACCGGGGGATCCGGGGTGTCAATACGCTGCCAGGATCCTGCCTGTGTTCCGGTGTCAGCGGAAGCTTGATGAGGCGATCAGCAGCAGGACCGCCAGGCAGGAGCCGGTGATGATCAGTGACAACCTGGTCACTGCTGCTCTCGGGAGCCGGGAGGCGATCGTTCCTCCAATGATGCCGCCGATGGTGTTGAACAGCAGGTCATCCACATCGCTGTAGCCGACGGAGAGACCCCATTGGAGGACCTCGATGCCCAGGCTTGCCAGGGCGGAGAATAAGGTCACCTCGAGGAGGGGGAATCTGCTGCTGTGGGAGCGGAGTAGGAAGTAGAGGAAGAATCCGAAGGGCATGAACAGCACGATGTTGCCGAAGGTGTTGACCCAGGGGCCCCACCAGACGGGTGCGTCTATGAAGCCGTTGAATAACACCAGGTCCAGGGAGCGTTGTTGGTGGGCTTCAGTGTTCCACATCCCGCCCAGGGACAGTCTGCTCTTGAACATGGTCAGGGCGATCAGCACGACGCCGTAGACAACGAAGGCAAAGGGGATGACCCGTGCCAGGGGCTGTCTGCTCGACGGTTTCTTCATGGTGTTGTTGTCCTGCTGTGTGGGTTCAGTTCCAGCGGGTGGTTGGGGGCTGTTCCCACGGATCTTGGTTAATGACATGGCACGTCACCTTAAGGGCCTGCCCTGTACGGTGACTGTCAGACTGCCTGCAATTGGGTGATCTGCCCGGTGATATTGCTGACATCCACCGGGCGTAGGTGAGCTATCCCGGGAATTCTAACCCTCTTCCCCCCCTGGGAGTACCGCAGAGAAGTGGTCAACACAACAGGGCCGCGCAGTAGTCAGCGCAGTGGGTCAAAGGGGGCGATGGCTGGATCGGTGACACCGGTGTCCATCAGTTCCGCCAGGTATTTTCCGGTGGCAGGCCCTAAGACGATGCCCCACATGCCGTGTCCACCGGCCACGAAGATGTTCTTGGTGTTTGTCTGTCCGACCAGAGGTTTGCCATCGGTGGTGACGGGTCGGGAGCCCACCCATTCATCATGGCGGTCATCGAAGTCGATGCCGCGCATGAGTCGGCGGGCCTGGTTGACGATGGCCTGGATGCGGTGGGGGTCCAGGGGTTCATCGGGGCCACGGAATTCCATGGTGCCGGCGATGCGGAAACGTCCCTGATAAGGGGTGCAGGCCATGCGGTGGTGGGGGAGATAAAGCGAGTGTTGAGCAGGAATATCGGTGTCCACGGAGAAGGAGTAACCGCGCCCTGCTTGGACCATCATCTTCACACCATGGTCAGCGGCGAGTTTCGGCAGCCAGGCTCCGGTGGCGATGACCACCTTGTCCGCCTCTTCACGGGAGCCATCGGGGAAGAGCACCGCGGGGCCGTCCACAGAAGTCACATGGGTGATGTCCACACCGGTGCGGATTTCGCCACCGCGGTGTATCACCGAGCGGGCCAGGGCTTCCACATAGGGGCCGGGTTCGATGAATCTCTGGCCTTCCATGCGGTAGACGAGGGGGACTTCCTCGCTGAGCATCGGCGCCAGGGCCTGGGGGTTGTCCACCTGTGACATCTCCACATCCTGACCGTGGGCACGCACCCCGTCTACCTCGCGGAGAAAACCTTTGGATTGTTCCTCGTTTTCAAAACCGATGATGAAGGGGCCGTCGTGGGTGATCTGGTCGATGCCCCCATCATGTAATTCATCAAAGGCTGCCAGGGCCACCCTGCTGATGGGGGTGAGGTCGCGCAGGGTGGAGTCCCACCGGGGTTGGGTGGCATTGCGCATGAAGCGTGCCAGGAAGAACCAGAGGTTGCGGTCGATGCGGAAAGGCATGTGCAGGGGTGAGTCCGCATCAAAAAATGTTCTCGCACCATAGGTCCACAGGCTGGGGTCAGCCAGGGGGAGTGTCTTGGCTGGGGTCAACCATCCGGCATTACCCCAGGAGGAGCCTGCCGCGATACCTCTCCTGTCGAGCACACTGACCTCGTAACCGCGTTCCTGGAGGTGCCAGGCGGTGGACAGACCCACCATTCCCGCACCGATCACAATCACCTTGCCCATATGAGAAACCTCCTTGGAATGTGACCTCAACCATAGCGAAAAAGGGGACTAGTCCAGCTCCCGGTGATCGGCCTCAGGGGCAGACACAGCACCGGGCGAAGGCGGCAGGTCGTCGATAAGCTCTGTTCTCTTTGCCCCTTCCTGCTCCAGGGCGGCCAGATCCTTCTTCTTGGCCCGCGCTGCACGGAATTCCAGTTCCAGGCCGGCGAGTTCAGCTCCGGCCTTCACCGCGTCGGAGACAGTGGGGTGGAGGCGGATCTCATCGGCCAACCCGGCGCGTCGGAGTGCGGTCTGCATGGGGCGGGTGGGGCGTGACATGAGGACGGGGATGTTATCGCTGGCCAGCCGGTCGATGAGTGTGCTGATGGCCAGCACCCCGGTGTAGTCCAGGTCGGAGATGGCGGTGCCGTCGAGAATGAGGACCTTGTAGTCGCCATTGTTGAGCTCATGTCGGAGTTCACGCAGGACATAGTCGGCGTCGGCGTACCAGATGGGGGCTTCCACGGACCAGACGAGGATGCCGGGCACCTGGACGGTATCCACCCCGGTGTTGATGGGGACCCAGTGGTTGGAGCCGGGGATGAGTCCTTTGCGGTGGATGGGTGGGCGGGCTTCGCGCCGGGTGCGGTCGAGCAGGGTGACCAGGGCGGCGATGCCCACGCCCTGGACTACGCCGAGTTCGCAGACCGCGATGATGGTGCCCAGGGCGATGAGTAGTTCCACGCGGCTGTAGCGGGCGATATTACGTAGTTCCCGCACCCGGATCAGTGAGGCCGCGATGGTCACCAGCACTGCGGCTAGTCCGGCTTCCGGCAGCAGGGGCAGCAGCTGAGTGCCAAACAGCAGCAGGAGGAGCACCACTAGACCGGCGCTGAGGGCGGCGATCTGGGTTTTTCCGCCCACGTCCTGGATCAGCCGGGTGCGTGGTGGGGAGGCGTTGAGAGCGAAGGATCCGGCACCAGCAGATGCCAGTGAGGCCACCCCGATGGCGGTCAGGTCGCGGTCGAGGGTGCGGTTGCCCTGTTCGGTGGAGACCTCGGTGGCGCCGGTCTGCACGGTGATCAGCATGGTGATGACCAGGGCTGAGGGCACCAGGTCCCAGACAGCACCCCAGGGGATGCCTGCCAGGTCCGGCAGCACCCACACTGACTCCGGTGACTGGAGCTTGTCGACGCCACGTTCCCCACCTAGCTGGGCTCCCTCCAGCCAGGCCGCAGCGACGGCGGCCACGGCCAGGCCCAACAATGCTCCGGGGATCTTCGCACTGATCTTTCCCGCCACCAGCACCACCACGACGACCAGGAGCCCCAGGCCAACTGACCAGGGGTTGATATCCATCCGCTGCTGCCATATCTGCCACCACTGTTCATGAACGACCCCGGATGTTTTATCCTCCACCCCGGAGATGACACCTGCCTGCGACACGATGATGGAGATACCGATGCCGGCAAGCAGTCCGACGGTCACCGGCCGGGAGAGAAACTGCGTGATCCACCCCCCTCGGAGCACACCGACGATGATCAACAGGGCCCCCACCATCAGCGAGATGAGGATGATCGCTGTACCTTCATCCCCGCCCCGGCTCGTGCCACCGGCTGCCGCACCTGCAACCCCGGCCGCCAACATCGGGGCGATGGTGGAATCTGGCCCCACTGACAGCGTGCGGTGGGCACCAACCAGTGCAAACACCACCGCGCCGATGACAAAGCCCAACAGTCCCAGCGCAGGGGACACCCCGGCTAACTGGGCTGCTGCCATCGCGCCGGGCAGGGCGATAGCAGCCAGGGTCAGTCCAGCTCTGATGTCACCGGTTAGTGTTTTCCCAGCAGTGCCACGCAGGGCAGGTGGTGGCCAGATGTTCATCCTCATGACTTCCAGGTCTACCCGCCCGGGAGATATTTAGATATCCATGTAAGGGTTGAGAAAACCCCCTGTGGGGATGCGTCTCACCAGGAGGTGACACTGCCCGCAGGGGGTTTAACTATTGATTCACGCGTGAATCAAAGAGGCCTGTAATTAGTGGCCAGCTGGGATGTTCAGCTCGATGCCCCACTGTGCAGCAGCAGCTTCGATGGCTGGGATGTTAGCGTGCAGGATGCCTGCAACAGCAACACCGGTAGCTGCGAGGGTGTAGAGGTACCAGGTCTGGCCGAATGGGCTGACGCTATCGAGGTCCTTGGCGGAGCCCCAGATTGCGCGCTCGTCCTCGGTGGCGCCCAGTGCGTCGCCCACCTGTGAGGAAGCGGAGGAGCCGGTGGAGCCGGAGGTGGACTGTGCCATTGCCGGGGTAGCGGTCAGTGCGAGTGAACCAGCAGCGAGCAGAGCGATAGCAGAGTTACGAATCTTACGCATTATACATTCCTTAAAGTCTCAATGTGTTTTGTCTTGCAGATAGAGGATACCAACTGGGCAGGGGAATTACGGACTTATCACCACTGCCGATGACCCCCGAGCAACACCCCTGACCACCTCCTGGATTTCCGCTGACCACACCACAAACCCGCCAGCGTTCGGCTTGCGCACAATACCCACCGCAAAGTCAGGCCCTCCGCCATGCGCATCCACGCGCCCTCACGACACCGCCTCACACACCATGACCGGTTGCATGTTGTTGACATGACAAGTAAAGTGCGGAGGCGGTGCCTTCCCTCCGAAGGCAGTGGAAATAAAGAACGACCAGAAGCTCCCCCTCACCAACCACGAGGCCTCGGAACTTCCCCATTACTTGAAAGTTGCATTTAACATGTCTGAGAACACAAACCTCGTCATCAATGAAGAAGCACAGAACATTCTCTTCCGTGAAGCACGCACCGCCAACGCCTTCACCGACGAGCCAGTGACCGATGAGCAGATCAACGCCATCTTTGACCTGGTCAAATGGGCACCGACCTCCATGAACAACCAGCCACTGCGCGTGATCGTCATCCGTTCCGAGGAGGCCAAGGCACGTCTGCTGCCCCACATGGCTGAAGGCAACCGTGACAAGACCGCCCAGGCACCTGCGGTGGCACTGCTTGCTGCTGACATCGACTTCCACGAAGAGATGCCACAGCTCTTCCCACACTTCGAGGGTGCCCGCGACATGTTCGCCGCTGATGACGCCATGCGTGCATCCGCTGCCGAGCTCAACACCGGTCTGCAGATCGGGTACGCCATCATCGGCATCCGTGCAGCCGGCCTGGCCGCAGGCCCGATGACCGGTTTCGATGCCGATGCCATCTCCAAGGAATTCTTCCCCGACGGCAAGCACCGCGTCATGGTTGCCATCAACATGGGTAAGCCTGCCGAGAACGCCTGGTACGACCGTCTCCCACGTCTGGCCTTCGAAGAGGTTGTGGAGACCCTCTAGTCTCAGTTCCCCATTGGACAACGCAACACCCCTGTCCCCTCAATGAGGGGACAGGGGTGTTGCGTTGTCCAATGGTGAGCCAGGTTATTTCACCACGAGGTTGACCATGCGGCCTGGGATGACGATCTGCTTAATCAGGTTCTTACCCTCAACCTGGGCTGCGATCTTCTCATCAGCCAGCGCGATCTCAATGATCGCCTCCTGTGAGGCATCAGCAGCCACGGTGATGCGGCTGCGGACCTTGCCGTTGATCTGAACCGGCAGCTCCACCTCATCGTCCTTGAGCCACTTCTCCTCGAAGGTGGGGAAGGGCTCATAGGTGACGGTGTCATCGTGGCCGAGCTTCTTCCAGAGTTCCTCCGCGATGTGCGGGGCAACAGGAGAAGCCATGACCACCAGGGGGAGGACAGCTCCGGCTGGAACTGCACCTGGGTAGGTCTTGGTCAGGTAGTTGACGTACTCGATGAGCTTGGCCACCACGGTGTTCACCCGCAGGTTGGCGTAATCATCGCGGACACCGGCGATGGTGCGGTGCAGGTGCTTGTTGTCCTCATCGGTCAGGGCAGCATCGTCAGTGAGCACCTCACCGGTGTGCTCATCGACGATCAAGCGCCAGAGACGCTGCAGGAAGCGCTGTGCACCCACCACGTCCTTGGTTGCCCAGGGGCGGGAGGTGTCCAGGGGACCCATGGACATCTCGTAGACACGCAGGGTGTCCGCACCATAGTTGTTGCAGATATCATCCGGTGCCACGGCGTTCTTGAGGGACTTGCCCATCTTGCCGTATTCCTGGTTGACCTCTTCACCCTGGTAGAAGAACTTGCCGTCCTTCTCCTCAACCTCTTCGGCCGGGACGTAAACACCACGGGAATCGGTGTAGGCGAAGGCCTGGATGTAGCCCTGGTTGTAGAGGCGTCGGTAAGGCTCCTTGGAGGTGACATGGCCAAGGTCAAAAAGAACCTTGTGCCAGAAGCGGGAGTACAGCAGGTGCAATACCGCGTGCTCGACACCACCGACGTAGAGGTCTACGCCACCGGGATCGTTCGGGCCGTGGACATCCGGGCGGGGGCCGGTCCAGTAGGCCTCGTTTTCGATATTGCAGAGCTGCTCATCGTTGGATGGGTCGATATAACGCAGCTGGTACCAGGAGGAACCTGCCCACTGGGGCATGACGTTGGTGTCGCGGGTGTACTTCTTCTTGCCATCACCCAGATCCAGTTCCACCTCAACCCATTCGCGGGCCTTGGCCAGCGGTGGGGAAGGCTCGGAATCGGCATCTTCAGGATCGAAGGAGACAGGCTTATAATCCTCGACCTCAGGAAGCTCCACGGGCAGCATGGATTCCGGCAGTGCGTGGGCCAGACCGTCCTCGTCGTAGACCACTGGGAAAGGCTCGCCCCAGTAACGCTGGCGGGCAAAGAGCCAGTCGCGCAGCTTGTACTGGATGGTGCCGCGACCCAGTTCCTTAGCTTCCAGCCATTCGATGGTCTTGGCAACGGCCTCAACCATGGCCAGGCCATTGATGTCCAGACCCTGGTCATTGGCGGAGTTTATGGACTCACCGGAAGCGGTGAAGGCTTCCTCGACGATGTTGCCGCCGGCGACAACCTCAACGATGGGCAGGCCGAAGACGGTGGCGAACTCATAGTCACGGTCATCGTGGGCAGGAACAGCCATGATGGCACCGGTACCATAGCCGGTGAGCACGTAGTCCGCGATGAAGACAGGCACCTGCTCGCCGTTGACCGGGTTGGTGGCGTACACACCAAGGAAGACGCCGGTCTTCTCCTTGTTTTCTTGACGCTCCAGGTCAGACTTGGCAGCGATGGAGGCGCGGTAGGCGGCCACAGCTTCAGCCGGGGTGGCCTGGCCGTTGGTCCAGCGGGCGTCCACGCCTTCATAGGAACCTGAGCCCTTGGCGACGAGGGCATCGACAAGCTCATGTTCCGGGGCGAGCACCATGTAGGTGGCACCGAAGAGGGTGTCCGGGCGGGTGGTGAAGACGGTGATGGCCTCACCCTCAGCGCTGAAGTCGACCTCAGCGCCGCGGGAACGGCCGATCCAGTTGCGCTGCATGGATTTGACCTTCTCCGGCCAGTCCAGCAGTTCCAGATCATCGATGAGGCGATCAGAATACGCGGTGATGCGCATCATCCACTGGGAGAGGTTCTTGCGGAACACCGGGAAGTTGCCGCGCTCGGAACGCCCATCGGCGGTGACCTCCTCATTGGCCAGCACGGTACCCAGGCCCGGGCACCAGTTCACGGTGGACTTGGAACGGTACACCAGGCGGAATTCATCCACAGCTTCTTGCTTTGCGGCCTTATCCAGCGCGTTGTAATCCGAGCCGTCCTTGGTGGCAACCGCGCCAGACTCCAACAGAGGAATCAGTTCAGCGATCGGACGGGCCTTCTGCTGCTCCGCATCGAACCAGGAGTTGAAGATCTGGAGGAAGATCCACTGGGTCCACTTGTAGAACTCAGGATCAGTGGAGGCCACGGAACGGCGGGGGTCATGGCCCAGACCGAGAGCACCCAGCTGGCGACGCATGTTCTCAATATTGGCCATGGTGGTGGTGCGCGGGTGGGTACCGGTCTGGATGGCGTACTGCTCAGCCGGCAGGCCGAAGGAGTCATAGCCCAGGGTGTGCAGGACGTTCTTGCCCAGCATGCGGTTATAGCGGGCGAAGACATCGGTGGCGATATAGCCCAGTGGGTGACCGACGTGCAGGCCGGCACCGGAAGGGTAAGGGAACATATCCTGCACGAAGAGCTTGTCTTCGGGCAGCTCACGGCCATCGGCAGGTGCTAGGTCACCCACCGGATTCGGGGCATTGAAGGTGCCCTTATCGGTCCAGTAATTCTGCCACTCGCCCTCGATCTTGTTGGCCAGCTCCGGGGTGTAACGGTACTCCAGGGACTGCGCGGAAGAAGAGGTGCCTTCGCTCGGATTAGTCATGGTTAAACAGTGTAGTAGAGGGACCGGACACTGGATATTCTGGGGAGTTTTCGCCTCGCCCCCCAGGAGTGATCAGAGAGTGGCCGCGGTCATGGACACTGGCAATTAAGACGGGTGGAGCCGTAGAATAGTTCATTATGCTGAAACCTCTGCTCATGGCCGTCGGTCTCATCAGCCTCGCCCTGGGGGCGGCGGGCATCATCCTCCCGATCCTGCCCACCACCCCCTTCCTGCTGCTGGCGGCTTTCTGCTTCGCCCGCAGTTCCGAACGCCTGCACCGCTATCTGGTCACTCACAGGATCTTCGGGGAGTACATCTCCAACTACTACAACCAGGCGATGACACCGCGACACAAGGCCCGCACCCTGGGTGTGATGTGGTTTGGCATCATCTTCTCCTGCATCCTCATCGGTGCGAGCATCCCCTGGATCATCCTGCCGGCCATCGCCACCTTGGTGAGCATCCACATCATCCGTCTCCAGCCGCGCCCAGAACAGGCGCCGGAAACGGTAGCGGGGGAGAACTTCGCTGGATACCACCTCTGCGCGACCGCAGACAACTGATCTCCCGCGGCGGAAACAGTCCCCTGCATTCAATCAATGATTGAATTGATTCAATCAAAGTGCATAGTCATTTCCCATGATTGAATCATTAGATCAAGATCACTAAGCTACAGTTCATGAACACCAATGAGCTCCTTGAGATCATCTCCAGAGGAGAAAAGATAGATGTCGAATTCAAACGACGCCGGAGCTCCCAGGATCTGAATGACACAGACCTCGTCCGAAATGTCGCCTGCCTGGCCAATGGCGAAGGGGGAGTGCTGCTCGTCGGCGTCGAAGACAATGGCACCATCACCGGCTGCGCCCCCTTCCACAAGAAGCCTGAGGAAACTGATCCTCGCAGAATTGAAGCCCTGATCGCCCATCACACCAGACCTGCACTTGTCACTACCGCAGAGGTCCACACAGTTGATGGGAAGGATATCCTCTGTGTGTCTGTCCCCAAGGTTGAATCCCCGCTAGCCACCTCGAAAGGTGTCTACCAGCGCAGAGCCCTCAGGATTGATGGCACACCGGAATGCGTGGCCATGGATCCGAGCTACCTGTTCAGCCAGTACAACTCGGTAAATGCTCGGGACTGGGCAAAGTTGGAAGCTCCAGGTGCCTCACTCAAAGACCTGGATCCAGATGAGTTTGACCTCTTCCGGAAGATGGTGCGACAACAAGGTGGCGATCATGTCCTAGCCGATCTCAACAATGAAGAGATTTTGCGTGCGCTTGGCTTCTTCAATGATCACGCAGACCCCGTGAAAAATGGTGCAATTCTCCTCTTCGGCACCCCAGAGACAATTCTCCGGTGGATCCCCAACCATGAGATCATCCTGCAGGTGATGGATGGATCCGATATCAAGCTCAATAAAAGATTCACATCGCCCCTGCTTCGGTCAATGATGGAAATCGCGGAGCGCCTTGATATCTACCGAAAAGAAGAGGAGATCAATTCCGGCCTGCTCCGGATCGCATTACCCAACCTCCCAGAAAGGGTGACACGAGAAGCAGTGGCTAATGCACTCGTTCACCGTGATTACACTGCACTGGGAACTACGAGAATCCTCTTGGACAGCCACGCCCTCACCGTCACCAACCCGGGAGGACTCCCCCGAGGAGTCACTCTGGACACCCTGCTCAACGCTTCCGCACCCCGCAGCCCCGCACTTGCCGATGCTTTCAAACGTGCGGGCCTGGTTGACCGTGCTGGACGCGGAATCCAGGTCATGTACAGGATCCTACTTTCCGCAGGTCGCGATGCCCCTGATTATTCGGCGACAACAGATGAATCGGTATCAGTGGAAATTCCCGTCACAGGCTTTGATCTGGAGTTTGCGCGCTTCGTCAATACCTGGCAGGACACCAAGGGGGAACTCGAGGTACTTGAACTTCGACTACTCCACATAATCCATGACGAAGGACGTATCAGCCTGGATGAAATCTCCGAACTTCTGAACAACACCCCGACCCAGATACGTCGGACCCTGAACCACCTTGCAGACACTTCCCTGGTGGAAGTGATCGGCAGGGGAGGCTCAAGAGAATTCCGCCTCGGCAGCGGCTTCTATGACCTAGTGGGAAGACGTCCAGACTTCATCCGTTCCCAGATGATGAACGAGGTCCGAGCCGAGCAGCTGATACTCGCATATATCAAGGAATACGGGGCCATCACTCGCGCCCAGGCAGCAGAAACATGTGGATTGACCGGGCAGGCAGCTTATAGGATACTCCTCGCCTTGAATGAGCGCGAGCTGATAGTCAAAAGGGGTCAGACAAGAAACACCCATTATGTGCTGCCTTAGATCAAGAATCCCCGGATACCTGGACTGACAGGCAGTGCCCTATTCCCCTTCCTGCATGGGGTTGAGCCAGCCGACCACATGGAGATCGGAGTCATAGGGCTCGATGGCTTCCAGGACCTCACGGGCATTCAGATAGGCCACGGAGAGGTCATAGTGGGTCTGGAGATTCAGCCAGAACTGCGGATCAGGACCCAGGTAGGCAGCCAGACGCAGAGCGGTGTCGGCGGTGATGGCACGCTTGCCGTGGACGATCTCATTGATCCTGCGGGGCGGCACCCCGATGGCGCGCGCCAGACCGTTCTGGGAGAGTTCCAGGGGTTCCATGAACTCCTCAAAGAGAATCTGGCCAGGCAGGACCGGCTTTCCTTCTGGACTTGCCGGGTTGCTATGCTTAGCGCCATCCCGCTGCTGAGTCATGTTGCGCTCTCCTTCTCGGCGGATCCTGATGATCAGGTCATGTGTAGTAAATAGGTGAATACTACCCTTATAAATCTACTACCTGCATCATGACGCGGCACATCATGCCTCCCTTTCCCCCCCCTTCAGCGCTATAACGCCTCAGGGGTGCGACACTGTGGGGAAGGGCTTCACCATACCGCGGTCATCCACGCGGACCTCACACACCTGAGCAGGTCAGCGGGCAGGATATTTCACCGGATCGCCACTTTCCAGACAGAAGTGTCCCTTATGGAGCCGGCATTCCAGCACACCCTCTTTCACCCTGCTCTTCATGTGGCTGGTACCGACATGGGTGCCGAGCTCATCGATGGCGTAGAAACGTTCCCCCTCGCGGAAAATGACGATATTCTGGACCATGGCCTTATTTTGTCACTGTGACAAGACGGGCCTGTCCGTCAGAACTCAGTTGCGGGGCAGATATCAACCATGAGGGGGGATCCTTGCAACACCAGGGCAGCAGAAGACCCCCTGCCGGAAAACCGGAAGAGGGTCAACATTCCACTTAAGGACTAGAGCCAGCGGGGAGGTTCTGGAACTTCACCGGCAGGGGAGGTGACTCCCTCCGCACCACGGCCAGCGGCATAGCGGGTGATACCGGCGAGCTCGCCGATGATCTCCACTTCCGCCTCGCCCGCAGCAGCCGGAGCTGCAGCATAGCGCTCACCGGTGGTGGCGTCGACAAGCACGAGGCCTGCGCCATCGCCCTGGCCGGCCCACTTGGCGGTGATTTCGGCAGCGAGGGTACGGAGGATGACCTCTGGCAGGTCGCCGAAGGTGGCTACTGCACCCAGATCCACAGCGTGGATCCAGACCTCGCGGGAGCGCATCCAGAGGGACTCACTGGCAGGCACTGTGCGCCCCTGCGCGGTGAGGACCTCATTGGCCCAGGCCTCATCCGAGGTGCCACTCCAATCAACGTCCAGACGGGCCACAGAGTGCTCGTGGAGGTTGCGCAGGGCATCCGGGTTCAGCGTGGCACCGTAGGCGATTTCCTCGTTACGTGCCTCTGGCGAGGAGTACATCGGGGTCTTCTCGCCGGTGTTTGCCCAGTGCATGAGGTTGCACAGTGCGATGGCGTTATAAGCGACGTGAGCGATCAGGTGTGAACGGGTCCAACCAGCAAGGTCGGTTGGCTCGTCAAAGTCAGCGTTGTCGATGAGCGACAGCTGACGGGAGTAGTGGGACGTGCCCAGCCTTGCCAGGGTCAGCCGCTCAGAGAGCGGAAGATCGTGGAAAGTGCTCATTACTCAAACACCGTCTTGTTCTCGACAGAGCCCAGGCCTGCAATCTCAACCTTGACGGTTTCTCCGTCACCGACATAACGCTTTGGATCACGGGCATGGCCCACGCCACCTGGGGTGCCGGTGATGATGACATCGCCTGCATCCAGTGGATAGATGTGGGTGATGTACTCGATGAGCTTCTCTGGGCTGAAGACCAGGTCATCGGTTGGGGTGGACTGCATCTTTTCACCCTCGAGATAGGTTGCCAGCTCGCCACCGAACTCGAAGGAGTCAGGGGTGGTCATCCATGGACCGAAGCCTGCGCTCTTCTCGAAGGACTTACCCTGGTGCCACTGTGGGGCGGCAGCCGGGACGCGGTACTGGAAGTCACGCATGGTGTAGTCGTTCATGACTGCGTAGCCAGCGATATAATCTTTGGCATCAGCTTCCTTGACGCGACGTGCACGCTTGGAGATGACAACTGCCAGCTCGCCTTCCCAGTCGATGGCCTTGTTGGCCCACTCTGGAACAACAACATCGTCATAAGGACCGACGAGGGCGTCAGGGTACTTGACGAAGAGGGTTGGGTAATCCGGGAGGTTACGGCCCATCTCCGTGATGTGGTTGGCGTAGTTCAGGCCAACACAGACGATCTTCTTCGGAGCTGGAACAACCGCGTCCAGGTCCTTCTTGTCGAAGGAGACAGCTTCGCCGGATGCGTTCTCGGCGATATCGCGCCAGTTGCTCTCCTGCAGCAGCTCGCCAACATTGGCGTAGCCCTCGATCGGGGTTGCGGTGTTCTCAGACTCAACGCGGGCTGCGATGGTGGAGCCGTTGGTACGAATAGTTGCTAAACGCATATTGTTTTAGATTCCTTCCGGAGTAAAGGTACGTGCGAGGTTAAGAGCCTCGAAAATTGGTGCGTCGGAGAAGCAGAACAGATCGGTGCCTTCATCTGAGGCCTCGATGCTCCACTTCTGCCAAGACGGAACGTTGACGATGTCACCGTGCTTGGCTTCGAAGGTCTTATCGCCAACGTTAATGGTGGCAGATCCTTCGAAGACCTGGAAGCAGCGATTTCCGACCTCGTGGATCGGGGTGGTGCTGGCACCCGGGCGCAGACGGTGGAACTCTGCGCGGATGGTGGTCATGACATCGCCACCGGTTGTTGGGTTGGTGTAACGGATCGCTGCATGTCCTGGCGCGACAGTACCAGGATGGCCTGCCTCTTCGAGAGCCAGCTGATCTTTCAGTGCGGCGTCCGTGTGCTCCCAGGCGTAACGGCCGATCGGGGAGGAGGAGGCCTTGCCTGGGAAAGCGACCGGGCGCAGGCCCGGGTGCGCCCAGAGTCGCTCGGAGCGGGACAGGTCCGGGGTGGACTCGTCGGTGAGTTTCTCGGTGCCGTACTCGAAGAAGCCGGTGTCCATCTGGTACGCGAAGGGGATGTCCAGGCCGTCAAGCCAGGCCATCGGCTCGGTCGCGATGTTGTGGTGGCCGTGGTACGCCCAGCCTGGGGTCAGGAGGAAGTCACCGCGACGCATCGGTACCGGATCACCGTTGACCACGGTCCAGACGCCTTCGCCCTCGATGACGAAGCGGAAAGCATTCTGAGAGTGGCGGTGCTCCGGTGCGTTCTCGCCTGGGGCGAGGTACTGGATTGCAGCCCAGAGAGTGGGGGAGATGTAGGTGTTGCCGTCCAGGCCGGGGTTGGCCAGGCCGATGGCACGACGCTCGCCGCCACGACCGACTGGAACCAGTTCACCGGAGCGCTGTGCGAGCTTCAGCAGTTCTGCCCAATCCCACTTGTGGGCCACCGCACGTGGCTCCGGGGCGTTCGGCATGAGGCCACCGATCTGGGTCCACAGTGGCTTCAGGTGGAGGTCATCCATGCGCTCGTACATGGTGTCGAGCTCCGCCTGCTCCTCAGGGGTTGGCGGTGGGACTTCCATCTTGACGTGTTCGGTTGAGTAGTCGGTGCTCTTTGGGGTACCCATCTTGGAGTCCTCCTTGTTTCTGGTTTCGGTGATGTTCTTCCGCCTCAGTCAGCTGCGCCTCTCGTTAAGAGGAACCCTGATGTAGGGCGGCTCCCCTGTGACGTCAATCTTCTCGAGGAGAAAACTTCACCGCTTACAGGTGTGATGAACAGCTATATCTTCTGTTTGTGAGTTCGAACATATGGGGATATCAAACGTGACTCAACGAATTTCCGCTATATGGAAAGGTGCCGACGCGGGGGTGGGGGAGGGTGGAATTTCACCCCTAAAGGACAGATTCACTGACCCTGTAACTCGTTAACGTCCGGTTCAGATCTCTCATATGTCGCTCCAGGGAGTCCACACACCGGGGATAGGCCTCGCGGAAGCGGGAAGAGGGCACGGCAAGGGACAATGCACCCAAAACATCACCCACGTCATTGAGCAGGCACTCCGCAACGGCACTGACATCCTGTTCAAAAAAGCCGAAGTTGGTCCCATGGCCGCGATCACGGGTCCTGCGGAGGCGTTTGCGAAGGTTCTCAAACTCCTCATCACTCAGGGTGGCATAGAGGGAGCGCAGCTCCCGGGGAGAGAGTTCCGCCAGCATGACCAGGCCACCGGAGTTCTGAGTGGCTGGCATGACCTGACCCCTCCGATTTCCCACGCGCACCGGATTAGTCCCCTCAACACTGTGGATGAAATGACAGTTTGAGCCCTGGAGGATGATCAGATGACAGGTTTCCCCGGTCTCTGCCGCAATGGCCTCCATATGGTGTTGGCACAGCCGGGTCAGATCAGAGCCCAAGCCAGGCTGGAGCGCTGACGTGGCCAGGGCGGGACCAGGAAGGTACATGCGCGATTCGGTGCGCACGGCGAAGCCACGGTAGACCAGCATGGCCATGGACCTGTGGACCGTAGACAGGCCTACGTCCAACTCCTCTGCGGCACCGGAAATGGTCAGGGCTCCGGAATCACGTAGGAGCAGAATCAGCTGCAGAGCAGTATCTACAGAGTGCAGAAAACCTTTCGGGGGTGGCCCATGGGTGGGGGCGACGTTCACCATTGTCCTACTTTCCACATAGGGGAATATCTTTGATTGTAATCTACCTCACCTCGAACATATCCCTATGACATCACACGCAACAGATAACGGAGGGGTCAGAACACACCCCCCGGAAAATGCTCCAGGCGTTGATCCCCTCGAAGCAGAAGAGCACTCATTCAAGATTCTCGGAATCGGTGGGCGCAGGCTCGCAGCAGTTCTCATCGGTTGGTTCTTCGTGGTCTTCGATGGCTACGACCTCATCGTCTATGGAACTGTTCAGTCAGCACTCGCACGCGAGTGGGACCTCAACTCCGCCACCCTGGGTACCATTGGTTCCACCGCCTTCTTCGGCATGGCCCTTGGCGCCGTCTTCATCGGTCGTCTCTCCGACAGGGTGGGACGCAAGGCTGCTGTCATCGGCTCCGTCATTGTTTTGTCGGTGTTCACATTGCTGTGTGCCTTCGCCCCCAACCCGTGGGTCTTCGGCACACTCCGCTTCCTCGCAGGTCTGGGCCTGGGTGGACTTGTTCCATCTGTCAACGCCATGACCTCGGATCTTGTGCCACGTCGCACCATGTCCGCCTGGGCAACCGTGATGATGTCCGGTGTTCCACTCGGTGGTTCCATCGCCGCGGTCCTGGCCATCTGGGTCGTCCCCTCCTCGGAGGAGTGGGGCTGGCGCATCATGTTCCTCATCGCGCTGATCCCACTGATCGTGGGTCTGCCGATCGCCATGAAGGTCATCCCGTCCGATAAGGACATCAAGGCTGACCACATCGCCCGTGAGGGTGCTGAGGAGCCTGCAGGCTTCAAGGACCTGCTCACCTCTCGTTACCGTGCGATTTCCATCTGGTTCGCACTGGCGACCTTCGTCACCCTGCTGGCCTGGTACGGCCTGGGTACCTGGCTGCCGCGTCTGATGGAAACCGCTGGCTACAACTTCGGCCACGCCCTGATGTTCACCCTGGCACTCAACCTCGGCGCTATCATCGGCTCCGTGGCCACCGCCTGGGCTGGCGACCGCTTCGGCCCGATCCGTTCCGGCATCGTGGCCGCCGGCATCGCGGGTATCGCACTACTGATCCTGCTGACATACCCACCTGTCTGGGCTGTGTACATCATCCTGATCCTGGCCGGTGTGGGTACCCACGGAACACAGATCCTGATCATTGCCGCCGTGGCCAACTTCTACCCATCCAATCTGCGTGGAACCGCACTGGGTTGGGCACTGGGCGTCGGCCGCATCGGTGCCGTGGCTGCTCCTCAGCTGGCAGGTCTGCTGCTGGCGTGGAACCTCGGTGTCGAATCGAACTTCATCATGTTCGGTGCTGCAGCACTGCTCTCCGCAGTCTCCCTGTCGGTGCTGCTCCGTCTGCAGAAGCAGTTCGGTCAGCGCCACCAGATCGTGGTTCAGGGCTAATCTCAGCATTCCCCTGGCCTGTGGGTCGGACTCCATATCCGGCCCTCCTGCCACATCCGGGGACTCACACCCCCTGGGTCCCCCACACGAGAACAGAATTTTTCACTTAAATATCCTCAACCAGTCAATAGTTAGGAAGTCTCCCATGTCCTCCAATCTCCCCAAGTCCGATGAGCTTAAAGGCCAGAAGATCGTCATCTCCGGTGGCGGTATCGGTGGCGCGGCAGGTGCCCTGGCGCTTGCTCTGCGTGGTGCTGATGTCACCCTTTATGAGCGTGCACCTGAATTCAAGGAAGTAGGTGCAGGCCTGCAGATCGGCCCGCACGGCTGGCGCATGCTGGAATCCTGGGGCCTGCTGGATCAGATCGTGGCGGCGGGTTACCTGCCGGAGGACATGCAGTTCCGTGACGCGATGAACCGCGAAACCATCCTGACTCTGAAGTTCGATGAGGAGTTTGAGAAGCACTACGGTGGCCGTTACCTAGTCATCCACCGCTCCGACCTGCTGTCCATCCTGGTGGACAATGCGATTGAGGCTGGCGCAAAGCTGAACAACGGTATCTTCGTCTCTGACTCCCGCACCGTGGGCGACAGCGTTGAGATTGACATTGAGGATGCAGAGAACCCAGGCGAGAACAAGGAGACCGTCACCGCTGATGCTTTCCTGGCCTTCGACGGCATCCACTCCGTGATGCGCAAGAAGCTTGTCCAGGACGAGCCTGTCGCCTCCTCCTACGTCGCCTACCGTGGCACCTCCAAGCTGGCTGAGGATCCTGAGATGAAGGATCTGAAGTCTGTCATCGGCTATATCGGGCCTTCTGTCCACTTCATCCAGTACCCACTGCGTGGTGGCGAGCTGCTGAACCAGGTTGCAGTGTTCGAGTCCAAGCGTTACCTCGAAGGCCGCGCAACCGGCGAGATCCCAGAGGACTGGGGCAACCCGGAGGAACTGGACCAGGCCTACGGCCACTGCGATCAGTTCATCCAGGATCGTCTGCACACCCTGTGGCGCAACAACTGGTGGCAGATGTCTGACCGTGAGCCAATGGAGAACTGGCAGATCGGCCGCATGCTGCTGCTCGGTGATGCTGCCCACCCACCACTGCAGTACCTGGCTTCCGGTGCCGTCATGGCCATGGAGGACGCAGAAGCTGTCGCCATCTTCGCATCTGATGCCGCCAAGGCGGGCAACCTGAACTGGGAAGAGGTGCTTGCTGAGGTTGAGGCTGAGCGTCGCCCACGTTCTAAGCGTATCCAGACCGTTGGCCGTTTCTGGGGGGAGCTCTGGCACCTCGACGGCACTTCCCGTCTGATCCGCAATGAGCTCTTCCGCCAGGCTGATCGCACCGGTTGGTTCCGTTACGCTGACTGGCTCTGGGGCTACGACGCTGCCAGGCGCGAGTACATCGCGAACCCTGAGAAGGGCGAAGTTCCAGCCGAGCTCGCAGAGTGGCGTTACGCTCTCCTTGAGGCACCTCAGGCTTAAGCTCACAGCGCTTATCGACGCCACCACCCCACACGCAGACCTTGCGTGTGGGGTGGTGGTTTTTGATGGTCAGGGCGGGATGCCGAGGGGAGAGGGGTGTCCTAAAGCAATAAAAAAGCGCACCCTCAAAGGGTGCGCTCGTGGATGGAAACCTCAGCGGTGGTCCACATCCGATGGGGTGATGTCGAAGTCCACGCGGTCCTCTTCAGGAAGGTCCTCCTGGTGGGTCTCCGTGATGTGGCCCTTGGAGATCTTGTTCACGATGACGGCAATGGCGCCGTCGCCGGTGACATTGGCTGCGGTGCCGAAGGAGTCAATCGCGATGTAGGCGGCGATCATGAGGGCAACCTGCTCGGTGTCGAAGCCGAGCATGGAGGAGAGCATGCCGGTGGCGGCCATGATGGCACCACCCGGAACACCCGGAGCGGCGATCATGGTGATGCCCAGCATGAGCAGGAAGCCAAGCGCCAGACCTAAACTGACCTCGATGTTGTAGATATAGACAACAGCGAAGGCAAAGAGGCCGATCTTCATCATGGAACCGGCCAGGTGGATGGTGGCGCACAGTGGAACCACGAAACCTGCAACGTTGACGTCCACATCATTTTTCAGAGTCTGCTGGTAGGTGACCGGAATGGTCGCGGCAGAAGAAGAAGTACCCAGTGCTGTGAAGTAGGCAGGGAGCATGTTCTTGAACAGGGTCCATGGGTTCTTCTTGGCAATGACACCAGCAGCGATGAACTGGATCGTCAGGAACACCAGGGTGCCGATAACAGCAAGCACCAGCACCTTGCCGAAGGCAGACATGATCTCCATGAGACCACCATTCATACCCAGGCCCAGGAAGATACCGAAGATGAAGACCGGCAGCAGTGGAATGACAAAAGCGGTGATCACCTTCATCACCACGCGCTCCAGCTGACGGGTGACATCGTAGAGGGTGTTGGACTTGACCACGGTCATGCCCAGACCCAGGCAGAAGGCCAGCAGCAGGGCGGTCATGACCTCAAAGGGAGGTGGCATCTCAATGTTGAAGTAGGGCACCAGGGCACCGGCATCCAGGTCGATCTCACTGATGTTGGCATGATCAGCCAGCATCCATGGGTAGAGCGCCTGGGATGCTCCATAGGCAATCAGACCAGACAGGATCGTAGAGGCATAGGCAATGCCGGCGACAATACCCAGCCACTTACCGGCACCACGGCCCAGGCCTGCAATGGCAGGAGCGATGAGGGCGAAAATCAGCACCGGGATGAAGAAGCCCAGGAAGTTGCCGAAGAGGCCGTTGAATGTGGTGAAGATCTGGGCGAGCCACACCGGGAAGAAGAGGCTGCAGACGATTCCGAGGATGATCGCAATGACCACCCGGAACAGCAGCGATGAGCTCAAGCTCTTGATGTTCATGGTCGTTCCTACGTGTTCAGGGGACAACTTGAAGAGAAGATGCCATGAACCTCAGTCCCCTTTGCGTAAAGGAACAGGTCCGTGGCGGTATCTAGAAAAGAAGCCACGAAAAATAATGTCTCATTCACGCGCTGGATCGGTTTGTCACCCTGCACCGGCGCACCCCTGTTGATGAAAAAGGGGATTTGGGGCACCGGGTTAGAGGTACCGCAAGGTAGCGAAGATGCGATCCGGGTTTGTGGTGTACCCACCACCCAACTGCGATAGATGTCAGATTACTGCACGCCCTGACCATTGACCTAGACGAAGCCAGCCACCCACCTACCTGCGCTTCCGGCCGGATCACAGCCTTGCTGATAGCCCCGTTCAGGGGCCGTTTGAGATTACGGAAAGGAATAGTGCAGACGATAGAGTGGTTGACATGACGGTGATTGGCATTATTCTTGGCAGCCTTTTTGGCATTCTCGCGGTCCTGCTCATTGTGGCAGGTGCACTCGCCTGGACGGCGAAGCTCCCCGGAAACCCGGTGATCGGCATCCGTGTCCCTGAAGTACGTAAATCCCAGGAGCTGTGGGAGATGGCACACCGCGTCGCAGGCCCCCTGTGGGTCCTGTCCGGCGTCGCATGGGCGATCGCCTCACTCGTATCTTTCACGGCCTCTGGCTGGATGTGGCTCGTGGTGGCCCTCGGCGTGGTTGGCGCGCTGACCTTCCTCGGCATGGGTGCCGGCATGGGTGCGCACACCGTGGCCATGGTCGACGCCAAGCGTAAGGCCGCCGGCGAGGCCGCTGAAGGTGGCTGCTGCTCCGCTG
The DNA here is from genome assembly GCF_945649885.1 of uncultured Corynebacterium sp. Lineage (GTDB taxonomy): Bacteria > Actinomycetota > Actinomycetes > Mycobacteriales > Mycobacteriaceae > Corynebacterium. The sequence continues at coordinate 18,182 of NZ_CALZFS010000005.1, read as the reverse complement.
ATGGTGGGGGAGAAGGTGGCTGCTGCTCACCTTCCGACAGCTCTGCTTCCGCACCTGTAGAGAACTCCACTCCACTGAACGCGCCAGCCATTGACCTGGATGCTGTGCGCCGTGCCGCGCAGGCCAGGCAGGACTAGCCTTTCCAGCTTCTGCGCCAAGTAGCACCGACAACAAAGCCGGCCTCTCCATATATGGAGAGGCCGGTTCTTCTTTTCTTCAGAGCTATTTTTCAGCTGCCCGCTTGGCCATCCTTTCAGCTTCCTGCTTATCGGCTTCCTCCATTACCCAGAGCATCACGGTGAGGAACACCGGCGTCAGCCAATGCATCAACCCCAGCCCGTCCGAGGCGCCGGTAATAAGTAGTGCCACGGTGACCAATACCCAGAACCCAAAGAAGCCCCAGACCACTTCCTGCCAGAGGCCCTCATAACGCCGGCTCAGCCGCCACAGAGGAAAAGCCAAGGTGCAAGCTACTGCTGCCCCCACACCGAGCCAGAAACGCACTGGGGGCGCATTAGTGATGGTGTGGGCAAAGTTGGTGGCATCAGCGATCTCCACCCAGCCGAGGAACATGGCCACCACGCTGATGAGAAGGACTTTGATACGCACGCTCATACTCAACACCCCTTAATCCATAACCAATGAAGATAGCCCCATGCCTCAAGGCTATCCTGGAATCCCCCAGGGGCTGGCCATACCCCTATATATATAATGAGACAAAGTTCCCACCACATGATAAAGTTCTCGGTTGTGAACAACTTCTGTCAATCCCAGGGCACCCAGTGGTGGTGGCGCGCTAAATAGGCGAGCCCGACCTCAAAGTTGTTTTCACACTGAAGTTTTCAAGGCTCGTACTTCGTTCGACGAAGAAGCGGGCCTTTTGTGGTTCTTGAGACAAGGAACATGCAACCGGCAAGCCCCGGGATCGAATGAAGCTCAAGCTTATTAAAAGAGTTGTTATTTGAATTCCCAGCGAAAGGCTTCCACCTTGAACACCACTGCATACAACACACAGGTGAGCAGATCATGAGTGCTACACCGCATGTTATTTCCCGCGCAGTCCGCTACCACGAGGATGCCTCCAGCCTGTTCGCCCACCTCGGTGGCACCACAGCTGATGATGCTGCCCTCCTGGAGAGCGCCGATATCACCACCAAGAACGGCATTTCCTCACTTGCTGTGCTGAAGGGGTCCGCACGGATCACCTGCACCGGGCAGCGTGTGACGGCACAGCCCCTGACAAAGTCCGGCCGCCACGTGCTGTCCCGCCTGGCAGAGCAGCTGTCAGATTATGTCATTTCCGCACTTTCCCCAGAGCATGGAAATCCTGCGACTTTCCAATTCCCGGTCTCTGAGGCGGTGGATGAGCGCGAGCGTCTCACCGCGATCAGCACAATTGAGGTGCTGCGGAAGCTGCAGTTCGATTCTGGCTATGACCACAGTGCGCTGCCGCTGCTGATGGGCGGGTTCTCCTTCGATTATCTGGAGACCTTCGAAACCCTGCCGGAGGTGGGGGAGAGTGTGAACACCTACCCCGATTATCAGTTCCTGGTCGCCGAGATCATCCTGGATATCAACCACCAGGATCAGACCGCCCAGCTGGTCGGTGTCTCCAGTGACGCTGCGGCTCTGGAGGAAGAGCTGGCCGGGCTGGCTGCGCTTATCGACTCCGCCCTTCCTGAGACCGATCACGCCTATCAGGTGACCCCACACGGCGGTGACACCCTGACCGTGGTGGCTGATATCCCGGATCAGGAGTTCCGCCAGCAGGTGGATAACCTGAAGGAGAATATCCGCAACGGAGACATCTACCAGGTGGTGCCGGCGAGGTCCTTCTCCGCCCCGTGCCCGGATGCCTTTGCCGCCTATCTGCAACTGCGTGCCACCAACCCCAGCCCGTATATGTTCTACGTGCGTGGTCTGGATAATAACCGTCCCTATGAGCTCTTTGGTGCTTCCCCGGAGTCCAACCTGAAGTTCACCGCAGCCAACCGTGAGCTTCAGCTCTACCCCATTGCCGGTACCCGTCCCCGTGGTCTGAACCCGGACGGCAGCATCAATGATGAGCTGGATATCCGCAATGAACTGGATATGCGCACCGATGCCAAGGAAATCGCGGAGCACACCATGCTGGTGGATCTGGCCCGCAATGACCTGGCGCGTGTCTCTGTGCCTGCTTCACGACGAGTGGCCGACCTGCTGCAGGTGGACCGTTATTCCCGTGTCATGCACCTGGTCTCCCGTGTGACCGCCACGCTGGACCCGGAGCTGGACGCCCTGGATGCCTACCGTGCATGCATGAACATGGGCACCCTGACGGGTGCTCCCAAGCTGCGCGCGATGGAGCTGCTGCGTGGTGTCGAGAAGCGTCGCCGTGGTTCCTATGGCGGTGCCGTGGGTTATCTGCGCGGCAATGGCGATATGGATAACTGCATTGTCATCCGCTCCGCCTTCGTGCAGGACGGGGTGGCAGCGGTTCAGGCTGGCGCCGGTGTCGTGCGCGATTCCAATCCACAATCAGAAGCTGATGAGACTCTGCACAAGGCCTATGCCGTGCTCAACGCCATTGCGCTCGCAGCCGGTTCCACCCTGGAGGTAGTCCGATAATGACCCACGTTGTTCTCATCGATAATCACGATTCCTTCGTGTACAACCTTGTCGATGCCTTCGCCGTCGCGGGTTACCGCTGCACCGTCTTCCGCAACACCGTTGAGGTGGACACCATCCTGGCCGCCGAACCAGACCTGATCTGCCTGTCACCCGGCCCCGGATATCCAGCAACCTCCGGAAACATGATGACACTGATCGACCGCGCCCTGGGCACCATCCCGATGCTCGGCATCTGCCTCGGTTTCCAGGCACTGATCGAACACCATGGGGGAGAGGTGCAGCCCTGCGGCCCGGTACACGGCACCACCGACAACATGACGCTGACCAACGCCGGTGTCACCCACAACGTCTTCACCGGGCTGGCCACCGACGTGGAACCAGACCGCCCCGATCTCCCCGGCCGCCTGGTCCCGATCGGCCGCTATCACTCACTGGGCTGTGTTGAGGCACCGAAGGGGATCATCTCCTTAGGCACCTGCTCCTCTGAGATCGGTGACGTGGTCATGGCCGCGGAGACCACCGATGAGATGGCGATCGGTCTGCAGTTCCACCCGGAATCAGTGCTGAGCCCCACCGGCCCAATCATCCTAAGCCGCTGCGTGGAGAAGCTGCTGTCCACTCCAGCTAACTAGAAAACCGTTAGAAACTATTAAAGGATTTTTCTCATATGACTTCTGATGAAACCCTGGCTGTATTGAACAGGTATCTGGACAACAAGGCTCCCACCGTGGAAGAAGCGGTGGAGGTATTCACCCCGATGACCATCGGTGAATACGATGACGTCCACATCGCAGCGCTGCTGGCCACCATCCGCACCCGCGGGGAGACCTTCTCCGACATCGCCGGTGCCGCCAAGGCCTTCCTCAACGCCGGTCGTCCCTTCCCGGTCTCCGGCAAGGGTGTGCTGGATACCGCCGGTACCGGTGGCGACGGTGCCAACACCATCAACATCACCACCGGCGCGTCCCTGATCGCTGCCGCCGGTGGCCTCAAGGTGGTCAAACACGGCAACCGTTCCGTGTCCTCCAAGTCCGGTTCCGCAGACGTGTTGGAAGCACTGAATATTCCTCTGGACCTGGACCCCGAACGCGCCCAGCGTTGGTTCGAGGCTTCCAACTTCACCTTCCTCTTCGCCCCTGCCTACAACCCGGCGATCGCCCACGCGCAGCCGGTACGCAAGGCGCTGAAGATCCCGACCCTGTTCAATGTCCTGGGACCACTGCTGTCCCCGGTCCGCCCGGAGTTCCAGATCATGGGCGTGGCCAACCCGGCCCAGGGTCAAATGATCGCTGAGGTCTTCCGCGAACTCGGCCGCAGCCGTGCGCTGGTTGTCCATGGCGCCGGTACCGATGAGATCGCAGCCCATGGCACCACCCAGGTGTGGGAGCTGAAGGAAGATGGCGAGATCATCTCCTATGAGATCACCCCGGAGGAACTCGGTGTTGCACAGTGTGAGTTGAAGGATCTCGTTGGTGGCGATGGGGTGGAGAACGCCGCACACATGCGCGCCATCTTCGACGGCTCAGGTCCGGTTGCCCATCGCAATGCCTTGGCGGTGAACGCCGGTGCGATGTTCTACCTGAACTCACGGGTGGACTCCCTCCGTGAAGGCACCGAGCTGGCCCTGCAGCTTCTGGAAGACGGCACCGTTGCTGACTGGTTGAACAAGCATGAGGAGATTGATTACCGTGGCTAAACTTCCCACTGTTTTAGAAAGCATCGTCGAAGGCCGTCGCGGCCATCTCGAGGAGATCCGGGCACGTATCGCCCACGTCGATGTGGACGCTCTGCCCAAGTCCACCCGTTCGCTCTATGACTCCCTGAACCAGGGCAGGGGAGGGGCCCGCTTCATCATGGAGTGCAAGTCCGCATCTCCCTCCTTGGGCATGATCCGTGAGCATTATCAGCCGGGCGATATCGCACGCATCTACTCACGTTTTGCCAGCGGCATCTCCGTGCTCTGCGAGCCGGACCGCTTCGGCGGCGACTATGACCACCTGGCCACCGTGGCTGCCTCCTCGCACCTGCCGGTGCTGTGCAAGGATTTTGTCATCGACAAGGTCCAGGTGCAGGCCGCCCGTTACTTCGGTGCCGACGCCATCCTGCTGATGCTGTCCGTACTTGACGACGCCGCCTACGCGGAGCTTGCGGCAGAGGCAGAGCGCTTCGGTCTCGACGTGCTCACCGAAGTCATCGACGAGGAAGAGGTCGAGCGTGCCATCAAGCTGGGCGCGAAGATCTTCGGTGTGAACCACCGCAACCTCCACGACCTGTCCATTGATCTGGATCGCTCAGGCCGTCTGGCCAAGCTGATCCCGGCCGATGCAGTGCTGATCTCTGAGTCCGGTGTGCGTGACAATGAGACCGTTCGCCAGCTCGGTGGGCACTCCCATGGTTTCCTGGTGGGTTCCCAGTTGACCGGTCAGCCCGATGTGGAGTTCGCGGCACGCGAGCTTGTCTACGGCACCAATAAGGTCTGCGGATTGACTTCCGCCACGGCGGCCCAGACCGCACGGGCAGCAGGCGCCCTCTATGGTGGACTCATCTTCGAGGAGGCCTCCCCGCGAAATGTTTCACGTGAAACATCCGCATCCATCATCGCCGCAGAGCCGGATCTGCGTTATGTAGCGGTCAGCCGCCGTACCTCCGGCTACGCGGAACTACTTCAGGAGGGCATCTATGCCGTCCAGATCCACGCCCCACTGCAGGACTCCATTGCGGCGGAACTCGCTCTGGTTGAGTCCGTCCGCGCTGAGGTTGGCCCCGAGGTTGAGGTGTGGCGTGCCGTCTCCATGACCTCTGAGGGCGGAGCCGATATCGCCCTCGCCCTGGCGGACAAGGTTGACCGTCTCGTGCTGGATGCCCACCAGGGCGGCAGTGGCGAGTCCTTCGACTGGTCCACCATTCCTGCAGAGGTTCGTTCCTCCGCACTCCTGGCTGGCGGCATCTCCCCGGCAAATGCAGCAGAGGCACTCGCCGTCGGCTGCGGCGGACTGGACATCAACTCCGGCGTGGAATACTCCGCTGAGGCAGGGGAGTGGGCAGGCAAGAAGGACGCCGGTGCCATCCTCAAGATCTTCTCCACCATCCGAACCTTCCACTACTAAAGGTATAAAGAATCTCATGACTAACAATCACAACCTCGGCGGCAGCACACTGCTACCCGCCTACTTCGGTGAGTTCGGTGGACAGTTCGTCGCCGAGTCTCTCCTACCCGCACTGGACCAGTTGGAGAAGGCATTCGTCGATGCCACCAACAGCGCAGAGTTCCGTGAGGAGCTGGCCACCTATTTCCGCGACTATCTCGGCCGCCCCACCCCACTGACTGAATGCTCCAACCTGCCACTGGCTGGACAGGGCAAGGGTTATGCCCGCATCTTCCTCAAGCGTGAGGATCTGGTCCACGGTGGTGCCCACAAGACCAACCAGGTGATCGGTCAGGCACTGCTGGCCAAGCGGATGGGCAAGAAGCGCATCATCGCTGAGACCGGTGCCGGACAGCACGGCACCGCCACCGCACTTGCCTGCTCCCTGCTGGGACTGGAGTGCGTGGTTTACATGGGCGCCAAGGACGTCGCCCGTCAGCAACCCAACGTCTACCGCATGCAGCTGCATGGCGCGAAGGTCATCCCTGTTGAGTCCGGTTCCGGCACCCTCAAGGACGCCGTGAATGAAGCACTGCGTGACTGGACCGCCACCTTCCACGATTCCCACTACCTCCTGGGCACCGCCGCCGGACCGCACCCATTCCCAACGATCGTGCGTGAATTCCACAAGGTGATCTCCGAAGAGGCCAAGGCTCAGATGCTCGAGCGCACCGGCAAGATGCCCGATGTTGTGGTCGCCTGTGTTGGTGGCGGCTCCAACGCCATCGGTATGTTCGCCGACTTCATCGATGAAGAGGGCGTAGAGCTCATCGGCGCTGAGCCCGCCGGTGAGGGACTGGACTCCGGCAAGCACGGAGCCACCATCACCAATGGCCAGATCGGCATCCTGCACGGCACCCGCTCCTATCTGATGCGCAGTTCCGACGGACAGGTGGAAGAGTCCTATTCCATCTCCGCCGGCCTGGACTACCCAGGCGTTGGCCCGCAGCACGCATACCTCCACGCCTCCGGTCGCGCGACCTATGTGGGCATCACTGATGCGGAGGCACTCGAGGCTTTCCAGTACCTGGCTCGCTTCGAGGGCATCATCCCGGCCCTGGAGTCTTCACATGCCTTCGCTTACGCCATCAAGCGCGCCAAGCTCGCCGAGGAGGAAGGTAAGGAGATCACCATCCTGGTCTCCCTGTCTGGCCGTGGCGACAAGGATGTTGACCACATCCGTCGCACCCTGGAAGAGAACCCAGAACTAGTCCTCAAGGAGGAGAACCGATAATGAGCCGTTATACCAACCTCTTTGAGCGTCTCGATCAGGCAGGGGAGGGCGCCTTCGTTCCCTTCATCATGCTCAACGATCCCAACCCGGACGCCTCCTACGAGATCATCGCCACCGCCATCGACGCCGGCGCTGACGCCCTCGAACTCGGCGTGCCCTTCTCCGATCCGGTAGCCGATGGCCCCACCGTGGCAGAGTCCCACCTGCGTGCCCTCGACGGTGGCTCCACCGTCAACTCCTGTCTGGAGCTGATCGCCCGTATCCGCGAGGCCTACCCGGAAATCCCGATCGGCATGCTCATCTACGGCAACGTGCCTTTCACCCGGGGACTGGACAGCTTCTATGCAGAGTTCGCCGCCGCCGGTGCAGACTCCGTTCTGATCCCGGATGTTCCGGTACGCGAAGGCGGACCCTTCATTGAGGCCGCTGAGAAGGCCGGTGTGGACCCGATCTTCATCGCTCCGGCACAGGCTTCGGAGACCACCCTGGAGGGTGTCAGTGCCGCATCCAAGGGCTATATCTACGCCATCTCCCGCGACGGTGTCACCGGCACGGAGCGCGAATCCAGCACCGCGGGCCTGGAAGATGTGGTTAATAACATCAAGCGTTTTGGTGGCGCCCCGATCCTCCTGGGCTTCGGCATCTCCTCCCCGCAGCACGTGGCTGATGCCATTGCCGCGGGTGCCTCCGGGGCGATCACGGGTTCCGCGATCACCAAGATCATCGCCTCTCACTGCGAGGGCGAGCACCCAAATCCATCCACCATCAAGGATCTTGCTGGGCTGAAGAAGGAACTCACTGAGTTCGTTTCCGCCATGAAGGCTGCCACCAAGAAGTAGTTTTCCACTCTCCGTGGCAGTCTGGATCGGGGGAATGAACCGGCGATGTTTCACGTGAAACATCGCCGGTTTTTCCATACCTGAGGATGAGGGGCGGAGGCTTAAAAATATCCTGCGGATCATCCGGTGGGGTAGGGGAGTGGTTGCAGTATCCAGAAACTGCTTTGTGGCACCCACGCCTGACTACTGCGCGACCCCTATTGGACTGGCTTGAGGGGAAGCCGAATCCGTGCCACCCGAAGACGATTGGCATCCAGGACTGCGCGCCCTCCAAGAATTCTAAGGAGGGGCCAGCAGAGGAGTCGCGAATCCCGTGATGATGCCCGGGGTCATCACCGGGGAGCTTAGGGTGTGATCTTCAGATGGCCCTCACTTAGCTTTCAGAGAGCCCCCCCATCGGATACTCTCGCAGGGAACGGTGATTGTGGGATTCCCGGTGACCCCACCAGATGATTCTCGGGAGGGGAGCAAGGAGAAGTCCACCAAGCCCCTCTGCAAATCCCTCACGAGGTCTGTCGGAGAGTTGGCCAGGGACCCTCGAGACCTTCGATGAGAGACTCCGCGGCACCCGACTCAAGCGAGATTCCCACTTGCTCCTTCACCTCATATCAGCCCTCCCGGGAAGACTATCGTCTCCTCCCGGCGGACTAATTCAGGACTTCTGGAGAACTCCGGACACCCTGAAATCAGACTCCCGCACCCGCTGTAGTGAAAGAGCCGATAATGGGGAGCATGAGCCCTCCAGTCATTCAGATCCAGAACCTGGTCAAGAAATTCGGAAGTTTCACTGCAGTAGATGACCTCTCACTCACGGTTGGGGAGAGGAGTGTTCACGGCTTCCTCGGCCCCAATGGTGCCGGAAAATCCACTACCATCCGAGCGCTGATCGGAGTTCTGACCCCGACATCGGGAACAGTCAGGGTCCTGGGAGAGGATCCCCGCAAACATCCAGAGGTGTTGAAGAAGGTCGGCTATGTCCCCGGAGACGCCACCCTCTGGCCGAATCTGACCGGCCGGGAAGTCTTCCGGGCCTTGGAGTCCCTGCGTGGAATTCCCGTCAACCGGAAGCGCGAAGAGGAATTGATTGAGCTTTTCCTCTTGGATCCTGATAAGAAAATCCGGGAGTATTCCACCGGTAACCGAAGGAAGGTGGGATTGATTTCTGCTTTCACCCCGGAGTCGGAACTACTGATTCTGGATGAACCGACCTCCGGTCTGGATCCTCTCATGGAGAATGTCTTCGTCCGTGAAGTACGCAAATTTCAGAAGAACGGTGGCTCAGTTCTTCTCAGCAGTCATATTCTCAGTGAGGTGGAAACGCTCTGCGATCACGTGACGGTAATCAAGGAAGGGCGTTCCGTGGCGTCGAATGAGGTCGGTTATCTCCAACAGATCTCCGCCCACAAGATCAGTGCGATGCTTCCAGAACTTCCCGCTTCGCTGGAGCATCATCCGGATGTGGAGTTCCACGAGGGCCATCTGAGTCTCACCACCGATGCCGCCACGGTGCCCTCCATACTGCGGGCAATCATCGATGCTGGCGGAGAGAACATCATCAGCACCCCGGCTTCACTGGAGGAGATTTTCCTCCGGCACTACGGGGAGGAGGAATCATGAATGCCCAATTGATCCGCCTGAATCTCCGCCTCGCACGGATGACCATCCTCTGGTGGTGTCTGGGACTGTGGCTGTTTGTCGCCGCCATGCCACCGGCTTATCTCCAGTATTATCCGACTCTCGCGGGCCGCGAACCGCTTGTGGCTGGCATGCGCGACAACATGGGCACCAAAGCAATGTATGGCGTCTTCCCGCCGCCCGGCACCATCGGACAATTCACGGCCTGGGAGATCGGAGCATGGGCGTGCATCCTCAGCTCGGTCATGGCGGTGCTCATCTTCACCACGATGTACCGTGGTGCGGAGCTCCGTGGAGAGAGTGAACTCATCCAGTCACTGGGGTTGCCACGTTCCACTATCTTCCGCGCGGCTTTGTTCGCCTCCACTCTGGTGGCGATCCTGGTGGGTGCGGGTCTCGCGCTCATCCTCCTCGCACTGCACTATCTCAGCACCGAAGAGATCAGCATCGACGGTGCCTTCACCTTCGGGGCACTGATCTCACTCACCATGATCGGGTGCATCGGACTGACCAGTATCCTGCAGTCCCTGATCGGTGGTTCCACCAATCTCAATCGGTTGGGTCTGCTCATTATCGCGGCATCCTTCCTCATCCGGGTGTTCGCCGATTCCTATGACTCCGGGCTCTCGGGCATCCTCAACTGGATTTCCCCCTTGGGGTGGAGGGCGCACATCATGCCCTTCACCGATGATGACTGGGGAGCGGTCGGCTGGGCGGCACTCATCTGCGTCGGTCTGTTCATCCTGGCGGTGGTTCTGGATTCCTACCGCAGTGTCCATTCCGCATTGATTCCGGCACGGGAAGGGCGGGGGAGAGGAGCGCGGAAGATCCGGGGTCTGGTGTCGCTGAATCTCTTGACCCACCGCGGGATGATCATCGCCTGGGCGCTGACATGTGGAGTGATCATCGCCTGCATTCTGCCGCTGATCGACTCCATGATCCCGCTCTTGGAAGAGGACGACGCCACGCTCAACATCATCCAGGACCTGCTCCCCATGAAGGATATCCAGTCCGAGTTCATCATCTATGTTTTTCAGATGGTGGCTGTGTTGGTCGCCGTGGCGGTGACCCAACCCTTGGTGTCCTATATCGGACAGGAGAGAAGCCGGTTGATCGACACCATCCGCGCCACTGGAATTTCCCGTCACCGACCCCTGGCGGGTGCGGTGACAACAGCAGTCCTCACCGGATTCGCCTGTGCGATCCTCTCCATTCTCGGTGGTCTCCTCGCACTGCAGATTCAGGATGGGGAAGTAGCGGAGGGAAAGAAGCTCATCCTGACGGCAGGACTGTCTCTGATTCTCCAGGCTCTGGCTTTCATCGGCATCGCCACACTGCTCGCTGGATGGGCGCCGCGGTTGATTCAGCTGTCCTGGCTCCCGGTAGTTCTCGCTGGCACGGTCTCCATCCTGGGGCCACTACTCACCCTCACCCCGGAACAGGTCGATCTCTCGCCACTGTCCCACACCCTGACCCCTTCTGGAGGGGATATCGGAGCCTTGGCGATATTCTCAGCCCTGGGACTGACCAGTGTCATCATCGGTTTGATCGGTGCCCGAGAGCGAGAAATCCGCTAATTCCCCCAAGGTCAGATCCCCGTCATGTTTCACGTGAAACATCGGGGATTTTTTCATCTCAAATAATTAGCCCTTGCCACCCGGACCAGCAATACTGGAGCTATGAGCCTCTCACCTTCATCCCCAGCCTGCAGCCGTCGCACCTTCCTCCTCGGCGCCGCTACCACCTTCGCCGGAGCATTCCTCGCCGCTTGTGGCAGCAATCCACCCAAGGAGATTGCGGCCACCGAAGTTCCCGTGGGCAGTGCGGTCATCCTCGGATCCGTCATCATCGCCCAACCCATGGAAGGGGAGTTTCTCGCTTACTCCTCGGCGTGCCCACATCAGGGCAACTTCATCACGAAGGTGGAGGGGGATGTAGTCACCTGTACCAAGCACAATTCCAAGTTCTCCATCATGGATGGCTCTCTGATCTCCGGCCCGGCAGCCACCGGACTCAGCGAAGCTAACCTCACCCGGGAGGGTGACACCTTGAGTGCCTCTGTGCTCTAAACCCACACAAGTAGAAAGGCGATGTTTCACGTGAAACATCGCCTTTCTACTTTCACTTCGGCCAGGCCGCGCGCCAGTAGGAAGTGGGAAAGGGGGTCTCCTCAGAGGGCAGGCCCAATTCATGGGCTGCACGTTGGGGCCAGGAGGGATCCCGCAGCGCAGCGCGACCGAGGGAGACGATGTCCGCCTGCCCTTCGTCGAGAAGCTGCTGCGCCTGATGTGCTTCGGTGATGAGGCCGACGGTGGAGGTGGAGATCCCGACCTCTTTTTTCACCCGCGCAGCAAATGGAACCTGGTAGCCAGGGCGGACCGGGATACGCGCCGGCGAGGCACCACCGGTGGAGATGTCCACAACATCCACACCGAGATCCTTGAGGATCGCCACGAGGCGGACAGTCTGCTCGAGATCCCAGGAAGGCTCATCTCCAATCCAGTCAGTGGCGGAGAGGCGCACCAGAAGCGGCATCTCCTCAGGAATCTCGGCACGGATCGCCATAACGATCTCTCGGATGAGACGCGTGCGATTCTCAAAGGAGCCGCCATAGTCATCGCTGCGCTTATTGGCCAGCGGGGTGAGGAACTGGTGGAGGAGGTAGCCATGGGCGCCGTGGACCTCAATGGTGTCGAAGCCGGCGTCAACGGCACGGCGCGAGGCCTGGGCGAAATCAGCGATAACCTTCCGGATATCTTCCAGCGTCATCTCGCGGGGAGTGCCCAGACCCTGCTGGGGAAGAGCGCTAGGGCCGTGGGTCTCCCAACCACCTTCCCCAAGAGGTATCGTGCCCGATGGCTGGCCGGGCAGCCACGGGTAGGTGCCCGCTTTACGGCCGGCATGATTCAATTGCACCCCGATCACCGCACCCTGGGAGTGGGCGAAATCAGTGATGCCCTTCCATGCCAGAACCTGATCATCATTCCAGAGCCCTGTACAAGCGGGGGAGATCCTCGCCTCCGGGCTCACTCCGGTGGCCTCCGTGACAATGAGACCGAAGCCGCCCACAGCGCGGGCGCCATAGTGAACGGTGTGCCAATCCTCCGGGATACCGTCGTGGGCAGTCACCTGATACTGACACATCGGAGCCAACCATACCCGGTTGCGGACCGTCAGACCGCGGAGCTGAAGAGGAGAGAAGAGGGAAGTCATGCAGTCGACGATAGCTGAAGCCCACACCGGAAGACAGATAAAAATTATTTATCTAAGTATTTCAATAATCCCTAAGAAGCAATTTTAGCCCAGAAGAGGGGAGCTTCAACCACCCAGGACATCATCCTACTAAGATCACTGTGACAAAACAGATGACAGCGAGGAGTGCCAATTAATTACTTGAATAATTTGATGATATAGCCACAAAGTAGTGGGCCTACCCCGCAATGGATTTTCCTAAAAACTTAATTATCCCACCACGAAACTTCCCCAAGTTTCGCAAGCTCCATCATGGAGATCCCTCAGTGGGTCAACACCGCCCCCACGGGGTTGAAAAGCCTGAGCTTTTCAAAGATTTCCAGGGCCCAGTAACTAGACCACCAGCAGGAAGCTGATACTCAGCATCTCCGTGCCGAGCACCCTCGCTGTGGTTTGAACAGTACACCATGATCGGATCGCACCGCATAACCCGGGGAGTGACTTGAACAGCAACCGGCAGCTACCAACCCACTCCGCACCGCTACCGGGGGCCGTACACTCACATACATGCTTGAACGCCTGAAACGGTTGGATCCGTTAATTGTCCTCATTGTTCTTGCGGTCATCGTTGCCATCATCCTCCCGGCGAGTGGGACATTCGCCGAGTGGTTCGACTATGCAGTGAAGATCGCCATCGCTCTGCTCTTCTTCCTCTATGGAGCGCGACTGTCCACGCAGGAGGCCCTCAACGGCCTGAAGCATTGGCGCCTCCATCTCACGATCCTGGCAGTCACCTTCCTGATCTTCCCGCTGGTGGGTGTAGGCCTGAAGCCTTTGACCTTCTTCATCTCTGAAGATCTCTATATGGGCATCCTCTTCCTCACCCTGGTGCCTTCCACTGTGCAGTCTTCGGTGGCGTTCACCTCCATCGCCAAGGGAAATATCGCCGGTTCCATCGTGGCGGCCTCCCTCTCGAATCTGGCTGGCGTCTTCTTCACTCCACTGCTGGTCATGATGCTCATGACCGCTGATGGTGGTGTGAGCATTGATCTCCAGGTCTTCCTCAACATCGCCATCCAGCTGCTGCTACCTTTCATCCTCGGCCAGGCCTGTAGGAAGTGGGTCAAGAAACTCGCAGCGAACAAGGCCACCAAGATCGTGGACCGTGGTTCCATCGCCATGGTGGTTTACTCTGCGTTCTCTGCAGGCATGGTGAGCGGCATCTGGTCCACCGTCGCGGTATGGGACATCGCCTTCCTCATCGTCTTCTCCATTGCGCTGATCATGGCGATGCTCTGGTTCACCATGTTCATCTCCCAGCGCATCGGTTTCAACCGTGCTGACTCCATCGCCATCCAGTTCTGCGGCACCAAGAAGTCCCTGGCCACCGGCCTTCCAATGGCAGCAGTGATCTTCGGTGGAGCCAATGTTGGTCTCCTCATTCTTCCATTGATGATTTTCCACCAGATTCAGCTTATGATCTGCGCCTGGCTGGCCGCGCGTTATGGCAAGGAAGCAGGGGAGCAGAAGGCTGCGGCTTCTGCTTAGAAGCATTCCTTCTGGATTTTAAGATCCAACGGTGACATTCCCCGAGATTCGTGGGATGTCACCGTTTTCATTTACCAGCCCCCATCTCCTCGGAGGCAGCGCCCCACCCATGTTTCACGTGAAACATCGGAGTATGAGATATTCCCCTGAGGATCCCCCACTTCCCATCAACTTCACGATGTAGGATTTTACTGGTCAACACCTTGTCAGCATGTTGCCGATCTCTTTGCCAAGTTCGCTCCTCAATGATTGTTTCACCAGAAAGCCTTTAGATCATGACAACAACTTCACGTCACACCCTCCTCGATGCCCACTTCGGCGAATACGGCGGACAGTTCGTCCCTGATCTCCTTCTTCCTGCACTCGATGAACTGGAGAAGGCTTATGTTGATGCACTCGAGGATCCCACCTTCATCGACGAGCTGAACAGCCTCTACACCAACTACCTCGGTCGCCCGACCCCCATCACCGAATGCGCCAATCTGCCATTGGAGGGCCAGGGGAGGGGAACCGCCCGCATCTTCCTCAAGCGCGAAGATCTAGTTCATGGCGGCGCCCACAAGGGCAATCAGGTGGTGGCCCAGGCACTGCTTGCCAAGCGCCTGGGCAAGACACGACTCATTGCAGAAACCGGCGCTGGACAGCATGGCACGGCAACCGCGATGGTGGCTGCTCTGTTCGGCATGAAGTGCACCGTCTACATGGGCGCTAAGGATGTTGCCCGTCAGCAGCCGAATGTTTATCGCATGCGGCTCATGGGTGCTGAAGTTGTTGCCGTGGATGAACAGTCCGGCAACGGCCTCAGTAGTGCCATCGACATCGCCATCAATGACTGGGTGGAGAATCTCGCGGAGACTCATTACCTGCTGGGCACCGCTGCCGGCCCGCACCCATTTCCCACCCTGGTCAAGGAGTTCCACTCCGTGATCTCCCGGGAATCGCGTGAACAGATGATGGAACGCACCGGCCAGCTTCCTGATGCTGTGGTTGCCTGTGTCGGCGGCGGTTCCAATGCCATCGGTGCTTTCGCCCAGTACTTGGAGGAACAGCCCGGCAACGCCGAGGTCCGTCTGATCGGTGTGGAACCGGCTGGCTACGGTCTGGATACTGATCTCAATGGAGCACCATTGCACAATGGTCGTCCATCACATCTGCATGGATCCCTTTCCTATGTCCTGGTTGATGAGGAAGGAAACCTCCGCAATTCCCACTCTGTGTCCGCAGGTCTGGATTACCCGGGCATCGGCCCGGAGCATGCCCACCTCAAGGACACCGGTCGGGCTGAATATGTGGGCATCACCGATGCGGAGGCCCTCCAGGCTTTCCGTCTACTATGCCGTTATGAAGGCATCATCCCTGCACTGGAATCCAGTCACGCCCTGGCGCATGCCCTGAAGATGGCTGCCGAGGCCACCGAACCGATCAACATTCTGGTTAATCTTTCCGGCCGGGGTGACAAGGATGTGTCCTATGTCCGTCAGCTTCTCGGCGATCATGCCACCCTGGATCCTGCCACTGACCCGCTCACGGATATTGATGTTCTGGGTGTCTTGGATGTACTGACTCCACAGGCTGACACCCGCTAGCCAAATACTCCTGCCCCGGTAATAGTGATGCCTCTGCAGAGACATCACTATCTTTTATGCCCTGAAGAACCTCCCCCTAGGAGCTCACCACGACCACAGGGCAGGGCAGTACACGGCCAGGTTAAAGCAGTTATCTAATTGCGTACTTTTCCCTGAATTCCTCGATACAGTATGGGTATTCGAGTTGCTCACAGGTCAGTCGCATTGATCTTCCAGCAACGGGCATACGTAACAAAGGACAGTGCGATGACCAACCAGAACCCCTGGAGCGAAGATCCTCACCAGCTATCTGGTGAACAGGGCAATCCCTCCCCGGAAACATCTTCCTTCCCCCCAGTTGCCCCACCCCAACAAAGCACTCCGCCCTTTGGTGAACCACAGCATCCCCAGCACCCACCGCAGTACCAACAGTTCCCTCCGCAGAATCCTCCGAAACTCAAGAACAGATGGCTACTGGCAGTTGCCATGGTCATAGCGGTCCTCCTTCTCACTGGGTTATGTCTTGTTGTCGCCAGTGTTGCTGGATGGGTGAATTTCGGAAACCAGAATGAAGCGGTGGAAGCAGGGGAGCCGGGAGACACAGCCATCGTCACCGAGGTTGTCGTAGTCCCCGGTGAAGATGGGCAGGAGGCACCAGCTGGAGCGGAGGTAGTCCGCCCGGCACCTGTTCCGCAGGGCGATGACCGTGCGGTGAATCAGTCACGTCCTTCCCGGGTCTCCCTGCCGAATAATGCCTATGCGGCAAATGCCTCGGCACGGACCGGTGAGCCAGACGGTAATTTCAACAATGTCTACACCGGCAGCAGCGTCACCAGTGTGGAATTCGCCCGCTATGTGCGTTCAGCATTTGCGGATTTCTACTACAATACGGGACAGACCTCCGGCACCATCACGGCTTATAGTCCTGTTACTGGGCTCAATTACACAATGAACTGCACAGACAATGGCAGCTATGTCACTTGTACCGGTGGCAACAATGCTGTCGTCTACATCTCATGAGGGTCAGACTCCGTCCTTTAGGATGGTGCAGCCTGGCCCTCACCGTGCCGTTGCTGCTCACCAGTTGTACGATCGGCGATCTGGAAACTGCCCCGATTTCCTCTTCCACCCAGTCCACCTCCACAGTGACAATCACCAGTCATCTGAACCCGGGATCTGGGGATCCACGGCCAGGGGCGCAGCCTGAAGCAGGGCATGGTGTTGAGCCTGAGGGGGCGTCAATAAGTGCTGGCTCCGGTGAGCTCAATGGGGCCCTGCAGGCTGCCGTGGAGCAGACAACCCTGGTGTTTGCTGGCACCGCGGGCATTGCTGTTTCTGATGGCAGTACGGAATTCATGGCGGGCGATACAGGCCCTGCTGCATCCTGGTCCACCATCAAGGTTCCGATTGCCATTGCGGCACTACGTCAGGATCCCCAGCAGGCGGCGAATGCAACGGCGGCTATCCAGTGGTCTGATAATCCGGCAGCTGAGGCCTTGTGGTTATCGCTGGGAACTCCGGAGCAGGCCAGTGGTGCCACGGGTGCCGTGCTGGCGGAGGGTGGCAGCGGGACAGCGGTGAATGCTGTGCGATCCCGAAGTGAGTTCAGCACCTTTGGGCAGACCATGTGGACACCGACAGATCAGGCGCGCTTCGCAGCAAATCTGGAATGCATCCCCGGTGCCGAACCTGTGCTGGAGAGCATGTCCATGGTAGAGGCAAGCCAGACATGGGGGATCGGCCAGCTTCCCAACGCCAGGTTCAAAGGTGGCTGGGGTCCGGATCCAGATGGTTCCTATATGGCCCGTCAATTTGGTTTAAGCACTGATCCTGAAACTGGTCAGATGGTGGCCTTGGCGATCATTGTGCGTCCTGGTTCTGGAACTTTCTCCGATGCCCAGGCGATGGCAAGTACGCTCATCTCCCATATTCAGGATGAGTTATCTCTGGCCCCTGAAGCGTCGTGCCTCTAGCCAGACGTCCGGTTGGGCATATAACCTTTCCACCATTCCATCAATGAGGTTTATTCTTACCCCGCATCACACACTCACCCCAGGGAGCAACGATGGCCACCAGGCTCATATCTCAGCCATTCACCTTCGATGAAGATGACTGGCATGCCTGGCACCGGGGCCGTACAGAATATGCATCATCCCCCACGGGTCCGACCGCACTGACCGCCAACCACTGGGTGGAACCAGACAAGCCTGCTTCCGCCCTGGAGTACCCGGACACTCCGGGACGTTGGTACCGGACCACAGACAGGCTCATCGGTCTAGATATTCCACGCACGCATTCAGTCACTGGCACGGTCCAGCTTGCGGCGGGGGAGTCGGTGTCTGATGGTTCTTTGAGCATCCAGGCTTTTGAACGCCAGGGGGAGTTTGCAGTGAGGATCTATAACCGTCATGCC
>NZ_CALZFS010000004.1 GCF_945649885.1 uncultured Corynebacterium sp. | reverse complement strand
AGGGTGGATCCGGCACCGTTGTTGCCGAAGGCGTTCGGGGAGGTGAACGGTCCGAAGAAGTTCGGGACCGGGCCGGTTCCGGAGAGGATGACACCGAGGCCGATGTTGCCCTTCGGTGCCGCCCAACCCATTTCCGAGTTGACCATGGTGTAGAGGTCGTTCATCATATCGCCGGTCTGGAGGGTGGTGGCCTGCTCGATGATGGCCTTGCCGATGAGCTGCTCACCATTGACCTCGCCCTTGCGGCGCAGCATCTCGACGAACTTGAACACGTCATCCACGGTGGTGGTGGCGCCGACCCAGGGCAGTTCAGCCTCTTCGGTGATGACCTCGTTGAGGCCCTCGATGTCCTCGGGGCGCAGGAACCCGGTGTCCGGGACATATGCCTTGATCGGGACGGCGCGGTCCTCGTTCTCCTTGGACAGGCCGAAGGCGGTGTCCTTCATGCCCAGTGGCTCGAAGATGAGCTCGCGGGCCATGTCCTGGAAGCTGTCGTAACCGTAGGCGCGGCGGACCATCTCACCGATCAGTGCGTGGTTGATCGCTGGGGAGTAGTTGACCTGGGTGCCCGGCTCGTGGATGACATCAACGGTGCCGATGGCCGTGGCGATCTCCGGGAGCTTCACGCAATCCTGGATGGGCATGCCCGGGTTCGGGGTAGCCGGCATGCCGGAGGTGTGGGTGAGCAGGTTCCACAGGTTGATCTTGTCTTTGCGCATCATGCGGAAGGGATCGGTACCGAGGAACTCCGGGACAACCTCGACCACACGGGTGGACAGGGCGAGCTTGCCCTCACCGAGTGCACGGTAGGCCAGGGCATTGGTGAATGCCTTGGACAGGGAGAGGACGCGGTAGATGTCATCCTGTCGGGAAGGGCGTTCGGTGGCACGCTCGGCGAAACCGTAAGTTCCCTGGAGTGCGATCTCACCGTGCTGGGCGATGATCACGTTGACGCCGTCGTAATCGCCGCGCTCGATATCTGCCTGGATGGTCTCTTCGATGCGCTTGAGCTGTGCTGGGTTCAAAGCCATGGTGGTGTGTGTTTCCTTTGGGTTGAAGATGTTTTGTGGTGAGTGTTTCTAGGTGAGGTACGCTACGACGGACGGGGAGAAGACCTGGCCGGTGTAGTGGGCGCCGGCGTCGGAGGAGAGGAACACGAGGGTCTGGGCGACCTCCTCGGGTTCCGCCAGACGCTTGAGGGGCTGCAGGGAGAGCAGTGCCTGGACGTGGTCCTCACCGGACTGGTTCATCATGGCGGTGTTGATACCGGCCGGGGCCAGTGCGTTGACGCGGATGTTGAAAGGTGCGAGTTCTCCGGCGTTGGAGCGGGTCATACCGACCACGGCGGCCTTGGATGCCGGGTAGTAGGCCGGCATCAGCAGTGCGACCAGGCCTGCAACAGAGGCGAAGTTGGTGATCGCTCCACCACCTGCCGCCTTGAGCAGTGGGACTGCAGCGCGGGTGGTGTAGAAGGTTCCGTAGAGGTTGATCTGCATGACGCGGTCAAAGTCCTCATCTGGGATCTCCGTGAGGAATTCCGGTGCGAAGGGCTCACCCTTCTTCATCGCAGTGACCATACGGTGGTTGATATCGTCGACCCATTCGACGGCACGACGGTTGGGCACGCTGACACCGGCGGCGTTGACCAGTGCATGGAGCTTTCCGTGGTTTTCGCGGACCTGGTCAAAAGCAGCGTTGACAGCCTTCGAGTCAGAGATGTCCGCGGCGATGACGGTGACCTGATCTTCAGATCCCAGTTCGCGTTCCAGGTTCTCCTGGGATATATCCAGTGCATAGACATAGGCGCCCTGCTCCACGAATGCCTTCACAGTTGCCAGACCCATTCCGGATCCGGCACCGGTGACCAGAGCGACCCTGCCTTCAAGTGAACCGACGTTATTGTGAACCATATACCCTCCAAGTGCTTCCTGTGCTGTGGAACACATTCAAATACAATGACTAGACACTTGTCCATAGGTTGCGGGAAACCGCAGGTGAGAAGGGCAGGTTCCAACAATATTCACCCCAATCAAGGGGTGGGAATCAAAAACACAACACCATCGACTCCCTGGATCCAATGTCTTAGAGAAGAGACGAAACACCCCCTGGAAAGACACACATCACATGTGCCCTTCGCAGGGGGGGGAGGGAGAAAGGTCAGTGGCAGATGAACGCCTAGAGGAAACGCTTAGGCACTTCCGGCTCCCCGAGGGAGAGCATGAGGCGGTTGGCCCAGTTGAAAAACGCCACGGAGTTGATCATGTCCACGATCTGCAGATCGCTGAAACCAACGCCACGCAACTTCTTGATGCAGCCCTGGTTGAAGGCCATCGGCGTACTGGTCAGGGCACGGGAGGCATCCCGGATGACATTCCACTGCTCAGAGCCGAGGTCAGCATCCACCCCCTCATTGATGAGTGCATTGACGTGGTCCAGACGCTCTGGGGCCTCCTCGACGGAGCGTCCTGCGTGCACGGAGGCACAGTAGACGCAGCCGTTGTAGCGGGAGGTCACGGTGGCGGCGATTTCACGCTCCGCCCTGCCCATGCCCTCACCTTCGGTGTTGTAGAAGATATCCAGGTCGGTCAGGGTGCGGGCCTTCAGTGCCTGTGGATCACGGGCCAGGAGACGGAAGTAGGGCATGTCTGCACGTTCCGGCTTGATGAGGGAATCCATCTGCTCCTCATCAAGATCAGCCTTGGCCACAGGCTCCACCCAGGACTTCCAGCCAAGGGCATGATTGACAAAGACATCCGGGCGGTTGAGCTCACCGTAGGTGGTGATGGGGAAACCACGATCAGACAAGGTCCACTCCACCTCCGGGGCATCCAGACGCTGTACGTCCTGAGCCTGGATATCTTCACCGTTGAGGGTGCGTAGACCATAGGCGACACGGAGCTGGAAGGTGAGGAAGCTGATCAGCTGGGACAGGGATACGGTGTCATCCGCACTCCAGCCCGCTGCAGACAGGCGTCCCAGAACCTCAGGGCGGGAATCACGGGGATGGAAAACCAGCAGGTGGGCGTAGTCGAAGGCCGCAGCCAGACGCTCACCCAGGCGGGCGGCGTCATTGCGTACCGACGCTCCCGGCTCCGACTCCCCCGCCAGACCGCTTTCACGGTAGGTGCCATAGGGGCCGGCGGAGACGGTGGCGTCGATGGCATCAGCGACGGCCAACGCCAGGGTGGTGGGTGCGTCGTCGAGAAGCAGGTCCTGGTAGAGGTCCACCGCAGGTTCAAAGCGGTGGAGGCCTGCCACGTAGGTGGCCACGGCATAACGCTCACCGAAGCTGAAGGTACCCGGGTTGATCGGCTCTAAAAGTGCTTCGAAGCTCTTCTGTGCATTGTCGCGTGCCTGGGGACGATTGTCACGGAGTTCGGGAAGGTCAACGCCGACGAGCATATCGATAATATCTGCCACTTGAATCTCTCCTGTTCGGGGCCCTAGAGGCCTAAATTGAGGTCGCCACCACGGTAGCGCGATCCGGGGATCGCGTCGATGAGCTGGCGGGTGAAATCGGACTGAGGGTTGTTGAAAACATCGGCGGTGCGGCCATGTTCGACCTGCTGGCCCCGGCTCAACACCGACACCGTGTCCGAGATCTCACGCACCACCGCGAGGTCATGGGAAATGAACACATAGGTCAGGCCGAGCTCGCGCTGGAGTTCATCCAGCAGCCGCAGGATCTGCGCCTGGACCGTCACATCCAGTGCGGAGACAGCCTCATCGAAGACCACGAGCTCAGGTTCTAAGATCATGGCGCGTGCGATTGCCACACGCTGACGCTGACCACCAGACAGCTCACGGGGACGTCGTGACGCCATCTGTGGGTCCAGTGCCACCAGATCCAGATACTCCACAACCTTGCGGGAGATCTCCTGCTTGGACAAGTTGGTGAAATTACGCAGCGGTTCACCGATGGTGGTGCCGATGGTCTGCCGTGGATCCAGGGAGGAATAGGGGTTCTGATAGACCAGCTGAACCTCACGACGCAGCTCACGCTGCTGCGACTTGTTCAGCGTGGTGATCTCCTGACCCGCCACCGTGATGGAACCCGAGGTCGGGGTGTTGAACGCCGAGATGGCACGACCGATGGTGGTCTTACCCGAACCGGACTCCCCCACCACCGCATGGGTGGTGCCGGGAAACACCTCGAAAGAGACATTGTCCACGGCGACAAAGACATCGTCCTTGCCCCGCTGATATTCCTTAAGAAAATTATCCACCACCAACAGTGGGCCCTTGGCCTTGGCTTCCCCCGGATCCACCGCGGGGATGCGCGCCGGAACCCCACCGATGGCCAAGGACGGTGCGTCCGCCAGAAGCTGACGGGAGTAGGCATCCTGTGGGTCAGTCAGCACGGAGGCAGCATGACCACTTTCCCGGACCTCACCTTTTTGCATGACCACGATCTGATCCGCGCGGTCACCGGCCACAGCCAGGTCATGGGTGATGAAGAGGATGCCCAGGCCGAGCTCCTCCTGCATCTCTTCCAGAAGGTCAAGGATGATCTTCTGAACGGTCACATCCAGGGCGGAGGTGGGTTCATCAGCAATGATCAGTTCTGGTTCCAGGGCGATGGCAGCGGCGATGAGTGCACGCTGTTTCATCCCACCTGAGAGCTCATGCGGGTACTGCTCATAACGGACTTCAGGGTTGTCAATGCCCACCCGGTCCAGCAGTTCAATGACCCGCTTCTTCCGGGTCTCCGCCGTGCCACGACGGTGGATGGCCAGCCCCTCTCCCACTGAGGCGCCAATGGTTTTCACCGGGTTCAGGGAATTGTTGGGATCCTGGGGAATCAGACCGATCCTGGTGCCACGGAGCTGCTTCCACTCACGTGGCTTCAGCCCCACCAGGGACTGGCCATTGAAGGTGATCTCACCGGAGTCAATCGCAGCATTGTCCGCCAACAACCCAATCACCGCTTGTGCAGTGGTGGATTTACCGGAACCGGACTCACCCACGATCGCGGTGATCTGGCCCGGATGCACCTGGAGACTGACATTGTTCACAGCATGAACCAGCCCCTTGGCCGTGCCATAGGACACCACCAAGTCATTGATCTCCAACAGGGGTTGCTTGGCGGCAGTGCCAGCCTGGGCGTTTCGAGCAGAGGAATGTGATGCAGGGGTACTCATGACTCTTAAGCCTCCTTTCGAATGATGCGGCTGAGGTAATTCGCAGACAACACAACGGCGATGATGACCAGACCAGGCAGGACGGTCAGCCACCAGGAGGTAGCCATGTAGTCACGGGCATCAGAGATCAGCAGGCCCCACTCCGGGGTCGGAGGCGGCGCACCATAACCCAGGAATCCCAGGATCGACAACTGCAAAATCGCGGAGCCAAACTGCAGAGCGGCAAGCGCCATCACCGGGGTCAAGGAGTTGGGCAGGATGTGACGGAACAACACCTGCGCCTGAGTGCCACCCGAACCATAGGCAGCCTCCACGAAATCAGAACCGGCAACAGTCATCACCTGGGAACGTGCCAGGCGCGCAAAGGTGGCCACCGAAGTCACACCCACCGCAATCGCCGCATTCATCGTTCCATAACCCAGCAGGATGATCACCGACAGTGACAGCAACAGCGCCGGGATGGACAGCAACACATCCACAAAACGCATGAGCAGGGTATCCACCCAGCCACGTTGGGAACCGGCGAGCAAACCGATCAGGGTGCCCACCACCAGCCCCACCAGCACCGCAATCAGGGCACCCAGCAGTGTTTCACGGGCACCATAAACCACACGGGCATAAAGATCACGGCCCACGGAATCCGTACCGAACCAGTGCTCACCACTGGGCTCCAACAAGGCCGTGGTCTGGGAGTTGAAGGGATCATTATTGGTGAACAGTGCCGGCACCAGTGCCATCAGCACCGCCACAGCCAGAACAATCACGGAGATGATCGCGCCGGGAGTGGTCCAGGGATTGGTGGTGTGACGGCGCTTTCGTCCCGGGTCCACAGCGCCGGTGCGCTGATTGCCAAATTTCGGTTTCTTGGGAATCTGTGCGTTAGACATATGGGTTATGCCCTTTCCCTGCGACGCAGACGAGCATCAAGGACCGGGTAGAGCAGGTCCACGATGAGGTTGATCAGGACGTAGATGGCAGCGGCGATAACCACTATGGCCAACATGACCGGGGTATCGCGGTTAGCCACGGCATTGACCGTCATGGCGCCGATACCGGCGCGGCCGAAGACGGTTTCCGTGACCACGGCACCACCGACGAGTTCACCGAAGAGGATGCCTGCCATGGTCAGGGTGGGCAGGAGCGCATTGCGCATGATGTTGCGGAAGAAGATCCACATCTCGCTGGCACCACGTGCTCGGACAGCAGCCACAAACGGCTGGTTCTTCACCTCTTCAATGGAGCGGATGAGGACCTGCGCCAGGGGTGCTGCGATCGGGATGGACAGGGTGATGGTGGGCAGGATCAGTCCCTGTGCGGTGGATGCGCCGATCACTGGGACCCATCCCAGGCGGAAGGAGACCACCTGGATCAGCATGATGCCGAGCCAGAAGCTGGGCAGGGAGATGAACAGTGGTGGCAGGGAGTTGAAGATGGTGCGGATCCAAGCGAAGCGGTCCAGGGTGGCCAGGATGGAGATACCCAGTGCCAAGATCACTGCCAGGGCAAAGGCCAGCACTGCCAGGAGCAGGGTGCCGGGGAAGGCTTCCGCGATCATCGTGGACACTGAGGTGCCGTACTGGACCGAGTAGCCGAAGTCTCCGGTGAGGAATCCTCCCAGGGAGAGGAAGAACTGGCTGATCAGGGATTCATCAGCTCCGTAGGATTCACGGATCTCCTGGATCTGGCTGGGTGAGAGTCCCAGATCTGGGCTGGCATAGCGTGCGGTGATGGCGTCACCAGGTAGTGCGGACAGCAGGATGAAGGCCAGCACGAAGGTGACCAGCAGCACCACGACCGCCTGGCCGATACGACGCAGAATCTGTGCGGTGGTCATTTAGTCCTCCTTCTCTCGTGTTGCTTCTTCCTCAACGCCAGCGGCAGCGTCATCAGAGGTGTCGTCCTTCGCAGTCTCTTCAGTGAAGTCCAGATAGGTTTCATAGAAGTCTGGGCGTCCGATGACCTCCGGGGCGAAGCCCTTGACATGGGGTTGGAGACCGTAGACCACGGGTTCTTCAAACAGGGGCAGGACATAGGCCATCTCGGTGATGTAGTCCTGGGCTGCAGCTGATGCTGCCGCGCGGTCTTCTTCCTTCGCGCTGGAGGCGATGGCGAAGAGCAGTTCCTCCAGCTTGGGATCACCGATGTCCTCCTGGCCCTCTTCTTCGGTGAAGTTGAGCAGTGCATTGCGGTTGCTGGAGTAGAACTTGGACTTCAGCACGTCATAATCGGCACGTCCCACCATGGAGTGGCGCACCTGGATCTTGTTGATGTCCAGGGAGTCTGCGGTCTGGGTGGCGTGATCACCGGGATTGATGTTGACCTTGACACCGATAGCGGAGAGCTGGTCCTGCACCATGGTGGTCACTTCACGGGAGCGTGGCTGTGGGACGGCCTCGTTAAAGGTCAGTTCGAGGATCTCTCCGTCCTTTTCCCGCCAGCCATCAGGTCCCATAACCCAGCCGGCCTCATCGAGGAGACGCTGTGCTTCGTCCTGGTCATAGTCATAGGCGCCCTCCTGTTCCTTGTACCCCAGAGCATTGGAGGCCAAGGATGAGGTGGCCAGTTTGTAGGAGGGACTGAACAGGACATCCATGATGGTTTCGCGGTCCACCCCGTGGATGAGTGCCTGGCGCACCCTGATGTCCTGCAGGAGTGGGTGCTTGAAGCGGAAGAAATAGCCGTTGTTCACACCACTGGTGGAGTTCCAGACAATGTTCAAGCCTTGGTTCTGAAGGTGTGCCTCAACGGGGGCTTCAATCTGGCGGGCCATGTCAGCCTGGCCGGATACCAGCGCGCCGGTGCGCACGGATTCCTCTGCCGCCAGGACATAGTCAATGGAATCCAGCTTGGCAGGTCCCTGATGCTCACGTGATGGTGGCGCCCAGTCATAATCCTCACGTGCCGTGAGGGTGAGGTTGGTGCCCAGGATTTCATCGGTGATGACAAAGGGGCCGGAGCCGATGATGTTGACGGCATTGCCCGGCGCGAAGTCCTCGGTGGTGAAGTCCAGGGTGGCATCGGAGTAGAGACCTGCGTTGAAGGAGCTGGTGGCCTGGGCGAATCCGGGTGCAGGTTCGTTGAAGTGGAAGCGGATGGTGTTGTCATCGATGACTTCACCGCGGTCATAACTGGTGATCTGCTCTGAGGTGGTCAGGCGGCGGTCGGGGTCGCCTTTGCCGTAGAGGTCGAAGTTCTTGACGATGTTCTCTGCGGTCATGGGGGTGCCGTCGGAGTAGGTAACATCGGTGCGGATGGTGAAGGTGAACTGCGTGGCGTCCTCATTGATCTCAGGCAGTTCGGTGGCGATCCAGGGTTTGAGTTCCAGGGTTTCCGGGTCCTGGTAAAGCAGGCGGTCGGTGATGTTGTTGACCACGGCGCCGTTGGGATAGAAGCCTGCTGATGGAGGGTAAAGGGTGGCAAAGAAGCCTGGTTCGAGATAGGTGAGGTTGTTGTGTCCGCCCTCGCCGTTTCCCTCTGCCGGGCTTGCTGTGCATCCTGCTAATAGTGCCAGGTTGGCGACTGTGGCAGCCACCACTCCTGACACCTTGCTAAACCGAGCGGTATGTTTGTGGCTACCGCTTAGTTCATTTTCCCGGTCATGTCTTTTTCCATGCGTGTGCTTTCTAAACACCGGGTTCCCCTTCCATCGATTCGTGAATCGCTTTCCGTATCAGCTAATTTATTCACTGAAAGATAACACACTTTTAGACAGATCGGTTTTAGGGTGACAGACTACACGGTCTATATAGTTTATTTTCCACCATTGAGCAGGAGTTTCTTTGAATATGCCCCCATCACAGGTCGCCATCGTCGGGGTGGGTCCCCGAGGCATCTCAGTTATTGAAAGAATCGCCGCCGCCCTCAATTCCATCGCCTCTGCCGCGCAGGAGGAGCTCCAGTCCCGTGGACTCACCCTGCATCTGATTGAGGATTCTGAGATGGGTGCCGGCAATATCTGGCGCACCGATCAGACACGCACCCTGTGCATGAACACCCTGGCCGGTGCGGTCACCCTCTTCACGGAACCTGGCTCCACGGTCACCGCCCCCGTGGTGGAAGGCCCCATTCAATATGACTGGATCCGGCTGGTGCGCGGTGACGCCCCGGACACCCTCACTGACATCCCGGCAGCCGCGGTTGAACTCTTCCACAAGCACCCGCCAGCACCAGAAGTTGCTGAGGATTTCCATGAGGAGTTGGAGCAGACCGTCACCGAGTCCAACCCTTCCCGTGCCCTCTATGGTGCGTATCTGCGCTGGGTTTTTGATGTGGCACTGACGCTTCTTCCTGACTGGGTGCAGGTGGAACAGCATCACGCCCGGGCGGTTAATATCCGGGAGGACGGCGATAGGGACATTATCACCCTGTCCGATTCCACGATGGTGACCGCTGATGCCACCGTGCTGGCGGTGGGCTGGCAGACCCCGGCTCCCAATGCTGAGGAGCAGGCCCTCGGAACTGCCGCCGAAGAACACCCGGAGCTCACCTGGATCAGGCCCGGCAACCCCCTGGAGCAAAGCCATGAGGACATTCCGGCAGGCGGCAAGGTCCTGGTCCGCGGACTGGGCATGGGGTTCTTCGATATCATGGCGCTGACCACCATTGACCGCGGTGGCATCTTCCATGAGGATCCCAGCACGCGTTCCGGCCTGCGTTATGAACCATCAGGCAAGGAGCCACACTTTGTCATCTCCTCTGGCCGTGGCTATCCCTACCTGCCCAAGTCTGATTACAGGTCTTTGCCACCTGCTGCGAAGCTGGCTCGGCTCAAGGCTGTGATCAGTGCCCTCAACGCCCAGCAACGCGGTGTGGCCAGCATCAACTATGACACGGAGGTCTGGCCGGCAGTAGCCCGTGATGCTTATGAGGCTTATTATGAGAATCTGAATAAGCAGAACCCGGAGGCCATCACCACCTCGCTGGATGCGATCACCGCGACCATTGATGAGGTGGACGTCGATAAGCTGCCCACTGCACTGCGCGCCCACGTTTCCGCCGCCGAGCACCTCTTTGATCTGCATGCCTGGGAGTACCCGCTGGCTGGTGTCACCGGTTCGGTGGAGGAGGTCACCGCACGCATCGCTGAGCGCATGGCTGAGGATATTATTCACGCAGAGCTCGCGTGGGACAGTCCCCTGAAATCAGCCCTGTGGTCTATTTCCGCATCACGTAAACCCAGCAGCATTCTCGGCGCAGAAGGCCGCCTGACCTTCGAATCACGCCGTAACCGTTTCGCCGCCGTCATGGCGATCGGCCAGATGGTTGGCTCCGGCCCACCGCTGTTCCGCACCCGTGAGCTCCTTGCGCTTATCGACGCCGGCCTGGCCACCTTCGCCGGTGCCCGCCCACAGATCAGCGTGCAGATGACCGGGGACGATGTCACCTGGCAGCTGACCTCCCCCACCACCGGTGACACACCACTGCGTTCCACCACGCTCATCGACGCCTGGATGCACAGTCCTGACATCCGCGTCCCTGGCGATCCACTGGGTCAGTCACTCATGGCTGATGGCCGCGTGCGAACCTTCAACAATTACACCTCCGATGGTGTGGAAGCCCCCTCCGGCTCCCCTGAGGTCGATCCTGCCACCCGCAAACTGATCCATCTCGATGGTGAAGTGGACAGGCGGGTGCACCTGATCGGCATCCCCACCTATGGTCAATTGCCGGATACCACCATCTCGCCGATGCCGGGAACTAACCCGTTGATGCTGCAGGAAACCGATGCCACCGCACTCAGTGTGCTGCGCACCGCCGGGTTGTTGCCCTAAGCCTTCTATCAGCACTGGATGAAAGAAAGTTCACTCCCAGGTTAGAGTCAAGGTTTGAAGGTCTACATATGCGTCCTTCACAATGAATTTCTCTGAATCTTTATAGGAGTGAACTTTTTCATGTCTTCAACACTCACCGGTTACACCAATTTCAACGGCGACTTCATTAAGTTCGGCTCCCCTGAGGCCCAGGCCGAAGAGGCCCGTACCATCTCCCAGGACAAGGCGCATGTCTTTCATTCCTGGTCCGCACAGGACAAGATTTCACCCAAGGCCTGGGCAACCGCACAGGGTGCCACCCTCTATGACTATGACGGCACCGCCTTCCTGGACATGGGTTCCCAGCTGGTCAGCGCCAACCTGGGCCACAACCATCCAGCACTGGTGGAAGCCATCCGCACCCAGGCCGGACGCATCACCAACCTGAACCCGGCGTTTGCCAATGACATCCGCTCCGAATTAGCCGCCCAGATCGTGGAGCAGGCGCAGGGAGACTTCTCCCACATCTTCTTCACCAACGGTGGTGCCGATGCCATCGAACACGCAGTGCGCATGGCACGTCTGCACACCGGTAAGAACAAGGTGCTGTCCGCCTACCGCAGCTACCACGGTGCCACCGGTTCTGCGATGATGCTCACCGGTGAGAACCGTCGTCTGGGCAACCCCACCACCGACGGCGATATCTACCACTTTTGGGCACCGTTCCTCTACCGCTCATCCTTCTTCGCCGACAGCCCCGAGCAGGAATGCGAACGCGCACTCAAACACCTGGAGGACACCATCGCATTTGAGGGAGCGAACATGATCGCCGCGATCATCCTGGAACCTGTCGTGGGTTCCTCCGGCATCATCGTGCCTCCAGCCGGCTATCTGGCCGGTGTGCGTGAACTATGCGATAAACACGGCATCCTCTTCATCGCCGATGAGGTCATGGTGGGGCTGGGTCGCACCGGTAAGTTCTTCGCCTATGAGCACGCCGGCCAGGAGGTGGCACCGGACATGATCACCTTTGCCAAGGGCATCAACGCAGGTTATGCCCCACTCGGTGGTGTCATCATGACCAAGGAGATCCGCGATACCTTCGGCGAGCAGGCCTACTCCGGTGGGCTGACCTACTCCGGCCACCCACTGGCCGTTGCCCCGGCACTGGCGGCACTCAAGGTCTATGAAGACGAGAAGATCTTCGATCGTGTGTCTGACCTTGGCCAGAACCTGATCGCGCCGCGTCTCGCTGCGATCGCTGACAAGTACCAGGTTGTGGGCGATGTCCGTGGCGTCGGCTTCTTCTGGGCCCTGGAATTCGTCTCTGATGCAGCCGCCAAGACCCCGGCAAGTGCTGAGGCCATGGCCGCCGGCGCTTCCACATTCAAGGAACACGGAGTCTGGCCGATGATCTCCGGACACCGCTTCCACATCGCCCCACCCCTGATCACCTCTGCGGAAGAGCTGAACCAGCTGCTGGATGCCATCGATGCCGCTGCAGCTGCTGTTGACGCGGCACTCTGATCCAGGGTTGTGTGCCGAGGTCAACGTCCTGTGCCTTTTGCCATGATTAAAGAGCTAAAAAGGGCCGAGACGTTGACCTGAAGGGGACATCCTCCTGCGTTACCTGCGATCGCCCAGTTCTATCCTGGGACGCACATCCACATTGGTGATCTGGGTGCTCTTTCCCGCATCCACCACAAAGCGGATGGCAGAGGCCACCTCAACCGGATCGATGTACAGCTCAGGCTGATAATCACTGCCCTGGGCATCCATCAGACCACGCAACATAGCCGTATCAGTGGGTCCCGGGCTCACGGTGGACACCCGCACACCATGGTTAGCTTCCTCCTTGCGCAGGGCATCCGCCAGACCCCGCAATGCATGCTTGCTCACTGCATAAACAGTATTACCCGGGTGCGCACCATTGCCGGCACCTGAGTTGATGAAGACGATCTGCCCCTCCGCTGAACGCAGTGGCTTCAACAGACACCTGCTGAGTTCTGCCGGCACCACCACGTTGAGATTCAGGTGGGCATTCCAGTCTTCCACGGTGGCGGTTTCAACAGAGAGATTGCGTGCGATGGCTGCCGCATGAACCAGGACATCAACACGGTCCAACCCGGCAAGTGCCTCCACACCATTGCCACCCATCACATCCGCAACGATATCGGTGTGCACGGCAATGACATTGTCTAGTTCCGCCACTTCTGCCAATACGTCCTCATTGCGCCCCAGTGCATAGACCACGTGGTCACGGGCCAGGTCCCGGACAATCTCAATTCCCATTCCTCCGGTCGCCCCGGTGACTACAGCCACAGAATCAGCCATAATATTTCCCTTCCAAACTATTTTCACACCCAAATTTAGGTACATCCCTAAAACTGCAGGTCTACTCTGAAACAATCCTATGGATTAAGTCGTCCCAAAGGCGTAATCTGAACAATCATGCCAAGCGAAACGATAAAGCCTGTAGTAGACTCCCCCTCTTCCACCACCGTCGGCTCCACCGGTCGCCGCCCGGGACGCCCCACCCAACGTATCCTCACCGTGGATGCCATTGTGGAACGCACCCTCAACATTGCTGGGCAGGAGGGATTCACCGCGGTCACCATGAACCGTCTGGCGCGAGACATGGGCGTTACCCCCCGCGCCCTTTATAACCATGTGACCAACCGCCAGGAGATCATCGACAGGATCTGGGTTCGTCTCATTGAAGACATCGTTATACCCGACCTAGATCCCACCAACTGGCGTGACTCCTTCCACCTGCTGTGGAGCAGCCTCCGCAATCAGTTCCGCAAGCACCCCCGGGTGCTCCTGGTGGCACTTGATGAACACATCACCCCACGAGGCACCTCCCCCATCCGCATCGCGGTGGCGGAAAAGTCCCTCAAATTCCTCACCGACATCGGGCTCAGTCTGAAACAGGCCACCATTGTCCGCGAGATGCTGCTGGCTGACCTCTTCAGCTTCGCCCTGACCTCTGATTACAACTATGACAACCGTGATGAGGAGAGCAAGGAAACCACCTTCCATCCGGTTCCCAAGCCCTGGCTGGATCAGAACCCCGAGCTTGATGCTCCCTTGAGCCGTCAAGCAACAGAAGAGTCCGTCAGCACCGCTGACGAACTCTTCGAACAGATCATTGAGGCCCGGATCGCCTACGTGGAAAAGCTCCTCGGGCAGTAATCACAATCAGTTCAGCTCATTGAGGGCCTGCTCGACATCTGCGAGCAGGTCCTCAACGTCTTCAATACCAATGGAGATACGCACCAGATCGCGTGGCACCTCAAGCTGTGAACCTGCCGCGGACTGGTGGGTCATGGTGGCCGGGTGCTCCAAGAGGGACTCCACGCCACCGAGCGATTCTGCCAGGCAGATCAATTTGGTGGAGGTACAGAACTTCCGGGCTGCTTCCTCACCACCAGCAAAACGAACGGAGATCATTCCACCGAAACGCTTCATCTGACGTGCCGCAACCTCATGTCCGGGGTGTGACTCCAGACCCGGGTAGAGCACCTGGGACACCTCAGGACGACCATCGAGGAACTCTGCAACCTTCTCGGCATTATCGCAGTGGCGATCCATGCGGACACCGAGGGTCTTGAGACCACGGGCAGTCAGGTACGCATCAAACACACTCGGGATCGGACCGATGCCACCCTGCATGAACAGCAGTTCCTCATCAAGGGACTGATCATTGGTGACAACAAGCCCGCCAACAACATCCGAGTGTCCACCGATGTACTTAGTGGTGGAGTGCAGCACGGCGTGAGCACCAAGCTTCAGCGGCTGCTGCAGGTACGGGGATGCAAAGGTGTTATCCACCACGAGCTTGGCACTGGTGCCTTCAGCAGCCTTGGCCACAGCTTCAATGTCAGTGATCGACAGCGCCGGGTTGGTGGGGGTCTCCACCCAGATCAGCTTGGTGTTGTCCTTGAGTGCAGCCTTGACTTCCTCCACCACAGAGGTGTCCACCACGGAGTATTCAACACCCCAGACAGTGAAGACGGTG
Source organism: uncultured Corynebacterium sp. (assembly GCF_945649885.1). Classification (GTDB taxonomy): domain Bacteria; phylum Actinomycetota; class Actinomycetes; order Mycobacteriales; family Mycobacteriaceae; genus Corynebacterium. The sequence continues at coordinate 34,126 of NZ_CALZFS010000004.1, read as the reverse complement.
TCAATGAGGCGGAAGGTTCCGCCATAGGCATCATTACCCAGGATGATGTGGTCACCAGGCTTGAGCAGGATACGGAAGAGGATATCGGTGGCAGCCATTCCAGAGGAGAAGGCACGGCCATATTCAGCACCCTCCAGAGCGGCAACAGTCTGCTCCAGGGCGGTGATGGTCGGATTGCCGACACGGGTGTATTCATAACCACGGCGCAGTTCGTTCAAGCCATCCTGCGCAAAGGTGGTGGACGCATAAATCGGGATGTTGATCGAGCCATAGTAATCGTCCGGCTCATATCCTGCGTGAATCGAGGCGGTTGAGAAACCCTGTTTGCTGGGCTTGGTGGACACGTGAGATCAACTCCTGAAAAATAAACTGCGGGGCTGTGGGCCATACTAGACCAAGCTGTTCATTTATGGGCAAACCCTCCCCCCATTACATTCAGGCGACCCCTCATGCTTCAAAGGCAAACCACCGGCCGCGGACACGCTCCAGTTGGACCTCCATGTCATAGAGTTCCCCGAGGTTTTCTGCGGTCAGCACATCGCACACAGGCCCGGCTGAGGTGATGTGGCCATTTTTCATCATCAGCACATCAGTGGTGGAAGCGGCGATATCCTCCACATGATGGGTGATCATCACCGTGGTCAATCGGGGGACCTCGGTGCGTAGCGTATCTATGACCTTCAGCAGGGTCTCTCGTCCTGGTAGGTCGAGACCGGTGCTGGGTTCGTCGAGAAGCATCAGCTCAGGTGAGGGGATCAGCGCGCGGGCAATCAGGGTTCTTGCGCGTTCGCCTTGGCTCATGGCGGACCAGCGTCGATCAGCGCGGTCGCCCATGCCGACCAGCTCCAGCAACTGATCACGTCGGATCAGGTCTGCACGGGTGGGTTCCCAACGGGTAAGTAGACCGTTCGTTGCAGTGACACCAGACAACACCGCCTCATGTGCCGGCATGTCATCCAACCGTTGTTTGGGATCAACATAACCAATGTGGCGACGCAGCATGCGGGTATCCACCCGTCCATAACGGTGGCCGAGCACATCCACGCTGCCTTCAGAGGGGAACAGCATGGTGCCGGCCATTTTCAGCAGGGTGGTCTTGCCCGCCCCGTTGGGGCCCAGGATCGCCCAGTGTGAACCCTGCGGAATCCGGAGGTTGACCCCCTCCACCAACAGCTTGTCACCGCGGCGCACGGTGACATCAGAAAAAACCAGGCTATCGGCAGCTGTATCGGTCATACCCATCACCCTACAAGGGGCCCTCATAGCAGCCCGCACCATCCAGGACCATCTCGGCAGGGCCTAGACTGGCAGGTATGACAGTCCCAGAAAATTTCTATGACAGCGTCGGCGGGGAGGAGACCTTCTCCCTCATCGTCCACCGCTTTTACCAGCAGGTACGCAAGGATGACATCCTCGGCCCGATGTACCCACCAGATGACTGGGAAGGTGCCGAGGCGCGTTTGAAAATGTTCTTGGTCCAGTACTGGGGTGGCCCCACCGACTATTCCGAGCAACGTGGCCACCCACGTCTGCGCATGCGTCATGCCCACTACCCCATCGGCGTCACCGCGGCGGAACGCTGGTTGGAGATGATGCAGAAGTCTCTGGACACCATCGATAAGGAGACGCTTAACGACGACCAGCGTGCGGCACTCTGGGATCACATGCTGAAGGTGGCAAATATGCTGATCAACTCCAACCCAGATCCACATGAGCAGAGTGGGTAAATCCACCATAGAGTGACACTTCGTGACTCTTTCTCCATCCCGCATTCTTGAAGTGCTGCGCACCTTCGGGCTCCTGGGCTTCACCGCCTTCGGTGGCCCGACTGCGCACCTCGGTTATTTCCGTGAGGAATTTGTGGTTCGTCGTAGATGGCTCAATGATTCCGACTACGCCGAGGTCGTAGCCATCAGTCAACTACTGCCCGGCCCCGGATCCTCTCAGGTGAGTATGGCCCTGGGGTACCACCGCGCAGGTTTTGGTGGCCTGGCTGTTGCATGGTTGGCCTTCACCCTGCCCGCTGCAGTGTTGATGGCAGCTTTCGCGCTGCTCTTTGATTCCCCCACTGCTGGCTGGACCATGGGTCTATTGGCTGCCGCCGTGGCAGTGGTGTTCCACGCCGTCAGCGGCATGGCTAAAAATATGGCCAACACAAAGATCACCGCCACCATCGCCGTGGTGGCAGGTATCGCAGTACTGGCTGTGCCCTCCACCTTCACGCATCTTGCGGTGATTCTGGCGGCGGGAGTAGCCGGTGCCATCCTGTTGCGCGGTGGTGCAGATAAGGGTGAGGCGCTTGCCAGTGGTATCCGTCCGGTCCCAACCTGGGCCGGTATTGGAGCCCTGATGCTCTTTGCCGTGGGATTGATTGCAGCAGTGCTCCTGGGTGGTTTCTACCCGGCCTTCTTCCATGCCGGTTCGGTGGTCTTCGGTGGTGGTCATGTGGTCTTGCCTCTTCTTGAACAGCTTGTGGTCATCCCCGGTTGGATCACACAGACCGACTTCCTTGCCGGATATTCCGCAGCCCAGGCAGTACCTGGCCCGATGTTCTCCTTCGCCACCTATATCGGTGCTGTTCACGGCGGAGTCATCGGTGCTGTCATCGCCACCGTGTTGATTTTCATCCCCGGTGCCCTGCTCATGGTGGCAGGTCTCCACTTCTGGGGCAGGTGGCGTAAGAACCAGGTGCTGCAGGCTGCGGTACAGGGTGTGAATTCCGGAGTGGTGGGTCTACTCGGTGCAGCACTCTACGACCCTGTCTTCACCCACGGCATCACAGGTATTGCTTCCCTGGGCATTACAGCAGTGTGCTGGTTGGGACTGGCCAAATGGAAAATCCCGCCCTGGGCGATCGCAGTGGGATCAGCCCTGGCGGGATGGGTGTTACTTGGCTAGAAAACGCTGAGCCCTAAACCTGCGGAATGGTAGACGCTGCCGTAGGGGGCATCCACCCGTGTCCATCGACCGTTGACCGACACACGCAGATGCCGTGGTACATCCTCAGGTGCTGCGTACCCCGGGATCAGGCCTAGAGAGGTGCAGGTGAAGATGGTTCGCATCTGGATCTGTGCAGTCTTCCCATTGCCCTCCAAACTGATGACCTCCTGGTCCATCAGTGAAGTTGGCGGGCCCATCGGGCCGGAAAACTGGCGCGCCAGAGCCTGTCCCTGATCCGCCAGCTGACGGACAACCCTGACCGGGATGTCATCAACAAGGATGAACCCGCTGGCGGGAGGAAGGGACCCTGGCCAGTTGGCATCACGTGCCGGACCGATCTCTGAAGATCCCTCCGTGAGTGCGTTGAGTAAATCAGATGCCCCGACGGTGGCACCGTCACGTCCTGCCACACCTTTGATCCGGCGGGCGGCAGTCACCCCGAAAGGAGTGGTGACAAAAACATCCACCATGTCCGGGGTCAGCTGACGGAAACGTGCGCTGGCGGTTGATTCAATGCCCACGGCACGGGCCACCAACACCTGGAGATTCTGGGCACCGGCTTCAATGGTGAGAAATTCAGCCACTAGACTTCCAGGGCTTCCTTCTCCTGGACCTCGGAGCTGGCAACGCGTGTCAGGACCTTGCGCTCCACCTTGCTGATGGAACGCGGTGCAGCAGTCTGAATGTTGACGGTGACCTGTACGCATTCGACGACGCAGCAGACCCGTCCGGTACGGTCCTTGACTTCCTGGCGGGTGGTGAAGGATGTATTGCCGATCTTGGTGACAAGGGTTTCCACTACTGCGGTGACAGTGTCAGGCAGGATCGCACGCAAGTAGTCCACCTCGAGGTGGCGGACAAACACTGCAGGGATCTCATAGCCACGCTCGCGGAACTGATCCTCTGCGAAGGACAGTCGGGCTTCCTGCGCAATCTCAATGAGAGCGGCGTTGTTGACGTGTCCGAAACGGTCAAAGTCAGACCATCGCAGCTTGATCTCTGCGGTGTGGAGAGAGTTCAGGTTCTTATCTTCGCTGGCTGCCATGGAGTTAGCCTCGGCCTCTTTCTATAGGGGTGTTCATGCGTCTCGCAAGCATTCTACCGACCATCTGGTGCTGCGGGGTACTTGCTACTCCACAACCACGGATGTTTGACGCTTTTCCACATTCGCTCTGCTCCGAACAAGGTCATCCTGTTCGGTACGTTCCAGGTGCAGCGCATCGATCTCATCCAGGTTGAGTGGAGTGATTTCCTTGGCTGTCAATGCAGCCCCAGCTGCAAGTACGCACACCACTGTCACGAAGATTCTCACGCCTGCCCAGTTGTCACCGGCACCACCCGCGATCCAGGAGGCGATCACCGGGACAAAGCCATGAGATACCACGAATCCAATCTGGGTACCCAGGGCCAGTCCGGTGCTCCTGACTGCAGTGGGAACATCTCTGTGTAAAAGGGTGGCCACACAGCATTGAAGCAGGAGTACAACAGTCCAGACATAATGGTGCCGGCGGCGAAGATGCCCACCTAGTTTCCAGAGTGGATAGCTCCCAAGTAGTCGCTCATGGCTAGACCCGAACCGACAGCACCCACGGCGAACAGTGCACGACGTCCTGAAACGGACAGCCCCCCCCTGGATGATGTGGCACAAGATACCCAGCCTGCTTAAAGGTGGAAAGACATCCGAGGGCGAATGTGCGTCCATAACGGTCCCCGAGCGGGCCCATGATGAGTGCGTCCAGAGGCTTGAGTGTCCATCGATGCGAGGATGTCGACTCCCGGAGCGGTATCAGCCAGGAAGAACAGGTGATTGAGCACCAGTGCTGCTTTGCGTAGATTCTTTTTCTAGCCTGTGGTGTGTGACGCGGTCATGGTGGCGTATGGCTGATTTTTGAACTGGGGAAAACCTAAGTGGTGCTAAGAGGATTTCTCTTGTGCACAGTATTTCCCTCCAGGGAGCGCGGTTGTTCTGGGAGTGCAAAACCCGCATTTCATCCCTTGTTCAATCACTGAAAAGGAGATGAGATGCGGGTAATGAATTAAACCTGGTGGGGGGGTTGACGCCCCCACCGTGGGAAAATCCTTAGCGGGTCAGCTTACGGTGAGTCACACGGGAAGGACGTGCGGCATCCGCGCCGAGGCGCTCAACCTTGTTCTTCTCGTAGTCCTCGAAGTTGCCCTCGAACCAGTACCACTGTCCCTCAGCAATGTTGCCTTCCCAGGCAAGGATGTGGGTACAGGTACGGTCCAGGAACCAACGGTCGTGTGAAATGACCACTGCGCAACCTGGGAAGTTAACCAGTGCGTTTTCCAGTGAACCCAGGGTTTCGACATCAAGGTCGTTTGTAGGCTCATCGAGCAGGATCAGGTTGCCACCCTGCTTCAGCGTCAGCGCCAGGTTCAGGCGGTTACGCTCACCACCGGAAAGAACCTTGGATGGCTTCTGCTGGTCGCCGCCCTTGAAACCGAAAGCGGAGAGGTAGGCACGGGATGGCATTTCGTTCTGGCCGACGATGATGTAATCCAGTCCGTCAGAAACAACCTCCCACACGCTCTTCTCCGGGTCGATGTTCTCACGGCCCTGGTCAACATAGGACAGCTGAACGGTTTCACCAACCGTGACGTCGCCGGCATCCGGATCTTCCAGACCGACAATCGTCTTGAACAGGGTGGTCTTACCCACGCCGTTGGGTCCGATGACGCCCACGATGCCGTTACGCGGCAAGGTGAAGGACAAGTCCTTGATGAGGGTGCGTCCGTCGAAGCCCTTGATCAGGTTCTCGACCTCCACAACCTTGTTGCCCAAGCGTGGTGGGGTTGGGATCTGGATTTCTTCAAAGTCGAGCTTTTTGTACTTCTCGGCTTCTGTGACCATCTCCTCGTAGCGCTGCAGACGGGCCTTGTTCTTGGCCTGACGTGCCTTGGCGCCGGAGCGAACCCATGCGAGCTCGTCCTTCAGACGCTTCTGAAGCTTCTGATCCTTCTTGCCTGCGACCTCGAGACGCTCTGCCTTTTTCTCCAGGTATGTGGAGTAGTTGCCCTCATAGGGGTGCAGCTTTCCGCGGTCAACCTCACAAATCCACTCAGCAACGTGGTCCAGGAAATAACGGTCGTGTGTGACAGCCAGGACAGCACCCTTGTAATCAGCCAGGTGCTTCTCCAGCCACAGCACGGACTCAGCGTCCAGGTGGTTAGTAGGCTCATCCAGCAGCAGCAGGTCAGGCTCTGAGAGCAGCAGCTTGGCCAGTGCAACACGACGACGCTCACCACCGGAGAGGTGCGTGACAGGCTCGTCTCCCGGAGGGCAACGTAGTGCGTCAAGAGCCTGTTCGATCTTGGAATCGATTTCCCAGGCATCTGCAGCATCAAGTGCTTCCTGCAGAACACCCATCTCATCCATGAGTTCGTCGGTGTAGTTGGTGGCCATCTCCTCAGCGATGGCTTCGAAGCGCTGCTTCTTCTCGAAGATCTCGCCGAGACCTTCTTCAACGTTCTGACGAACGGTCTTTTCTTCGTTCAGCACTGGTTCCTGCATCAGGATGCCAACGGTGGCTCCCGGATCGAGGAATGCGTCGCCGTTCGACGGCTGATCCAGGCCGGCCATGATCTTCAGAATCGAGGACTTACCAGCACCATTCGGGCCGACGACACCGATCTTGGCGCCTGGGTAGAAAGCCATGGTGACGTTGTCAAGAATGACCTTTTCACCAACGACCTTGCGCACGTTTCTCATCGTGTAGATGAACTCGCCCAATGTATCCCCTTATTTGCGATATTGCGTTTGAGTACTCAACGCTACAGATTACATGAGCTGGACCGATAACGGCACCCCGAGATAATAGGTATTGATCAAATTTGCCAACCATGGGAAAACCCACCGATAACAGCAGCTTCCCCAGTCGCTTTCCCGGCACGCACCGGGGCAGGTGGGGAGGCTGACTGCCAGTGTTGCTCAGGCAGGTGCTGGCATGGTGGGTTTTCAGACTTCAGTTCAAAACGGTGGGTTGGTATTGCCCACCCGTGCTGTAGCTCCGACAAGCTCACGATGTGGTTTTCCAGTTTGCTCCTGTTTGGTCTCGGAGTCCGGCATCGAAGTCTGGGCGGTTATTGAACCTGGAGCAGAGGCTGCAGCGGGGTTTGAAGTCTCTGATGTGGCATCTGGTGCGGGTTCCGGTGTGGTTTCTGCAGCGGGATCCTTCCTCTCTACCTGAGTCCTCCTGCTGACATCTGGGTAGGTTTCGCCATCTCCTCCGGGGATCTCCACCCCATGGAGGTTGCTTTCCAGCAGCGGGCGGGCATCCTTGAAGCCCACCTTGTAGTAGTTCATGTCCACGCCGATGGATGAGGCACGTAAACGGATTTCCTGCCGTGATGATTCCTTATCTGGGGATTCTCCTTCTGGAGCCGGGACCTTCCAGCTGTTTGTGTAGAGCGTGCCGTGAATGATCACCGCAGTTCCCTTCAGCAGTGCCTGATGGGCATTGATACCCAGCCTGCCCCAGGCTTCCACGGTGATGTAGAGCTGATCGACATTCTTCCATTCTTGTTCCTTCAGAAAGGACCTGGAACTGGCGATCCTGAGCCGCAGCACGCCATCGGTGTTGTCTTTATTCACGTAGTAGGTCGGGTCTTCCACGATGCGTCCAGTGATCGTGATCGGTGAGTTAAACATGGTAGATGTGCCTTTCTCTGCAATGTTGTTTGTGCTTTCACCGCGCAGTCTGGCAGGAATATCACCACTGGTAAAACAGATGGGGCGCCACTCTGTGGATAGAAAAAACCATCCACAGATTGGCGCCGCCGAAGCCCCTGGACACTTGACAGGGGGTACGTTCGAATAACTCGTTATTCCTTCTTGAATTCCTCGTTGTAGTAGTCACTGTGCATGTCATGTCCCTGGTTCATCCGGGCCAGCATCTGGTTGTATTCCTCCATGTCCGCAAAGCCAGTTTCCGCTGCACGTTGCTCATATTTCGCCTCGACAACACGCTCTTCACGGAGCCAGCCACGGAAGAGGTAACCGAAGACCACGATGAGTGGGAAGGAACCTGATGCCCAGGCGATGCCACCGCCAACCAGCTGGTCATAGGCGAGATCCACATGCCACGGCAGATCCAGGCGTGCATAGAAGTCCTCTGCCAGGATCTCCTGCAGCTGCATGAGATAAACGCCGAAGAAGAGGTGGAAGGGCATGGAGAAGGTCAGCCAGGCCAGACGGGAGACGTGGGTGCGCTCCACCGGCTTCATGTCAGGACCGATCATTTCCCAGTAGTAGACATAACCGGAGATCACGAAGACGAAGTTCATGATCAGGTGGCCGGCATGCTCAGAAACCATGACGTCATACAGCGGGGTCAGGTAGAGGAAGTAGAAGATCAGGATGAACTGGATGGTGTTCACAGCCGGGTGCATGATGAAGTTCATCAGTGGGTTATCCACCATCGCCTTCACCCAGTCATGCATATTCGGGCGGCCTGGTTCACCGGCATCGACGGATTCCAGGATCAAGGTCAGTGGTGCTCCCAGAACCAGGAACACCGGTACAACCATGGAGAGGAGCATGTGGGCAACCATGTGCATGGAGAAGGTTGCCGGCATGTTCATTCCGATACCGGAAGACACTGTGACCACCAGGGTGATGCAGCCCAGGATCCACCAGAAGGTGCGCAAATGGTTCCACTTCTTGCCCTTGCGGTGCAGGACGTAGAGACCACGCAGGTAGAACACGGCCAGCAGAATTCCAATGGTTCCGAGCATGACGTCGAAACGCCACATGGTGAACACCGAGGTCAGTGTTGGTTCTTCCCAGAGGTCATAGCCGATCTCAATGGCCATGTAGGACAGGTTGGGGTCACGTGGTGGTGGTGGCGGGGTGCGTCCCATGGAGATCGCAATGCCGGTGACTGCAGCCATCACGATGACTTCAACGATGGCCACACTGGCGAACAATTTGGAGTTACTTGGATCCTTCCGGAGCTTCGGGATCACTGCTGCGCGGTGGATGAAACCGAAGCCCGCCAGCACAATCACACCAACAGCCTTGGCTACCACGATCAGTCCATAACGGGTGGTGAACCAGTCAGACCATTCAATGCGAAGTGCTGCGTTGACCACGCCTGAAGCTGCGATACCGAACAGAGCGAAGGTGGCGATATGGGAATAGCGCTTGATTGCCAGATCCAGGTCCGGTCCGAGGCGTCGACAATGCGCGATGAGAGCCATGAGCCCACCGACCCACAGGACCATGAACAACAGGTGCCACAGCAGGGAGTTGGTGCCATAATCATGGTCACCACCTGCTGCTGAGTGCCCCTCCAATCCGAGAGGGATGATCATGGCGATCGACCCGATGAACAGTAGTGGCTGTGCTAACCAGCGGTGGGTGAATAGTCCTGCGATGCCGGTGACAAAGGCAAAGACGGAACACCATCCCCAGGCCTTGGCCAGAGCAACCTGTTCAAAAGCCACTGCCCAGTTGGCTGGTTGCACCGCCGTGGAGAAGGGCTGACCAGATAGATCAGACATGACCAGGGGGATCATCAGAATACCGATGAGGCCAAAGCAGATCGCCGCAACAGAGCCTGTGCGGGCAGCCAGTGTGCCATCAACGTTGAGCACACCCCGCTTCAAGTCATTGACCCCATCCACGGTGCGCGGACTGATGAGGAAGGTGGAGGTGAGGAAGCTGCCCACAGACAGTGCGGCAACTATCCAGGCTGATCCCCGGAGGAAGGGAAGGCCTGCGGTGGTGATGGTGCCTGGATCCGGGATACCCAGTGCTGCCAGCGAATCAGACAGGAAACCCCAGGAGATGGTTCCACCGACGATGCCCGCCACAATGACAAAGAGCACATAGAGAGGCCAGGTGGAACGAACCCTCCGGTTCTTCACCGGGGCTGCTCCCCCACCATGTGTATTCGAGATAATTGATTCACTTCTTGCATCAGGGGCCACCGGGGTGTGTCCCGGGGTACCACTGTCTGCGACCTGCTCATCCATATTCCCCAATCTAACCCCGCTCCCACTGGTATCCCTAGTCGGGCAGTTTTCAGAATCTGGTTGGTAGCCGAACACGGGTGTGCGCTAAAGTTCCTTGGTGGATTGATTTTGTGGCCATTCACACAGGGGGTCTGTGATGATTTCCTGTGCGCACCCTATATAGTGTGTTTCTTGGATGGCTTGGTTCACCACTTTTGGTAGACCGTATTTCCATCCGACGCCTCCATAGCTCAGTGGATTAGAGCAACCGGCTTCTACCCGGTTGGTCGCGGGTTCGAATCCTGCTGGGGGCACAATATATCTGCAGGTAGAGGGCACTTTCTTAGCTTTAGAAAGGGCCCTTTACCCACTCCTGGGCACACCGTGGCCATCCTTCTAGTCGGGTTCCATAGCACCCAGATGAAACCACATTCACCGGCACAAACCAGGAACACCCCGCAGACAAGGAGTGCGTAGTACTGCGGCCAAGGCATGATCTCTAGGGGGTGAGTTTCCCGGTGACGAAGGCTTCCACCAGCGCCAGGAAAGGTAGCCGACCCCAACGGCCGACGCTGCCCACACGGTACCAGTATTGACGATGGTGCTGGAGGCCTTTCTAATGAAAGACCAGACTTGGGGTCGCCCTTCCCATTCTGCGGTTGTCACCACAGTCCACGGACGTGCGATGTTATGAGTCTTCATGGCCCCTATCTTTCAGATCACAGAGGGTTTCGCTGCCAATCTCGGTGGTGCTCCCGTGCAGAGCATCGCCTGCAACAACTGGCAAGGTGTTGAAAACTTGGTGGGCACCAAGGACACTGAAAGGTATGAATAAGGAAAGTCTCACCCTTCCCGTGCCGGAGGGTCTCGCTGAGTCCGCAGCGTTGCTGGGTAGTGCCACTGATCAGCTCACTGCAGAGCAGGCTCGTAGCTTCGTCACGGAGCAGCTGGCCACCACTGATGTGGATGGCAAGAGTGTCTGCATTGTCATTCCTGATGGGACCCGTTCCGGTCCGCATGGCCTGATGATCCAGGCGGCTTATGATGCCATCGCAGATCGGGCGAAGTCCATCACCATCCTGATCGCCCTGGGTACCCACGCGGCGATGGAGGAATCCGCCATCGCAAAGCTGCTGGATGTTCCTGCAGGCCAGACCATTGCGCAGCGTTTTCCCAAGGCCACCGTGCTCAATCATGATTGGCAGAACCCGGAGGCCATCGCCACTCTGGGCACTGTTCCGGCAGCAGAGATTGAGCGTCTCACCCGCGGGCTGCTCACTGACCGCGACATGGCCGTGCAGATCAACAAGATCGTCGCTGAGTCTGATGTGAACCTGGTTGTCGGCCCGGTCTTCCCGCATGAGGTGGTGGGTTTCTCCGGTGGTAATAAGTACTTCTTCCCGGGTTGTTCCGTTCATGATGTCATTGATATCTCTCACTGGGTCGGTGCCCTGATCACCGCATCTGACATCATCGGAACTCTGGGCATCACCCCGGTGCGTCAGCTCATCGACACTTCCGCCGAGATGATCCAGGGCGAGAAACTGGCCATCACCTATGTGGCCACCTCCGGTGATGATGGTGCCACCAACCTGCATTCGGTTGCTTTTGGTACCACCCGTTCCGCGTGGGCTGCCAACGCCCAGGTGGCATCACGTACCCACATCAAGTGGGTGGATGAGCCTTATCAGCGCATTGTGTCGAAGGTTCCGGAGATGTATGAGGATCTCTGGACCGGCGCCAAGGGCGTGTACAAGATGGAACCGGTGTGTGCTGATGGGGGTGAGATCATTGTTTATGCCCCACACATCACGGAGATCTCAGAAATGCACCCCGGTATCGGTGATATCGGTTATCACTGCATCGAGTATTTCACCAAGCAGTGGGACAAGTTCAAGGACCACCCCTGGGGCGAGATCGCACATTCCACCCACGTCCGTGGCCTTGGAACATATGATCCGGAGACCGGTGAGGAGAAGCTGCGTATCAACGTCACCCTGGCGTCCCAGGTCTCCCCGGAGGTCTGTGCTGCCTACAACCTTGGTTATGCAGATCCCAACACGCTGGACTGGGATGGCTTTGCCGCTGATCCGGATACCCTGATCATGGAAAATGCCGGTGAGATCCTGCACCGGTTGGAAACCAAGAATTTAGTCCTGTAAGCACCAGTTAAATCTTCAGCACCGAAAGGTTCAAGTCACCTCACCATGCCTCTTCCCCAGCCAGCTGCAGTAGCTGGCAAACTCATCGACCGCGTCGCAAAGCATCTTCCCGCTGAGGGCCGGTTGGGCATCGCATATTCCGGTGGTGTTGATTCCGCGACCCTGTTGGCCATCGCCCACCATGTTCTGGGGCCTGACCGGGTCCTGGCGATCATGGCGGTCTCCCCTTCCCTGGCATCCCGGGAAAAGGCCCTGGCGCTGGACACTGCTGAGTTCATTGGTGCGCAGGTCATTCAGATCACCACTGATGAGCAGGCGGTGGAGGGGTACCGCGCCAACGATGTGGACCGGTGCTACTTCTGCAAGAAGGAGATGTTTGAGGTCATCGATGATTCCCTCATCCAGGCCCATGGGCTCTCTGCGGTGGCTTATGGTGAGAATGCTGATGATTCCACGCGCATTGACCGTCCCGGCGCGCGTGCTGCCACGGAACATGGTGTCCTGCGTCCGCTTTCTGATGCTGGTTTGAGCAAGGCGGATGTGCGCAGTGTTGCACGTGCTTTCCAGTTGCCGGTTGCGGATAAGCCTGCGGCTCCCTGCCTGGCGTCACGGATCCCACATGGTCATGAGGTCACGGAGGAGAAACTCAAGCAGGTTGAGGCTCTGGAGTTGACGCTCTATCAGCTTGGTTTCAGTGATTCCCGTGTGCGCCACCATGATGATATTGCCCGCATTGAGTTGCTTGTGGGCGAAATCCCCCGCGCCAACGCCCCTGAGGTTTCCGCGGAGATCCAGGCTTCATCGGCCCGGGCTGGTTTCACCTATGCGGTGGTTGATCTTCGGGGTATTCAATCCGGGGCGATGACCTTGTCCATTCTCAATGCGAAGGGGAGCCTGTGAGCGAGGAGCGCACCAGGAAGGTCGGCGATTTCGCCCATCTTGATCTTGACCGGGCTCGCCGCCGTGGTTATCCGGAAGCCATCTATTGCGAGAGCAAAACCACCGAGCAGGTGGCAGCCATTGCGCTGAGTCTGCGTGATGCGGAGCAGACGACGTTGTTCACCCGGGTCAAGCCGGAGCAGGCTGCTGCTGTCATGGAGGTGTTGAACAATGTCTTCTATGATCCGGATGCCCGTTTCCTGGCTTATCCTGCGGTGGCACCTGAACCCACCGGGGTCTCGGTGTTGGTGTTGTGTGCTGGTACCTCTGATCTTCCGGTGGCCAAGGAGGCCATGCATACTGCCCGTTACCTGGGCCGTGCTGTCTCCCTGATTGCGGATGTGGGTGTGGCTGGTATTCACCGTCTGCTCAGCTATGAGGAGGAACTGCACAGGGCAGGTGTCATCATCATCGCCGCCGGCATGGATGGTGCGTTGCCGAGTGTGGTGGGTGGTCTGGTGTCCTGCCCCATCGTGGCGGTGCCGACATCTGTGGGTTATGGCGCAGGCTCCGGTGGCATCGCGCCACTGTTGACCATGCTCAACTCCTGTGCTCCGGGGGTTGGGGTGGTCAATATCGATAATGGCTATGGCGCGGGGCATCTCGCGGCCCAGATCTCAGCGCGTTAACTCTGCTGGGCTCGGCGTAGTACCTCCATCTCGCTGATGCCCAGGGCCACTGCTGCTGCCTGGATATCGTCAAATTCGGGTTGTGCGGTCTGATCCACTCCCTGGCGGGAACCTATCTTCATCCGCACCTGATGACCATCCACGGTGATAGTTTCGAAGCGGCGGTCCAGGCCTTCCCGCTCCACTGTCCAGGAGCGCACCCCGAAGGTGGTTGTGGTGGCAAAGAGCACCTGTTTGATGGCCGCTACATCCTGTGGCAGGGCCAGGATATGGATGGTGTGTGCGGGCCTGCCCTTCTTCATCAGAATCGGGGTCAGCCACGTGTCACGGGCCCCCATGCTAAAGAGCTGTTCCAACACTCCTGGCCACAGGCGTGCATCCATGTCATCGATATTTGCCTCCAGCTGCACCAGCTGGCCGGTATCAGAGTTGGCCACGGACTCCTGCACAAGGATGATCACCCGAGTGATGTTGGGACGATTGGGAAAATCCTTGGTGCCGGCCCCCACACCGATACGAGCAATCACGCCATCGGGCAGGGGTCCTGCTGCCTGTGCGAAATGCCGGATCAGCGCGACACCGGTCGGGGTGGCCAGTTCTCCCTCACCACCAGAGGTCGCAGGCCATCCCCGCATCAACTCGGCTACAGCCGGCACCGGTACGGGAATATCACCGTGGGCCGCCCGGATACGGCCTGAGCCCAGAGCGATTGATGACGAAAAGATCTCCTGCTCCCCCAGTTGTCTCATGGCTTCACATACCCCGACGATGTCAGCGATCGAATCAAGGGCGCCCACCTCATGGAAGTGGATGGTTTCTGGATTCACCCCATGGACTGCGGCCTCAGCATGGGCGATTCTTTCAAAGACAGCCAGTGCGTCGCTGCGGGTCGGCTCTGGAATATCTGCATCAATCAACATGGTGCGGATGGTGGTCCAGGTACGGTGCGAGTGATGCTCATGAACTGTGTCCACCTCAACCTTCAACGAGCGCTGCCCGGCGCGATTGACCTGCTCAGCACTCAGCTGCACCTCGCCTGGGACCACGGCGTCAATGACCTGGAGGATCTGTTCCAGGTTTGCTCCGGCATCAACCAGTGCGCCCAACAACATGTCTCCAGCTACCCCGGCACTTGCATCGATCCACAGACTCATGGGGACAAGGATACAACCCGGCGCCAGGTGGGATGCCCAGTGGCACGAGAGGCTGGGACAATCGATGAGCCTCTGGTTGGAGCTGCCGGAAAGACCAGCAGGTTGGTCTCGTCTTTTAGTTCCCAGCCTCATTTTCCACAATGGTCGCCACAGCAACAAATCTTCCGTCGGAACCTCCGAATAACGCAGCTACCTGGCGTTTTTGTTATTTCAAAAGAGTGGGCTAGAGTTAATCTCGCTGCATTTGATGCAGCAATGGTGGCTGTAGTTCAGCTGGTAGAGCACCAGGTTGTGATCCTGGGTGTCGCGGGTTCGAGCCCCGTCAGCCACCCCCAAGATGAAGAACCCCTGACTTTGGAAACAAAGTCAGGGGTTTTCTTGCATTTCCACCAAAAATTAGGCCTGTTCGGGAGCCAGACTCCGCCAGCTCTCCATGGAAATGCAAAGGAGGACCGCAACCCCCTACAGATTGCGGCCCTCGCCCCTACCGGATCCAGGCGAAGGACAACCTCGCTGATCCCACTCTAGAAATGGGACTGAATCCGAGACCTACTCTAACATCACCTGAGAATTACCTAAAAAGGGATCACGGAGCCCTCGCGTTGACCAGCACACCCCCACCAGAGAAATACTGACCTGAGGAGTTCTTCCCGGCGGTGCTGCTGTGGTTTCTTGGCTAAATTTGTTGCTAACCCAACCTTGAGTCAATTTTATGAACCTAGTCACCAGGAAACTGATCAATGCCAAAATTTTCCGCGAACCTCTCGCTTCTCTTCACTGAACTGCCCTTCCTGGAGAGATTTCAGGCTGCAGCGGATACCGGTCTCTTCGATGCTGTGGAATTCCAGTTCCCCTACGAGCATGATCTGGATAAGCTCACCGCCAGCGTCCACCGGGCTGGTCTGCCAGTGGCACTCATCAATGCGCCTCCCGGTGACTCCTTCGGGCTCGCCGCACTGGAAACCACAGACTTCACAGAGTCCATTGAAGTAGCACTTCACTATGCCACCACCCTGGGTGCCAGCAAGCTTCATGTGATGGCTGGTATCGCACCCACCACTCCAGATGTAACTGCAACCTATGTCCGCAATGTTCGTACCGCTGCCGCGATGGCTGCTCAACAGGGGGTGCTCGTGGTGGTGGAGCCGATCAACCACCACACGGTGCCAGGGTATTTCCTCCGTGATCTAGGTCAAGCCATCAGCCTCATCCGCGATATCCCCAATGCGAAGATCCTCTTTGACATCTTCCATGTCCAACAGATCCACGGGGATCTTAGCCGCCACCTCACCGCCCTTCATGATGCCGGCCTGCTGGGACATGTGCAGGTGGCCAGTGTTCCGGCGCGCACGGAGCCTGGCACAGGCGAGGTCAACGATGCTCATATCTTCCAGCTTCTTGATTCCCTCCCCTACACCGGTGCCATTGGTGCTGAATATCATCCTGCTGGCACCACTGTGGAGGGACTCGGCTGGTTGGGTGCGTTATAACGTACGATTAGTCCGTTAGTGATCATCAAATTCAAGGAGCTTTCATGGCATTGCCAATCCCAAGCCAGAGCGCCCGCGCAGTTGTCACTGGCGCAAGTCAGGGAATCGGCCTGGCGATAGCACGGGATCTGGCCCGTTATGGACACAACCTGATCCTGGTAGCACGTCGCGGTGAGCTGTTGCAGGAGATCGCCGGTGAGTTGGAGAACAAGCACGGCGTGATCGTGGAGGTCCGTGCTGTGGATCTGGCTGACCGTGAGCAGCGGGGAAAACTGGTTGATGAAATCAAGGGTCGCGAGATCAACATCATCATCAACTCCGCCGGTATCGCCAGCTTCGGTCCCTTCAAGGATCAGGATTGGACCTATGAAACAGCCCAGTTCGATCTGAATGCCACTGCTGTCTTTGAGCTAACCCGTGCAGTTCTCGACGGTATGATTGAGCGTGGCACCGGCGCAATCTGCAATGTCGGCTCTGCTGCCGGCAACGTGCCGATCCCCAACAATGCCACCTATGTTCTCACCAAGGCCGGTGTGAATGCGTTTACCGAGGCACTTCATTATGAGCTTCGTGGCACGGGTGTGGCCTGCACCCTGCTGGCTCCGGGACCTGTCCGCGAGGCCGTGGTCCCTGAGGCTGAACAGTCCATCATTGACAAGGTGGTGCCTGATTTCCTGTGGACGACCTACGAGTCCTGCTCTGCCGAGACACTACGTGCACTGTCGAAGAACCGTCGCCGTGTGGTGCCGGGTCCATTGTCCAAGGCCATGAATGCAGTATCCGCCATTGCCCCGACGGCTGTGCTTTCCCCCGTCATGGGCTGGGTCTATTCAAAGATGAGTTAGAAAGAATTCTTAATGTCTGATGTTAATGGGGATAATTTCCCCACTGTTGCTGCCCGCGATGACCGCTTGGTGTGGGTCGATCTTGAAATGACCGGTCTGGATCTGGAGCGCCACGTCATCGTGGAGGTTGCAGCACTTGTCACCGATGCCAACCTCAACATCCTCGGTGAGGGTGTTGATCTGGTGGTTCATGCCACTGAGGAGGAATTGGCGCAGATGGATGACTTTGTCACCAACATGCATGATTCCTCCGGTCTGACCCCGCTGATCAAGTCCTCCACGGTGTCCCTGAAGGAGGCTGAGGATGCGGTTCTGGCGCTGATTGAGAGGCACTGCGATCCCGCCCACCCGGCGCCTCTGGCTGGTAATTCCATTGCCACGGACCGTGCCTTCATCCGTGAGCAGATGCCGCGTCTAGATGCTGCTCTGCACTACCGCATGGTGGATGTGTCCTCGGTGAAGGAATTGGCTCGCCGCTGGTATCCGCGGGTGTATTACAAGCAGCCGCAGAAGGGCCTGGCGCACCGCGCCCTGGCCGATATCGTGGAGTCCATCCGTGAACTGGATTATTACCGTCGTTCCTTCTTTGCTGCGGAGCCCGGTCCTACTTCTACAGAATGTGAGACTGCTGCGACAGCGGCAAATGAACGTTTCGCCAGCCACTTCGAAGACTAACGGCTGTAGAGGAGCTTGGTGAGCTCGGTCAGCATGTGAACGCGCCACCAGGCCCAGTCGTGGCCGCCGTGGACCTTCTGCACGCGGACATCACGGATGTCTCCGGAGAGATCTTCTGCCAGTTTGTGGGAGAGGCGGAGCATTTCATTTTCGTATTTGCCAGCCTGCAGGTGGATGGACACCCAGTTCTCAGCAGCGGAGAGGGCATCAGCGACATCAAAACGCCACAGGCTGGGTGACTGGGCGATGGCATGGCCGATCTCGCCATCAGAGAGCGCCAGCGCCCACAGGGAGGCCAGGCCGCCGAAACTGACACCGGAGACGATGGTGTCCTCGCCACGCGGGGAAACGCGGTAGTTCTCGCGGACGTGCGGGAGGATGGCGTCGATAAGCGTATCCACCTGGCCACCGGGCACACCGACGGTGTCCCACCGGTGGTCGGTGTCCTGTGCATCGATCATGAGGATGTGCACGGGTGGCAAGATGCCGGCGCGGATCGCCGCATCAACCTGTGCTGGCAGATGCAGGGCACCATTCCAGTGCTGACCGTCGAACAGGATCAGCAGTGGGGTCTTTTCCGCTACGTCCTGCGGCGCATAGACCCAGAACCGGGTGTCATCCAGGGTGTGCTCATTGGTGCAGGTGCTTTGCGACGTCGCCGTCCACCGGTCCACCAGCGCCGCGGGGCCTTCCACCAGGGAGGAGTTCATGACGCGACCGACATTGCGCTCGTCAAGACGCCCGTTGGCCATCGCGGCCCGACGGATCTCTGAGCGGTCAGTTGCGGTACTCCACGGGGGTACCTCCTCATGGTCCCAGGAGGTGATGGTGTAGCTGGCGCGCCAATCAGCGGGCATGCGCAGAGTGAGGGTCCACAGATCAGAGCCCTCCAGCCGGTGCATTTCTGAGTCTTGAACATTGGCGTGATCAAATACACCGTTGGCCCACATCAATACGGAATGGGCACCGGGGCTTTCCACCACCCAGGTGTAGAGCCGCATGTCAGGATCGCCGTCTGGATCCTCAGAGATGATGGGATTGGGCTGGGCCAGCGCGGTGACAGCCATGTCGCCACATTGGCGGGCTGCCTGCTCCCCACCGATGCTCAATGCTTGTGACCAGGCCTTTTCAATGGGGCCTGGGACGCGTGTCTGGCGGATTGGGGCGCTTGGCGGCACAGTTGGAGACAGCTCCTGGTGGGTGAAACCGAAACGGTCCACCCACTCCCCGATCTGCCTCAACGGTGGCATCTAGTTATCCCCTTGGCCCTACACTCGACAATTTAAGCTACAAAACACGCAATACCGGCAGTCAGTCCCCCTCATCGCACCAGCAATAAAAAGTGCTGGGCGCGGGAGATTGTCCGCCGGTTGAAAAACAGATTGTCAGTCTAGTTCAGAGTATTAATGCAGGCAATATTAATATCACTGGAGGGATTATGGCCACCCCTCCAGCAGACCCTGATGACGGGCTACCAGGCCGAAGTCTCGTCGGCGTTGCCCTCGCCCCAGACGGACCATGGAATATTCCAATCACCCAATCCGTCATAACCACTCAGTGTGGTGCCAACGGTATTCTTCACCGTCACGATATCCCCACGCTTGACCACATTCTGGAACCATTCGGCAGCCTCAGTGGTCACGTTGATACAACCATGGGAAGTGTTGGTATTGCCCTGCGCCCCCACAGACCACGGGGCCGCGTGGACATAGATGCCGGAATAGGACATCTGGGTCGCATACTTCACCGGGGTGCGGTAACCACCTTCTGCATATCCAAGACCGAAGGTGGTGGAATCCATGATCATCTCCGGGTTGCGGTCACCGATGATGTAGGTGCCATTGGGCGTTGCCCACTCAGAGTTATCGCGTCCCAGAGATACCGGGATGGTGCGCAGCAGATTTCCGTTCTGGTAGACGGACATGGACTTGGTAGCATCATCCACCACGGTTTCCACCCGGTCACCGATGGTGAAGTTGGTGGCGTTATCAGACGCACCCCACACCCCATCACCGAGTTCAGTTCCATAGATGTCTGCGGTGACAGTCACCTCGGTGCCCGGCTCCCAGTACTCCGCCGGGCGCCAACGCAGCTCCCTGTTATTCAACCAGTAGAAACCGCCCTCGACCTCCGGGGAGGTGGTCACCGTGATTGCTGCTTCAGCAGCATGGCGGTCTGAGATGACCTGACCGAAGCGGAACCCGATGGTCTGGCCAACCCCCACGACGGAATCAGCCAGTGGCGACAGCGCCACAGAGGTGGTGGCTGCAGGCTGTGCGGTGGAGAACACCGTGGTGGAGGTCTCCCCATTCCGGTCGGTGGCGGTAATTGTGTAGGTGCGGTTGTATCCGAGCGCCTCGGCAGTGGCCCAGGTTGGCTCATCGTCGAAGTATGCGGCCTCAACCTGGTAGCCCTCTTCATTGACCATGGTTACTTCCTTCAGGCCTTCACCCAGGGACTTCACGATGATAGCTTCAGAAGGATCAACATCCACGGCACCGTCTTCCACAGAAGCCACCGGCGGCAGGGCCTCTGCAACCTCGCCACCATCCACACCAGAAGAGGACATCTCCGGGTTGTTTTCCTGCGCGTGACTGTTTCGCTCAATAGTGCAGCCACTGAGCAGCAGGGCGCTCGCCGTCAGCAACGCCAACGCCGAGCCCGCCACGATTCCACGAACCCTCTTCAACTGCTTTCGCCCTCCCGGCACAAACACAACACAGCTGCCTGCAGGACTACCCCACAGACCGATCCTCAAATAACGCTACAAACATCCAGGAACACTCAACAGCAATCATGCAGAAAATATTCCCGAAGCCACTCACTCTGCGCCCAGGCCGAAACACTGCTCAGACTACACGCAGACCCATGAAGAAACTGCTTTAATCATCGCTTCACTGCAAGGGAACGTTACCCAATCAAACAGTGAATACGGTTTTGGCAACAAATAGTCCCCAATCACCGTAGCACAACCCCTACAGCAAGTCGCCCGACAGGCACCATCGCATCTACCCAAAAGTGCGCCCTGACCTGCAGACTTTACAAGAGATTGAAGAAACTGCTATATTTTTCCTCGTTGCAAGCGAGGTATTCATCTCAGGCAGCTTGCGCCATTAGCTCAATTGGTAGAGCATCTGACTCTTAATCAGAGGGTCCCTGGTTCGATCCCAGGATGGCGCACAGCGAAGAAATGAACCGCAGCCTGTTCCCACAGGCTGCGGTTTGCTTCTTGAAGCCAACTGAAGGTATCTTAACAAGCATCATGCGCCATTAGCTCAATTGGTAGAGCATCTGACTCTTAATCAGAGGGTCCCTGGTTCGATCCCAGGATGGCGCACCACATACCCCCGTTACCTGACATCAGGAACGGGGGTTATTTTTATTTCTGCAGCGTACGTAACCCAGTTTCCATAGAATCTTATTTATGGATACTTTCACGCCTCTCACCCGACTCCGCCAAGCTTATCAACAGCTGGGTACGCGCAAACAGCGGCGCTACCGCACCATTGGACTCACATCTGCAGCAGTTCTCACCACTGCTGCTGTGGGATCTGCGGCAACCGATACTTCCTCAGCCTGGTACACATCGTTAAGAAAGCCTGCAATCCAGCCTCCCGGGTGGGGTTTCCCCCTGGCCTGGACTGCCCTGTACATCGACATCGCAACAGTGGTGGGCCAGACCCTGGCTGATCTGGAGGAACAGGACAGGGTGGTGGAGCACAAGAAACTGCGTGACGCACTCGCAGTAAACCTTGTCCTCAATACGGGATGGAGTATTCTGTTCTTCACCGGCAAAAAGGCAGGGACCGCCACCTTGGAGGCAGCTGCGTTGGCAGCTTCAAGCGCAGGCTTGGTCCAGAAAACGATGGCTGTGGATAGCCGACGTGGTGCTTGCCTTCTCCCCTATGCCGCGTGGACTGCTTTTGCCACAGTTCTCAGCGGCACGATCTGGTACCAGAACCGCTAAGGGATCTACTCCCCTGCTGAGGTCAACCCATCCCGGGTCTTCTTCACCTGGGCATCGAAAACCTGTCGGGTGGTGTCCTCATCAGCGTCCATGCCTGCAACAAGAATATGGTGGTTGCCCAGATCCTCAAGCATCATCACGCTGGATGATTCATTACCTGGGGTGACCTTGATGTCGAAGATGAAACCATCAACATCTGAGCCCAGTGGGGTAAAGCTGTATTCTGCACCGGTTTCATCATCCTTGATCGGATCGGTACAGGCCTCAGCGATATCGGCATAAAGCTGTGCCGGGTAAATATCTGAATCAGCCACTGAGAACTGTGCGATCGCCACCCCGGTGTCACCATCCCCACGGTCCAGGGTGCGTGCCGCAGAAGCGACGGTGTTCAGCTCGGCCGCTTCAGCTGCCTGGAGTGCTTCACCACAAGCACCATCAAATTTTTCAGCCTCCGACACCACAACGAGGGGAATGGTCTCGCCTTCCAGAACGGTGTCATTTGTCTCCGTGGCACCGTCCAGGCCACTTTCCTCGGCAGTAAGCAGGAGTTCCTGCAGCTGAGTGCCGGTTTGCGCCTCTACAGAATCAACTCCATCTGAGCTTCCACAGGCGGTCAGCGTTGCACCAAACACCAGGCCACCGACCAGGACGGGCACTGCTTTGAACATCTTCTTATTCATGAAAACTCCTGTTTGATAGTGCTGTGCAGATTACCGTGCAACTCCCCGACAAAACTACCTGAGGTCAGAGTTCCCTGAGACTGGAGATCTGCCGACAGACCGTCCCATCAGAAAAGGTGAAATCCGGTAGGAGGTCCTCGGGATCAAGAATGGCCACCTCAAAACCGTGGTCCCGGATACGCCGCAGCCCTTCCTTGACCATACGGCGTCCCATGGGGCGAAACATTGGCACACGGGAAATATCCAACACCACCGTCTCCCCCACAAAGTCATGCTCTGTGATGGAGAAGAGGAAATTCTCCGCAGCTGAGAAGTTCACCGCACCCTGCAGCTGGATGGTGGTGACACCATTTTTCTCAGAGATGGACCGGATCGCGTGCTGGGTGAGCAGCTCAGCAGACATCAGGTGCAGGCCCATGTCATCAGATAGCCGCTGGAACACCTCAACACCATGGACCGGATTGCCCTGCTTGTTGAGCCGTGGGGAGAAGGTGGCCAGCCCCAACTGGCCGGGGAGCACCCCGATGAGCCCTCCTGAGACACCTGATTTTGCCGGTATGCCCACAGTGGCCAGCCACTGTCCTGCTTCGTCGTACATGCCGGATGACGCCATGATGGACAGGGTCAGACGGCTAACCTTGGCGTCGACAAGCTTTTTCTCGGTCAGCGGCTGGGTGCCACCGGCAGCCAGGGTTGCGGTCATCACTGCCAAGTCGCAGGTGGTCACTTTGATGGCGCACTGCAGGGTGTAACTGAGCACTGCATCATGCGCATCATCTTCAATGACCCCGTAGTTGCGCAGCATGTGGGCGATGGAGAGGTTGCGTTCGGCCCCTTCCATCTCGCTTTCTACTAATTGGCGGTCAATGGTCAGCTCACGACCTGCCAGGTCGGAGAAGTACTGACGGATCTTCTCCACGCGGTCTTCCACAGAGGAGTCCTCACCGTTGATCAGCTGGTTCACGGCGATGGCGCCGGCATTGATCATGGGGTTGACCGGGCGGTTGGTGAGCCCATCCAGTGACAATTCATTGAAGGCCTCACCCGAGGGTTCCATCCCCACGGTCTGGAAAACCTTGTCCGGACCGTGTTCTTGAAGTGCCAGCGCATAAGCGAAGGGCTTGGACAGTGACTGCATGGTGAACTCAGTGTCATCATCGCCTGCACTGTAGATATGGCCGTCGACAGTACACATCGCCAGCGCCAACCTGTTGGGGTCTGCAACCTTGAGCTGCGGTATGTACTGGGCCACCTCTCCAGACCTGTCCCCTCGGACAGAGTCCAGTATTTCCGCAAAATATTCCGGGATGGGCATGGTCAAAGGATGTGTGCTCATGACTGGGTCCTTCACAGGTCCGGTTCTATGGTCTGTTCTATGGTTTCGGTAAACGTCCACCCTACTG
The DNA here is from genome assembly GCF_945649885.1 of uncultured Corynebacterium sp. Classification (GTDB taxonomy): domain Bacteria; phylum Actinomycetota; class Actinomycetes; order Mycobacteriales; family Mycobacteriaceae; genus Corynebacterium. Next base: position 10,267 of record NZ_CALZFS010000004.1, on the reverse strand, counting down.
GCGTTTGCGGGTTGGGCTCACCGCCCAGAGAAGTGCTCAGGGCCTGCACCTGGTGCATCGGGGACGAACTTCGCCCCGGGCGATATACTCAGATTCATGAAACAGCGGGGTACTGACGGTGGTGTGGAGCAGCAGCCCACCATCTATGATGTGGCCCGCGCTGCGGGTGTTTCTCCCTCCACAGTGTCCCGCGCATTCTCCCAGCCTGGTCGTGTGAGTTTCAAAACTGCGGAAAAGGTGAGATTGGCGGCCCAGGAGGTCGGATATGGCAATGATCTCCAAACCGGTTCAGATATCCGTTCTGATCAGACCCGCCATACCGGTGTGATCGGATTGGTGGCCACTGACATATCTAATCCCTTCTTCGTGGAGATCTTCCGCGGTGCTGAACATGCAGCTGCCGCCCAGGACATGATGGTCACCCTGATCAATACCAATGAATCTGTGCCCAGGGCGCGTGAGGCCATCGCTCGGATCCTGCCGCATGTGGATGGTCTGTTGCTGGCGTCCTCACGGATGGATTCCAGTGAGATCCAGAAGATTGCACGCGGGCTGCCCACGGTGATGTTGAGCAGGCCGGTCTCCGGCATCCCGAGTGTGATGGTGGATAACTACGACGGCGCGGTCAAGGCTGTGGTTCACCTGGTGGATCAGGGGTGCACCTCCCTGACCTATATCGCAGGTCCCTACAACTCCTGGTCGGATTCCACCCGGTGGCGTGGCATCGTGGATGCCGCCAATGCGCTGGGTTCCCTCTTCACAGATAATGCGGGAGCAACCTCCCTCAAGGTGTCCCGGACCGTGACGCTGCAACCAGCCCGCATGCGTAACCTGGCCAAGCCCACACTGCGTCAACTGCCCGTGGAGGAGCCCTCCTTCATCGGGGGCCGCAGAGCGTTTGAAGTGTGGGCAAAGAATCCCACCGATGCCGTGATCTGTTTCAACGACCTGGTGGCGATGGGCTTCATGCAGCAGGCACGGATGAATAAGGTGCGGATCCCACAGGATGTGGCGGTGGTGGGATTCGATAATACGGAGATCTCCGTGCTCAGCTCCCCCACACTCACCACCGTCGCAGGACCCCTCAGAGCTGTGGGCCGGGTAGGCACCGCCAACCTGATCGCCCTGATCAAAGGGATGAAAGCTCCATTGATGGCCAAACCCCGTGAATTGCCCACCAGGCTCATTATCCGAGAGTCCACCTTGAAGGTCACCTCCTGAATTCATGTGAATCATCACTCAACTGCGTCAGATTCCCGTGTGTCCCACTGAAACAATTGGCAACAAATTGAATTAGCTTCTCCCACCGGGCAATCATGAGGATATGAGTACTTCACACGCTGCCAACCCCGACAGGCTCCTTCCTGCGGACCCCGGCACCCGCGACATTGCCCGCCGCCTTCTCACCCACGTTGAAGACCTTCCCATCATCTCCCCCCATGGCCATCTAGAAGCCTCCATGTTCGTCAAGGATGAGGCTTTTTCTGATCCCACCTCACTACTGATCAGCCCGGACCACTACCTGACCCGCATGCTGCATTCCGCAGGTGTGGATCTGGCTGACCTCCGCGTCGGTGGCACCGAGGGCAAGAGCCCACGTGAGGCCTGGCGCGTCTTCACCTCCAACTGGGATCTCTACACCGGCACCGCCACCGGTTATTGGGTGGAACAGGAGTTTGAACACGTCTTCGGTATCAACCCAGATCGCATCAACGCAGAGAACTCTGATGATATCTTTGATGAGCTCTCCGAGATCCTGGCCAAGCCGGACTTCCGCCCACGCGCCCTGGCGGAGCAGTTCAACCTGGAGATCCTGGCTACCACCGATGACCCACTGGATGATCTGAAGGACCACAAGGCACTTGCCCAGGATCCGACCTTCTCCCCACGTGTGCTTCCCACCTTCCGTCCGGATGCTTACACCAAGATGTACAACTCCGGTTGGGCTGAAAAGACCACCAAGCTGATTGATGTCGCCGGTGATGGGAAGGCCGGTTGGGAAGGCTACCTGCAGGCAATGCGTAACCGTCGCCAGTACTTCATCGAGCACGGTGCCACCTCCGCTGACCACGGCATGCATGACACCGACACCACTCCGCTTTCCCACGAGGATGCCCAGAAGCTCCTGGATAAGGGCTTGGCCGGTACTGCAACACTTGCTGAGATGCGCGCCTTTGAGGCCAACACCACCTACCGCTTTGCTGAGATGTGCCAGGACGATGGTCTGGTCATGACCATCCACCCAGGTGTGTACCGCAACCACTCCGCCTCTGCACAGAAGAAGTTCGGTGCTGACATCGGCGCGGACATCCCCTTCCAGCTGGAGTTCACCAACGGTCTGCGTCCCCTACTGTCCGATTTCGGTGAGAACAAGGACTTCCACTTTGTCATGTTCACCATCGATGAGACCGTCTACTCCCGTGAGATCGCCCCCTTGGCTGGCTACTACCCTGCCGCCTATGTGGGTGCACCATGGTGGTTCATTGATGAGATCGATGCGATGAATCGCTTCCGTGCCTCCACCACCGGCACCACCGGTTTCTCCCGCTACTCCGGATTCATTGATGACACCCGCGCCTACTGTTCCATCCCGGCGCGCCACAACACCTCCCGTCGTGTGGAGGCCGGTTACCTGGCACGTCTTGTCGCAGAGCACCGTATCTCTGAGGAACGTGCCTCTGAAATCATTGTCGATCTGATCGATGCGTCCCCACGGAGGGTCTTCAAGCTATGAGTGAATCCACGCAGTTGAATCGCACCAATGCAGCAGCAGTAGTGACTGCCGCCCCGGCCCCTGCCCGCCTGGTACACCTGGGTCTGGGTGCTTTCCATAGGGCTCACCAGGTGTGGTACACCCAGAAGGCAGAGGCCAATCCAGAGGCACCGGAGTGGGGGTATGTGTCTTTCACCGGGCGGCGTCCCACCATGGCTGAGGCCTTGGCCCCGCAGGATGGTCTGTACACCCTGGTCACCCGTTCTGGTGAGGGCGATGTCCCAGAGTTGATCAATGCTCTGGTGGAGGCGCAGCCGGCCACCAATATTGAGCGTCTGATTGAACTGATGGCAGATCCTCAGGTGGCTGTTGTCTCCCTGACGGTCACAGAATCTGGTTATCACCTTGATGCAGCTGGCGAGCTCAACGGCAGTGATGCGGCGGTGCAGGATGATATTGCCATGCTGACCTCTGGTTCAAAGGTGACCGCACTGGCCACTGCTGCGGGCAAGATCATTCACGGTTTGGAGGCCCGTCGTGCTGCCGATGTTGGTGGCTTGGCTGTCATGAGCTGTGACAATATCGCTGCCAACGGTGAAACCACCCGGGCCTCGATCCTGGGCATGGCGGACAAGGTTGATGCAGAGCTGGCAGCCTGGATCCGTGAGCATGTGAGTTTCCCATCGACTTCAATTGACAGGATCACTCCTGCAACTGAGGCCGCTCTGATCCTTGATGTTGAGAAGCAGACCGGTTTCCACGATGGCGCCCCTGTTGTTGCTGAGCCTTTTGCCTCCTGGATCATTGAGGGCGAGTTCCCTGCTGGTCGTCCTAACTGGGAGAATTCTGGTGTTCAGTTCGTCGATGATATTGAGCATTTTGAACGTCGCAAGCTGTGGCTGCTCAATGGTTCGCATTCCCTGATGGCATACTACGGTCAGCTGCTGGGGCACACCACTGTGGCGGATGCCATCGCTGATGATCAGTGCCGGGCGCGTGTGGAGTCGCTGTGGGATGAGGCTGCCCAGCATCTGACGGTGGAGGAGCTCAATGTTGCACAGTACCGTAAGCAACTCATTGAGCGTTTTGAAAACCCACGGATCGTGCACAATCTGGCTCAGATCGCCATTGATGGTGCCACCAAGCAGCGCATGCGTGCCGTCCCCATCCTGAAGTCGGAGCTTGAGACTGGACGTAGTGGTTCAGGTGCGGCCTTCTCCATCGCGGCATGGATTGCTTTTGTCCTGGGGACCGAGGAGATCCGCGATACCCGCGTTGATGAGATCATCGTGGCAAAGCAACAGGATGATGTGGTGAAGGCACTGATTGCGGTGTTGGATACGGACCTCGCGCAGAACGATGCGGTAGTTGAGCTCATCCGCACGCAGGTGGGTCAGCTGGTCTGATTCTTCAGAACGTTGGTGGGTTAGTCCGCTGATCTCAAGGCAGAGTTTCTCTCTTTTTTGCGGAGAGGAGCTCTGCCTTTGTCATTGTCTTCTTCACCGTGCTACCTCCTGTGAGTAATCGCACGGAAGAGATTTATTGTCAGCTCTTCTTTTCCTCATCTAAACAAGATATGATACTACCATTGCATGGTTTTTAGGGGAGATGATCTCGGGCTGCCTCCCATCAATCCACAGCACTACTTTCCCTAAACTCACCCCCTCATAGCGCAACATCTCCCCCCCCCCCTTATCGTTGCGTACAGAAAGGAACTGACATGACAGACACCACCAGCACACACATCGTGGTCATGGGTGTTTCCGGCTGCGGTAAATCCACCGTGGGCGAGAAACTCGCTGCTGAACTCGGTATCGATTACAAGGATGGCGATGAGCTCCATCCTCAGTCCAATATCGATAAAATGGCCTCCGGCCAAGCGCTTGACGACGACGACCGTGCCTGGTGGCTGGTGCAGGTGGGCAAGTGGCTGCGCGAACATAACCAGGGTGTCATCGCCTGCTCCGCGCTCAAGCGTTCCTACCGTGATCTGATCCGCACCAAATGCCCAGGCACCGTGTTTGTCCACCTTCACGGTGACTACGATCTGTTGCTTTCCCGGATGAATTCCCGCGAGGATCACTTCATGCCATCGACTCTCTTGGATTCCCAGTTCGACACCCTTGAGCACCTCGATGACGATGAGGATGCCAAGGTCTTCGATATTGCTGACACCGTGGAAGACATCGTTGCTGATGCCGCGAAGTGGATCCGCAACGCCCCCTAAGACACCTCTGCATCCCCCTGCCGTCACTGTCATTTCACTAAGCTCGGGCACAAAAGCACAACAGCGCAACCCGCACGAAAACGTTTAAGAAAGTGAAAGGGCTTTATTCACCACATGGCACACGCACTGATTCTCGTTGATGTTCAAAAAGATTTCTGTCCCGGTGGATCCCTGGCCACCAACCGTGGTGATGAGGTGGCAGGCCTCATCGGCGCCTACCAGCTATCCCATGCCTCCGAGTATGACGCAGTCATCGCCACCCAGGACTGGCATATCGATCCAGGCAGCCACTTCTCTGACACCCCGGACTATATAGATACCTGGCCTGTGCACTGTGTCGCTGACTCAGCAGGCGCGGCCATGCATGAAAAGATCCGCACTGACCTCATCACGGAATATTTCCCTAAAGGTGAGCACACCGCCGCCTACTCCGGTTTTGAAGGCCACGCCAAAGCAGATGGCGAGACCTCCATGGCTGACTGGCTGACATCCCGTGACATCACCACGCTGGATATCGCGGGCATTGCCACCGATCATTGTGTCCGTGCCACCGCCCTGGACGCCCTCAAGGCAGGTTTCTCCGTCCGAATACTGACAGGAATGTGTTCCGCCGTGGGCATTGAATCCGGTGATGCCGCACTCGAAGAGATGCACACCGCAGGCGCAGAACTGCTCTGACATCACCCGATTAAGTAAATAACAAAGAGCCCGTGCCACCGCTGTAATTGACTACAGCGATGGCACGGGCTTTTGAGACTATTGGGAAAACTAAACCCTAGCGCTCCGAGAGCAGTCGCTGGATTTCCTTCAAATCGTTGGACTTCTTGCGGCTGCGGACAACGCTGAACAGCACCGCGCCTACCACTACGCCGGCAACACCCAGCAGGATCTTCTGAACATTTGGCTCCTGCAGCTTGGCGGTTGCCTGTGTCTTGGCATCATCAACGAGGTTCGCAGGCTTACTGCGGTCAGCCAGCTCGTCGAGGGTGTTCGCCAGCTGATGGCGGGTGCGTTCAATGTCGCGCTGAATGTCTTCAATGTTGCGTGCCACGGGGCCACTCCTGGATTGGTGTATCTGCGATCAACTGCTTTTGTCTTAACGCGTCATGAAAACCCGTTACTGGGAGACCATATTACTTACTTCCCGCAACTGGGGTGAGACCATCCCCTAAAACAACACCCTGATCAAGATGTCCATGAGTCCACGGCACCGGCTATTGTTGAGGATATGACTGATGTGACGCGCCTTGATGTTGGAGATACCCCACCTGCTTTCACCCTCCCGAATGATTCGGGCTCAACCACTTCACTGAGTGATTTCGCCGGTGAACGGGTTGTGGTGTACTTCTACCCGAAGGCCAACACCCCGGGTTGCACCAAGGAAGCCTGTGATTTCCGTGATTCTCTTTCCCAGCTCAATGACCTGGGTATCAAGGTTGTTGGTATCTCCCCTGATCCAGTGGACAAGCTGGTGAAGTTCCGTGAGGACCACGATCTCAACTTCCCTCTTCTCTCTGATGAGGATAAGTCCGTCATGACCGCCTGGGCTGCCTTCGGGGAGAAGAAGAACTACGGCAAGGTCGTCCAGGGTGTCATCCGTTCCACCTTCGTCATCGAAGCTGATGGCACCGTGGGTATGGCCAAATACAATATTCGCGCAACCGGCCACGTCGCACGTATCCTGCGTGACCTCGAGGCTGTTTAACAGCCACACGATATGACCACCACTGATAAAGCAGACGCGTTATTGGATGGATCAGAGATCCTGGTCCCCAGGCGTCGCCCGGCTCAGCAACGCAGTCGTGAGCGATTCAACCGGATCCTCACCGCTGCGCGTTCCGTGCTGGTTGATGTGGGGTTTGAGTCCTTCACCTTTGATGAGGTGGCTAAGCGGGCTGAGGTGCCGATTGGCACGCTGTACCAGTTCTTCGCCAACAAGTACGTTCTGATCTGTGAACTGGACCGTGTGGATAACGCGGAGGCTGTTGCCGAGCTGAAGAAGTTCTCCGAACAGGTTCCAGCCCTCCAGTGGCCGGATATCCTGGATGAGTTCATTGAGCACCTGGCGCGTCTCTGGCGTGAGGATCCCTCCCGGCGCGCGGTGTGGCATGCCATCCAGTCCACTCCGGCAACCCGTGCCACGGCTGCTGCCACGGAGAAGGAGATGCTGGAGATCATCGCAGGCGTGATGAAGCCTCTGGCCCGTGGTGCCTCCTATGAGGAGCGTATGTCACTGGCTGGCCTGCTGGTGCACACGGTGAGTTCACTGCTGAACTATGCAGTGCGCGATGCGGAGATCCCCGACGAAGCTTTTGAGGCGATCGTCGTGGAGATCAAGCGCATGCTGGTGTCCTACCTGTTCTCTGTAGCCACTGGCTAAGGCTGAAGGGTCAGCACGCACGTGGCGGTGGCGTAGTCACCGTCGTGGCTGATGCTCAGTGCCGTGGTGAAGTCCCCGATGGACTCACGCACCTGTTCAGCCAACGACGGTGCGATACTCAGGGTGACGCGTCCCCAACGGTCGGCACGCACCTCAATGAGCGCCCACTGGACATCTTCTTCCGAAATCACGGGTGGACGTCCATAGAGTGCCTGTGACCAGGCTTTGATGAAGGATTCCTTGGCTGCCCAGCGTCCTGCGAGGTGTTCAGCCTGGCGGTTACCCACCCGGGTGGATGCTAGACGACGCTCCCCTGCTGAGAACACCTCAATGAAGGAACTTCCCGGATGTGCAAGTTGTTCGGCAAAGGCGGGGATGTGAACGAGGTCGGTGCCAATGGTGATCATGAGAACTTATTCTGCCTCATCAGCGTACTGGGGTACACGTGTGATGAACAGTGAGAAGATCAGCGCAACGGCCGCAACGCAGGCACAGGCGAAGAATGCGGAGTTGGCGCCGTCGGCAAGCGCCACCTGTTCATTCACACCGTGGGACATCCCGGTCTGGCTGACGGTGCTGTAAACCGCGATCATGACGGCTGTGCCGGCAGCACCGGCAAGCTGCTGGAGGGTGTTCATGATTGCAGAGCCATGACCGTAGAGGTTCTTGGGCACAGAACCCAGTGCAGTGGTGATCAGAGGTGTGAACAGCAATGCCAGGGCGATGGAGAAGATCACATGGACGGCCACGAGCATGCCCACCCCGGTGTTTTCATCCACGGTGGCAAGCCAGAACAACGACCCGGTGGCCACGACCATGCCGCTGACCACCAAGGGACGGGGGCCGTGCTGATCATAAAGCCTGCCGACATATGGGGAGAGCACACCTTCCAACAATCCGCCGGGCATGAGCACAAGGCCGGTGACCAGTGCGGACACCAACAGGGAACCCTGCATGTACAACGGCAGGGTATTCATCACGCCGAGCAGTGCCCCGAATAATGCCAACAGCACGATGAGTGAAAAGGTGAAGTTGCGGATAGCCAATGGACGCAGATCCAACAGGGCACGATCCACCTTGGCCAGGGAAAGCTGACGCCAGACAAACACCACGAGAGATATAACGCCGACAGCCAGGATGATCAAGGCATTGCGGGCGGTTTCCCCACCCTTGAGGATGATGCCAATAGAACTCAACGCATAGACCAGGCCGCCGAAGGCAAAGGCGGACAGGACCAGGGAGAGCACATCAAAGGGGGTGGAGCGTGGTTCATTGATGGAACCGATCTTGAATGCACCGAAGACCGCTGCAATGCCCACCAGGGGCACCATCACCCAGAAGATCATGTGCCAGGAGGCAAAGCTCAGAATCACACCGGCCACGGATGGTCCCAAGGCCGGTCCCACAGCCATAACCACGGCGATCAGCCCCATGACTGCACCACGGCGTGGGATCGGCACCACTGTCATGGCCACGGTCATCAGCAGGGGCATGATCACTGCCGTGCCGATCGCCTGCGCCACGCGTGCTCCCAGCATGATCGCGAAGGTCGGTGCGACGGCCGCAATCACCGTGCCGACCAGGAAGATCGCGGTGGCGAAGATGAATACCGACCTGGTGGTGAATCTCTCCAGCATCCAACCGGTGGCGGGCAGCACCACGGCCATGGTCAACATGAATCCGGTGAGCAGCCACTGGGCGGTATTGGCATCGATGGAGTAATCCGACATGATCGCCGGGAGTGCCACCGCGAGGGTGGTTTCATTGAGCATCATCACAAAGGCTGTGAAGACAAGTACAGCCAGGATGAGGACAATAGGTTTTGGGATTACAGCACTGTTCATGCTGTTTTCACTGGAGGTCATTGAAGGCTCCAGATCCTTTCAACTAAAAATATGGCGCTTTCGCGAGGAGGTGGCCCTGCCTCCGGAAGGTGAGCACGGAAGGCAGTTGCAACCAGGAAATCCTATCAGTGCCAAGACGCCTTGGATATCTAAGTGCTGGAACTAACAATCCATGTACTTCTGTGGCTCCATCCCATCCATTCTCTGATCCAGGGCATGGCTGAGTGGCCCCTTGTGGGGTAGGGTTCCCCCGCCGGTGGTACCGGCTGACGCATCACACTAGAAGGGTGGTTCATCCTCCTGTGGTGGGGTCTGGGCTGCGGTGGCTGTCGCTTTCACCGCTGCTGCCTGCTCCCTGGCACGCTGGTGACGGGCTGCCCGGTACTGCGACACCGTCTGCGCCCACCGGGCACCACCTGGAGTCAACGGACCTTCCGGGACGGTCACTGCCCAGGTGCCATCCATGAACACCGTCACCATGATTCCCGTCAGCGGATCCACACAGTAGCGCTGGCGTTCAAAGGTCTTGCCGTTATGATCACAACGGCACTTCTCATGCAGGTTCCAGAAACTGGTTTCCCCACCATCATCAAAATTGATCCGATGATCCAGATCGCAGTACCGACTACTCACCCCACATCCAGGGGCAGTACAACCACCATCACGGCCTTTAACTGCTGCCCGCATTGCAGGGGATGGGTCATGGCCCTTGATCTGTTGGCCACGCACCTTATCCATGTCCTGGACCTTGGTGGCTTTAGCAACCCACTTCTTGCCAGTTGCTTCATCAACCCACCCGGGCCCACTGACCCAGACCGGGGCATGAGCAAGGTCACTGGCCTGGTAGATGTTGAGGACGATCCGCAGATCAATCTTGTTCAAGATCAGGTCCGCTAAAGCCTCACCTTGATTCATGCCGGTGGCTTCAGCATGGGCCTGGACGGCTTGTTTGATGGCTTGTCCTTGGATTTCATCAACGCTGGCTGAGATCTCGCAGGTGCCATCACCTTGGTCGGTAACAGCGAAGGTTTTCTTCTCGCTGGGTGCAGGACCACCATCATCTTCGACCAGGAGGCGGATGGCTTTGATCTTGTTTTTGATCT
>NZ_CALZFS010000003.1 GCF_945649885.1 uncultured Corynebacterium sp. | reverse complement strand
ATCCCGCTTACGGGCGCGCTCCAACAGTGCTTCCATGTGTGCGGAAGCCTCAGGAACGGTATCCACACGATAGGTCAGCGTTGGGGTGAAACGGACACCCAGCTGCTCTCCGACGATCTTCCTGAGCTGGCCACGAGCACGGTGCAGTGCCTCAGCCGCTGCGTCCAGGTCCGGCTCATCGCCAACGTTTTCACCACGGACCGTGTAGAAGATGGTGGCGTCGTGGAGGTCACCGGTCATGGTGACGTCAGTGACAGTGATGAACTCAAGACGACGATCTTTGATCTCGCGTTCAATTGCACTGGCCACGATGGTTTGAATGCGTTTTGCCATTCTTGCTGCGCGTGCGTTATCCACCATGCAGGACCACTCCCTTAAAAAAATTACAGTTGTACTGATTCTTCGGAGATTCTACCCTGTCCACACACCAATCCTGTACCCCGGCCGGTTTTGCTGGTTTGCGGGTTGAGATGCTCAGCGATAACCCCCTTTGAAACGCACTCACCACCATGCCGGTTATCTCCCCTGGGGGATGCAGCAATGACTAAAGCCCGGCCTCTCACAGGTTCTTAACGAATCTGTGAGAGGCCGGGCTTTAGTGGTTCACGCGGAGGGGTTTAAGACTCGCGTGGGACCTCGACCATTTCGAAGGCCTCGATCTTATCGCCGACTGCGATGTTTGGGTAGGACAGAACCATACCGCACTCGTAGCCTGCGGAGACCTCGGTGGAATCATCCTTCTCACGGCGCAGAGATTCAATCTTTGCATTCGGAGCGATGACGTTGCCATCACGGATGATACGAACCGTTGCGTTGCGGCGGACCTTGCCCTCTTCAACCATGCAACCTGCGATGAGGCCGATGGCGGAAGCCTTGAAGATCGCGCGGATCTCAGCCTTGCCGATTTCACGCTCTTCGTAGATTGGCTTGAGCATGCCCTTGAGGGCAGCCTCAACCTCTTCGATGGCGCGGTAGATGATGGTGTAGTAACGAATATCTACACCCTCGGTGTTGGCCTCCTCAGTGGCCTTACCTTCAGCACGGACATTGAAGGCGATGATCACTGCGTCAGAGGCAGCTGCCAGGGTTACGTTGGTCTGGGTAACAGCACCGACACCACGGTCGATGATGTTGAGCTGGACCTCGTCTTCCATCTCAATCTTGAGCAGTGCTTCTTCAAGTGCTTCCACGGAACCTGCGTTGTCACCCTTGAGGATGAGGTTGAGGACCGAGGTCTCCTTGAGGACTGAATCCAGATCCTCGAGGGAGACGCGCTTGCGGGAGCGTGCAGCCAGTGCGTTGCGCTTGCGGGCATTGCGCTGGTTGGCGATCTGACGTGCCAGGCGGTCATCTTCAACAACCAGGAGGTTATCGCCAGCGCCTGGGACTCCATTGAGGCCCTGGACCTGGACCGGACGGGAAGGTCCGGCCTCTTCGACGTCGCGACCGTACTCGTCGACCATGCGACGGACACGACCGTAAGCGTCGCCAGCAACGATGGAGTCACCGACGCGGAGGGTACCGCGCTGGACGATGACGGTGGCAACTGGGCCACGACCACGGTCAAGGTGAGCTTCAATAGCGACACCCTGTGCATCCATGTCTGCGTTGGCAACGAGATCCAGCTGTGCATCTGCGGTGAGGCAGACGGAGCTGAGCAGCTCATCGATGTTCAGACCCTGCTTAGCGGAGATGTCCACGAAGATGGTGTCTCCGCCGTATTCCTCAGGAACCAGACCGTATTCGGTGAGCTGTCCACGGATCTTCTCCGGGGAAGCCTCTGGCTTATCGATCTTGTTCACTGCGACCACGATTGGGACGTCAGCAGCCTTGGCGTGGTTGATTGCTTCCACGGTCTGTGGCATGACGCCGTCATCTGCGGCGACAACGAGAATCGCGATATCTGTGGACTTGGCACCACGGGCACGCATCGCGGTGAAGGCCTCGTGACCTGGGGTATCCAGGAAGGTGATGGCGCGCTCGGAGCCTTCAACCTCAACCTGAACCTGGTAGGCACCGATGCCCTGGGTGATGCCGCCGGCTTCGTCGGAACCGACGTTGGCCTTACGGATCGTGTCCAGGAGTCGGGTCTTACCGTGGTCAACGTGACCCATGACGGTGACAACTGGAGGACGGTTGGTCAGATCATCCTTGCCACCGATGTCTTCGCCGAACTGCAGGTCGAAGCTCTGGAGGAGCTCGCGGTCTTCGTCCTCTGGGGAGACGACCTCAACCTTGTAGTTCATTTCCTCACCGAGCAGCATCAGGGTCTCATCAGAGACAGATGCGGTTGCGGTGACCATTTCACCCAGGTTGAACAGAGCCTGGACCAGTGCTGCCGCGTCTGCGCCGATCTTCTCAGCGAAGTCAGACAGGGATGCACCGCGGGCAAGACGCAGGGTCTGGCCACGGCCGTCTGGCAGGCGAACACCACCAATAACGTTTGGTGCCTGCATTGACTCGTATTCATTGCGCTTCTGACGCTTGGACTTGCGTCCACGACGTGGTGCGCCACCCGGACGACCGAATGCGCCTGCGGTACCGCCACGACGGCCGCCACGGCCTGCGCCGCCGCCACCACCACGGTTGAAGCCACCTGGACCTCCTGGACCACCCTGGCCGCCGCCGCGACCACCCTTGCCAGGTGCCTTGGCAGGCATCTGACCTGGGGTTGGAGGCATCATTGCTGGTGATGGACGACGTCCGCCACCCTGACGCTCCTGAGTGGTTCCACCCTGGGTGTTACCGCCCTGTGGGCGAGGTCCACCGGCACCTGGGCCTGGGCGTGCGCCGCCACGACCGGGCTGACCATCACGCTGTCCACCCTGTGGGCGTGGGCCGCCGCCCTGTGGGCGAGGTCCACCTCCCGGACGGGGTCCGCCACCTGGGCGTGGGCCGCCGCCCGGACGTGGTGCCGGACGATCTCCTGTGGAGAATGGGTTGTTGGCCACGCGAGGTGCGCGTGCACCTGGCTTGGGGCCTGGCTTTGCCATCGGACGTGGCATCGCGTTTGGACGAGGAGCTTCGCCACCCGGCTTCGGGGTGGACTTCTCCTCGGCTGCCTTCTTCGCAGCATCGCCCGGGGTTGGTCCGGAGAATGCCGGCTTCGGCGCTGCTGGCTTGGCAGCAGCAGAGGTTGGCTTTGCAGCAGCAGGCTTCGGGGTGGAAGCAGCAGGCTTTGCAGCAGCAGGCTTCGCTGCTGCCGGCTTGGGTGTCGCCGGCTTTGCGGCTGCTGGTTTTGCGGCTGCTGGCTTTGCCGGAACACCGGGCTTAGCAGCTGCGACGGCACCCGGGGTCGGGCCCGGGGTTGCCTTTGATGCTGTACCTGGCTTTGGTGCAGCAGCGGCAGGCTTGGCGCCTGGTTTCGCTGCTGGCTTTGCCGGGGCAGGCTTGTTATCGGTGTCGGCCTTGGCCGCACCGGTTGCTTCGTAGTGTTCCTGCATCTTCTTCACCACTGGGGGTTCAATGGTGGATGATGCGGTTTTAACGAACTCGCCCTGCTCTTTGAGCGTGGTGAGTAGTTCCTTGCTGGTAATACCGAGCTTCTTAGCGAGCTCGTGTACACGTAGCTTTCCGGGCACTTTTCTCCTCTAGATGTTTCGCCAGAGGTCAAAGGCCCAAAAATTGGGACCCAGAACTCTAGCAGTGATTATTGACGTTCATCGCTGATGCTTCATCGTGCGCTCATCAGTGTTCAGTCTTCCTTATGATGTCGGGGTCCGGCGGTTTTTTCCGCCAGGTACGTGCGTACGTGACCTGTATCCACCTGGGTGGACACCCTCAGCGCTCGGCCAAAGGCACGACGCTGTTCAGCAAGCTCCAATGCGGCAATGGTGGGTGTCAGCCATGCTCCCCTGCCCTGCATCCGACGCTTCGGATCAGGAAGGATCACACCGGGCTCATCCGGGTGTTCGACGACACGGAGTAGAGCGATATCTTTCATTCGCTTCTTCGTGGCAACACAGGTACGGATCCGGATTGACGTGTTATCAGCACAAGCCTCAACAACAGACGGTGGTGTCATACTTTCCACATCAGCGTTGGAAGCTAGTTGCATTCAATCCCTTTCACGTTTTAAGACCACCCGATTGTTTCCGATCGGATTGATTTCCACAGGCCGCACATGGGCCTTTTCCAATATTACGCTATAAAGACCAAAAATTGGAACCTGTGAACAAGATCCTCACAGATTCCAATTGTTATGTGGCCTTAACCAGGGTTACAGGGAGGTAATTTTCCCGTGAATCCCGGAGGTTCAAAGCGAAGACAATCAGGCCATGTCGGAGTGGATGTCAATCTTCCATCCGGTCAGACGAGCTGCCAGCCGGGCGTTCTGCCCTTCCTTGCCGATCGCCAGAGACAGCTGGTAGTCAGGCACAATGACGCGTGCCGTCTGCTGTTCCTCATCTATGACCTCAACCTTGACCACCTTTGATGGGGCCAGGGCGTTGCCGACGAAAACCGCTGGATCATCGGAGTAGTCAATGATGTCGATCTTCTCTCCACCAAGCTCGCGCATGATGTTGGACACACGCTGTCCGCGGGGGCCGATGCAGGCTCCCTTGGCATTGAGGTTCTTCACGGTTGCCTGCACGGCGACCTTGGAACGATGGCCAGCTTCACGGGAGATCGCGACGATCTCCACGGATCCGTCAGCAACCTCAGGGATCTCCAGTTCGAAGAGTTTGCGCACCAGCTCCGGGTGGGTGCGGGACAGGTTGACCTGAATCCCCACCGGGCCCTTGCCCACACCAACGACATAGCTCTTCACACGGTCACCGTGCTTGAGCTTCTCACCGGGGATCTGCTCTGCAGGGAGAAGGATGCCGTCCTGGTTGTCAGCCTCAGTACCGAGCTGGACCACCACGATGCCACGTTCTGCAGCACGGGAATCAGCCTGGACGATGCCGGACATGACGGTGCCTTCGTAGTCTGCGTAGGCATCAAAGGCACGATCAGCTTCAGCTTCACGGAGTCGACGGACGATGGCGTCACGGACCGCACGTGCTGAAACACGACCGAAGTTCGATGGGGTGTCGTCGTACTCGGAGGAGACGCTGCCGTCGTCACCGAATTCGGTGACTATAACCGTTACGGCGCCGGTGGAGGTATCAATGTCCACGCGTGCCTTGGTATTGTCGGACTGCTCGGTCTCCTGGTAATCCAGGTAGGAATGCAGGAGTGCAGTTGCAATCGTGCGCACAAGGTCGTCGACCCTGATTCCCTTTTCAGTCTCGATGGCTTTCAGAGCCTGGACATCAATATTCACTTGTCTTCCTCTCAAGCTTCCGCGGGGTTACGGGGTGTTTTCTCCCACGGCTTCGTCGAATGTGCGTTCCGCCAGGGCAAGTTCATCCTGCGCAGGTTTCGCGAATTCAATTTCTACCACCGCATGGGGGTTCTTGGCTAATTCCAGAACACCGACCTCAAGCAACTTCTTGTTCCGTGTGATGAGAATGACAGCTGTCTCATCGGAATTGAGCGCACCGATCCGGGATACCTGCTTGACACCGTCTTCCTGGATGGACACCAGACGGCCACGGTTGCGTCGCCAGTGGCGAGGCTGAGTCAGTGGCATGTCCACGCCCGGGGTGGATACCTCAAGCAGGTAGCCAGCTCCGAAGTTCAGTTCTCCGCGGGCCTCGGCAGCGTCGAAAAGCTCTCCGATCTCGTTGCTGGCTACCTCCAAGAGGTCAAGGTCGGGGCGGGAGTCGGAGTCGAGCTTGATTGCCACGCTGGATTTGGGTCCGGCCTTGGTCACGCGGAGACCTTCAACATCAAGACGATGTGAGGCTGCGAGTGGGGTGATCAGAGTGATCAGTTCTTCTTCGGTGGGAAATGCCATACCGATCAGGATAGCCGGTGTGGCGGACTCCCCCGCCTCCAGCCAGGCCACGGTCATGTTGCACCGACCACTGTCCACCCCACCTACTAAGCTTCACCCTATGCGCCCAACCAAGTCCGCCCTTCTGTCTGTCGCAGTGGTTCTGAGTGTCTCCACGATGACTGCATGCACCCCCTCGCCAACCCCGGATGAGACACTGCAGGTGCTCTACCAGGATGCGTTGCATGATGCAGAAGCGCTGACCGGTCTCTCACCCGCAGTCTCAACACTGCGTACAGAGCATGCCGATGAGATTGCGGAAGAGATCAGGCGTCTGTGCGGTTTCACCGATGAGGGTGCGCTTCCGGAGTCATGTGAACTCGAGGTCCCAGCGGTAGCTGCCGCCCCGGCAACCGATGCCGATCACTGGATTGCTGACAGTCAGGTGCGCATACTTAACCAGCTGGGCGGCTTACCGGAAGAATCCATCCCGCTGATCACCGAGCACTATATTGAGCAGGCCCGACTAAGCCCGGTCATTGACAGCATTGACGCCCCAGATGGGGCCATCATCCTCGAGGACGAGGATCTGGCTGCTGCTCAGGAACATCTTGCAGAGGAATATGCGGCCGCCTGGGCACTCGGTGTTGCCCTTGCCCATGTGGACCCTGCGCATCGCGTTGCCACGCAGACCGCCATCGACCGTCACCGTGAATATGCAGCACTCCTGCGCACCGTCATTGAACCTTTCGCGGAAACCAGCCCGTCGGAGCCCGGCTACGATCCACTGAACCTGACCGACCCGGTTGATGGACCTACCGCACTGACCATGATCACTGAGGTTCAGAATCATGCTGTGGACACCTGGCACAGCACTGCCAGCCAGGCCACCGATGATGGTTGGCGCTCTCTGGCCACCCAGCTTGCCGGCGCCACCGCAAAGGATACCGTCCCCTTTTCTTAAAACCATTGCTTGGCCGCGCTTGACCCGTGCGACTTTCCGCCACCCCAGCCACCTCATAGAGACCCGCCTGGGGTGGCGTTTTTGCATTCATCATCACTCCGCTGAGCGGCTGCGACGTATTCCTAGGGCACATGGTACGCAATCGTTTCCGCCGAACCCTCCGGCGTGACCGCCCCACCTACGGGGGTAGAAACGATAACAAATCTGTCACCGTCGCTGCGAGGGCATTTGCAAACGATTTCGAGAAGATGCAGCTAGAGGCAGGATTCCTGTGTTTTTTATTTATTTTCCATGACAAACTCATGAAATCCATCTCTCATGCGGGTTTGGCTGCGACATGAGTCACATTTACTATGCAATCACTGGGTTTCACTCAATAGATCACATGGGTGGGATCAACCACATACTCACGGAGGTCTCAAATGACTTTGAAGAAGTCTCTTGCCGTCACCACGGCAGCGGCGCTGGCGCTCAGCCTCGCGGCGTGCTCCTCAGATTCGGATTCCGATTCCAGCAGCGCAAATGGTGAGGCAGGTTCCGGCGGCGACAACTACGTTGTTGTCAATGGCACCGAGCCACAGAACCCACTGGTTCCAGCCAACACCAATGAGGTGGGTGGCGGGCGTATCGTCGATTCCATCTTCGCCGGCCTCGTCTACTACACCGTTGATGGTTCAGTAGAAAACGATCTCGCGGAATCTATTGAGCTTGAAGGTGAGAAGACCTACCGTGTGACCCTGAAGGAGGGCCAGACCTTCACTGATGGCACTCCGGTCACCGCCAACAGCTTCGTTGATGCCTGGAACTACGCTGTGGCCAACTCCATGCTCTCCTCCTACTTCTTCGAGCCGATTCTCGGCTATGAAGAGGGAGTGGAATCCATGGAGGGTCTCGAGGTTGTCGATGACACCACCTTCACCATCGAGCTGATCCAGCCTGAGGCTGACTTCCCACTGCGTCTGGGATACTCCGCGTTCTACCCACTGCCTGAGTCCGCCTTTGATGACATGGATGCCTTCGGTGAAAACCCTGTCAGTAACGGCCCCTACAAGCTGGCTGAGTGGAACCACCAGCAGGATGCCATCATCGTCCCGAATGAGGACTATGACGGTGGCCGTGCCGCACAGAATGACGGCGTGAAGTTCGTCTTCTACCCGACCTTCGATTCCGCCTATGCGGATCTGCTCTCTGACAACCTGGATGTTCTGGATACCATCCCGGATTCTGCATTCAGCAACTATGAGGATGAGCTCGAGGGCCGCTCCATCAACCAGCCTTCTGCTGTGGTTCAGACCTTCACCATCCCGGAGAGCCTCGAGCACTTCTCCGGCGAGGAAGGCAGCCTGCGCCGCCAGGCACTGTCCATGGCTGTCAACCGGGAAGAGATCACTGAGACCATCTTCGAAGGCACCCGCACCCCGGCAACCGACTTCACCTCCCCGGTCATCGACGGGCACTCCGGTTCCCTTGAGGGCGCCGAGGTTCTGGAATATGATCCAGAGCGCGCGAAGGAACTGTGGGCTGAAGCCGACGAGATCGCGCCATGGAGCGGTGAGTTCACCATCTCCTATAACGCTGACGGTGGCCACCAGGCCTGGGTTGATGCTGTTGCTAACTCCATCCGCAACACCCTTGGGATTGATGCTCTGGGCAACCCCTACCCAGACTTCAAGTCCCTGCGCGATGACGTGACCAACCGCACCATCGACGGAGCATTCCGTACCGGCTGGCAGGCCGACTACCCATCCATGGGTAATTTCCTCGGCCCTCTGTACGGCACCGGTGCAGGTTCCAACGACGGCGACTACTCCAACCCTGACTTCGATGCCAAGCTCTCCGAGGCCGCAAATGCTGATGACTCTGAGCAAGCAAGCGCCCTCTACAACGAAGCACAGGAGATCCTGCTGCAAGACCTTCCAGTCATCCCGACCTGGTATCAGAATGCAGTCGGTGGCTACTCCAACAATGTCGACAACGTCGAATTCATGTGGAATTCCCAACCTGCCTACTTCCAGATCACCAAGAAGTAAGATCTTAAAAACCATCGGTGAACAGGCTTGATTCAATCAAGCCGCCCTAAGGCCCAGGACAGCAACTACCAACCCCTGGGCCTTTCGGTTGTCATAAGAACATTTCCGTGTGGTTTAGCTTTTCCCGCTGAGGAAGGCATCCACAGATGTAATCTCCTCAGTGGGATGAGGAAGCTACACAGCAACTAGCTTTCAATAATTTCCATCCCTTTCTCTCATCCACCCCAACACAAGCAAGGACACCCACGCTCATGCTTCGTTATGTCGGGCGGCGATTGCTCCAGATGATTCCGGTCTTCTTCGGAGCAACCCTGCTGATCTACGCACTTGTGTTCCTCATGCCTGGTGATCCAGTCCAGGCACTCGGCGGTGACCGTGGTCTTACCGAGGCCGCAGCTCAGCGAATCCGCGAGGAATACAATCTGGACAAGCCTTTCCTGATGCAGTACCTGCTGTACATCAAGGGCATCTTCGTTCTGGACTTCGGAACCACCTTCTCTGGACAGCCGGTTCTTGATGTCATGGCCAATGCCTTCCCGGTCACCATCAAACTTGCCCTGATGGCCCTGGCCTTCGAAGCAGTCTTCGGTATCGGCTTCGGTGTCTACGCCGGTATGCGCCGCGGCGGTTTCTTCGACTCCACCGTCTTGGTGCTATCCCTGGTTGTCATCGCGGTCCCCACCTTCGTCATCGGCTTCGTGCTGCAGTTTCTGGTGGGCGTGCAATGGGGTCTTCTGCCAGTCACAGTCGGATCCAATGAGTCCTTCACTTCCCTACTCATGCCAGCCTTTGTTCTCGGCGCCGTGTCCTTTGCCTATGTGCTCCGTCTAACCAGACAATCCGTCAGTGAGAACCTCCGTGCCGACTATGTGCGTACCGCACGTGCCAAGGGCATGAGCAACTTCACGGTGATGAACCGCCACATCCTGCGAAATTCATTGATCCCGGTTGCCACCTTCCTGGGCGCTGACCTGGGAGCACTCATGGGTGGCGCGATTGTCACCGAGGGTATCTTCGGCATCAACGGTGTCGGCGGAACCCTGTACCAGGCCATTCTCAAGGGTGAACCCACCACCGTGGTCTCCATCGTCACAGTCCTGGTGATCGTCTATATCATCGCCAACCTCCTCGTAGACCTGATCTACGCCGTGCTCGATCCGAGGATTCGCTATGTCTAACAATGAATTCCACACCAACAAGGCGTTCGGTCAAGACGATAAGACAAACGAGAACGCACTCTTCTTCCCCGAAGGCCGCGGCGAAGCACTCGTCCGCCCCGGCCAGGAACATTTCATCGCCGATACTGATGAAACCGGTCTCGGTGCTGTTGATGCCGTTGCTGATAACTCCGCACCAACTTCCATGTGGGGTGAGGCCTGGCGTGACCTGCGTGGTCGACCACTGTTTTGGGTGTCCTCCGTTCTGATCCTGCTGGCGTTGGCCCTGGCTCTGGTGCCACAACTGTTCACCTCTACAGATCCGCAGTACTGTGTGCTGTCCAATTCCCTTGATGGCCCGCAGCCCGGTCACCCCTTCGGCTTTGACCGTCAGGGCTGCGATATCTTCGCCCGCACCGTCTACGGTGCACGCGCCTCCGTGGCCGTGGGCGTTCTCACCACCTTGCTGGTAGTGCTGATCGGTACCGTCTTCGGTGCCCTGGCTGGCTTCCTCGGTGGCTGGGTGGACACGATTCTCTCCCGCGTCACCGACATGTTCTTCGCCATTCCACTGGTACTGGCCGCCATCGTCGTCATGCAGGTATTCAAGGAGCACCGCACCATCATCACGGTGATCCTGGTCCTCGGCCTATTCGGCTGGACCAATATCGCACGTATCACCCGTGGTGCCGTGATGTCTGTGAAGAACGAGGAGTTTGTCACCTCAGCACGTGCACTGGGTGCTTCCAAGACCAAGCAACTGCTCTCCCACATCATGCCGAATGCGGCAGCGCCGATCATCGTATACGCCACCGTGGCACTGGGTACCTTCATCGTTGCTGAGGCAACACTCTCGTTCCTGGGAATCGGGCTACCGCCGAGCATCGTCTCCTGGGGTGCTGATATTGCCAAGGCACAGACCTCGCTGCGCACACAGCCCATGGTTCTCTTCTACCCCGCCATGGCACTGGCACTGACCGTTTTGAGCTTCATCATGATGGGCGATGTCGTCCGCGATGCTCTTGATCCGAAGGAGAGGAAGCGATGAGCAACCACAACCCAGCCATTTCTGAGAACACCCCTGACCACGTCGGCGATACTCCTCTGCTGGAACTGCGTGATCTGGAAATCTCCTTCACCAGTTCCACCGGTGTGGTCAATGCCGTCCGCGGTGCCAACCTGACCATCTACCCCGGACAGTCGGTGGCCATCGTCGGCGAGTCCGGATCCGGTAAGTCCACCACTGCGATGTCCATCATCGGACTGCTGCCCGGTACCGGAAAAGTCACCAGCGGCAGCATCTTCTTCGAAGGTGCTGACATCACCAGGCTTTCCAACAAGCAGATGCAGAAGTACCGCGGTTCAGAGATCGGTCTTGTCCCACAGGATCCGATGACCAACCTGAACCCGGTATGGAAGATCGGTTCGCAGGTCAAGGAATCTCTGCGGGCTAACAATGTTGTCTCCGGTTCCGAAATGGACAAGCGGGTGGCTGAGCTTCTGGAGGAAGCCGGTCTGCCCGATGCGGAACGACGCGCCAAGCAGTATCCACATGAGTTCTCCGGTGGTATGCGCCAGCGTGCGCTGATCGGCATCGGACTGGCGGCACGCCCCAAACTGCTCATCGCCGATGAACCCACCTCTGCCCTTGATGTGACAGTCCAGCGCCAGATCCTCGATCATCTGGACGGTCTGACCAAGGAGCTGGGTACAGCAGTTCTGTTCATCACCCACGATCTGGGTCTGGCCGCTGAACGTGCAGAACACCTGGTGGTGATGCACCGTGGACGCATCGTGGAATCCGGACCTTCACTGGATATCCTGCGCAACCCCCAACATCCGTACACCAGGCGACTGGTTGCGGCTGCCCCCTCCCTGGCTTCTGCACGTATCCGCAGTGCCCAGGAAAAGGGTATTGAATCCAGCGAGCTGCTCACCGCCACCTCTGGTGACACTGCTGACAAGACCCATGAGGAACGCGTCATTGAGGTCAAAAACCTCACCAAGGAATTCAACATCCGTGGTGCCAAGGGTGCGAAGAAAACACTCAAAGCTGTTGACGATGTCTCCTTCTATGTCCGCAAGGGCACCACGACCGCACTGGTGGGTGAATCCGGTTCGGGCAAGTCCACGGTGGCGAACATGGTTCTGAACCTTCTTGATCCCACCAGCGGCCAGGTGCTCTATAACGGCACGGATCTGTCCACCCTGAGCAATAAAGACCTGTTCAACATGCGTCGTAAGCTGCAGGTGGTCTTCCAGAATCCCTATGGTTCCCTGGATCCGATGTATTCGATCTACCGGTGTATCGAAGAACCACTGGTGATCCACAAGGTCGGTGGTGACCGCAAGGCACGGGAAAAGCGTGTTGCTGAACTATTGGACATGGTGTCCATGCCTCGTTCTGCCATGCGACGTTATCCCAATGAACTGTCTGGTGGTCAGCGTCAGCGCATCGCGATCGCCCGTGCACTCGCACTTGATCCAGAGGTGATCGTGCTGGATGAGGCAGTCTCTGCACTGGATGTGCTGGTGCAGAACCAAATCCTCAAACTCCTTGCTGAACTGCAGCATGACCTGGATCTGACCTACCTGTTCATCACCCATGACCTGGCGGTGGTTCGTCAGACCGCTGATGATGTGGTGGTCATGCAGCAGGGCCGTGTTGTTGAAGCTGGTGCCACCGATGACATCTTCAACAATCCCCGCGAGGAATACACCCATAATCTCATCACTTCTGTGCCTGGTCTGGGTATTGAACTGGGCACCGGGGAGAACCTCAACCTAGGTTAGGTCCTTTCTGGCGATAAGATCGAGAACACCCGTTCCCCTCCTATGGAGGTGAACGGGTGTTCTGTTCTGAGCGGGGACGTAGAGACTTTAAGCGCGGTTCTCCCGAACCAGCTTGACGATGTGCTCGACAGCCTCGTCGATATCAAGCTCTGTCTTCTCGCCACCGCGGACACGGAGTTCAACCTTGCCTTCGGCGTAGCCACGGCCCAAGATCAGGGCATAAGGCATACCCAGGAGCTCGGAGTCCTTGAACTTCACACCAGGGCTGACCTTGGCACGGTCGTCGAAAAGCACCTCGATGCCGGCCTGGGACAGCTCTGTGGCATAGCGCTCAGCTGCCTCAATGGCTGCGGCGTCCTTATTGGCTGCAACGACGTGCACCTGAAATGGTGCGACGTTGACCGGCCAGTTGAGGCCTGCGCCGTCGAAACGCTGCTCGGCGAGTACTGCCAACAGACGGGAGACACCGATGCCGTAGGAACCCATGGTGGGGACGGCACGTTTGCCATTTTCATCCAGGATCTGGACATCGAAGGCTTCGGTGTACTTGCGACCGAGCTGGAAGATATGACCCACCTCGATGCCGCGGGCCAGGGTCAGTTCGCCTTGTCCCTCAGGCGCGGGGTCGCCTTCCTTGATCTCTGCTGCTTCCACAAAACCATCCGGGGTGAAGTCACGGCCGACAACCAGGCCGACAACGTGACGTTCCTTGGCGTCAGCACCGGTGATCCAGGAGGTTCCGGTGACCACGCGTGGGTCAGCCAAGACACGGATGCCGTTCTTAGCCAAACCAACCGGACCGACGTAGCCCTTGACCAGGAATGGGTGCTTGATAAAATCAGATTCCACCGCGAGCTCAACCTCAGCAGGCTCCAGTGAAGCCTCGAGACGCTTCATGTCCACTTCGCGGTCACCTGGGATCAGGATGCCGGTGAGTTCCCAGTCCTCAGCGCCTGGTTCGCGGGTTTTGACCACGATACACTTCAGGGTGTCTGCAGCCTCAACCTTGTCGCCGTTGACCTCGACACCGATGGAGTTGGCCCACTCGACGAGTGCCTCGATGGTTTCCGATACCGGGGTCTCATGAACAACAGCCTCAGGAAGACCTTCGATGGAGCGTTCCTTACCTGGCTGGGTCACCACAGCTTCAACGTTGGCTGCGTAGTCGCCCCCGGTGGAGCGGACGAAGGTGTCCTCACCGTTGGCGGATACCGCCAGGAATTCCTCGGATGCAGATCCACCCATGGCTCCGGATGTTGCCTGACAGATGACGTATTCCACGCCCAGACGATCAAGAATGCGCTGGTAGGCCGCACGGTGGCGGGCATAGGACTCCTCGAGTCCTGCATCAGTCATGTCGAAAGAGTAGGAATCCTTCATCACGAACTCACGGCCGCGGAGGATGCCGGCGCGTGGGCGTGCTTCATCACGGTACTTGGTCTGAATCTGAAACAGGGTGACCGGGAAGTCCTTGTAGGAGTTGTACAGGTCCTTCACCGTTGCGGTGAACATCTCCTCATGTGTCGGGCCCAGGAGATAGTCAGCTCCCTTGCGGTCCTTGAGACGGAACAGCTCATCACCGTATTCGGTCCAGCGATCGGTGGTCTCATAAGGCTCACGGGGAAGCAGGCCCGGGAATAGGAGTTCCTGTCCACCGATGGCGTTCATCTCTTCGCGCACAACATTTTCAATGTTGCGCAGGGCACGCAGTCCGAGCGGAAGCCAGGAATAGACACCCGGCGCTACACGGCGGATAAAGCCGGCACGGACGAGGAGCTTGTGGCTCGGAACTTCTGCATCCGCAGGGTCTTCGCGCAGGGTGCGCAGGAAGAGCGTGGAAAGACGTGTAATCATAAGTGTAAAATATACCCCTTCAACTGGGCTTGTCCGCTTGGGGCAGGGTTTGAAGAATCCATAAAAAGCGGACCTTATTTGCTGCCAGATTGTTATAGCTCCGGCAGGGGTCTGAACACACTGCCTACCTCTGCAAATGCTACCCCCTATGTCTAATTGCGCGAAGCTGCCCCTGAGAGTTGCCTCATCGGGAAGAGTCATCGCAGGGATTTTTTCTGAGTTCTGCTTCCTGAAAATTATATTTACCCAGCTTAAATGATATTTTCTGCAGAGCTTCTTCTCTCAGGTGGGTAGATTCAACACAGTGCCCGGATCAACCCCCGGGGTTTAGCTGCTCACATGTGCTTTGTACGCTGATACTCATGTTGATTCTCCTGCCCCCTTCAGAAACCAAAACTCCCGGAGGCACCGGCGCTCCGCTGGATCTTGCATCGCTGAGCTTCACTGATCTCAACCCGGCGCGGGAATCCATCATTGTTGATCTGATGAGGCTCTCCCCTGAGCAGGCACTGCCGATCCTGGGCATTTCTGAGAAGTTGCGTGCTGAAGCGGTGGCCAACACGGAGTTGCTGACGGCACCTACGATGCCTGCGGTGCTGCGGTATTCCGGTGTGCTTTTCGACGCCTTGGACGCATCCACGCTTGGGTCGGAGGCGCTGGACCGTCTTGTCATTGGCTCTGCGCTGTTTGGGGTTGTGCATGCCGGGGATTCCATTCCGCATTACCGTCTCTCCGGTGGCACCAAGCTTCCGGATGCACAGGGTTCGCTGCCCACGATGAAGGCACGGTGGGGTAAGTCAATCACCTCTGCCCTTGCTGGGGTTGATGGGTTGGTCATTGATCTGCGTAGCGGCACCTACCAGCAGTTGGGTCGGGTTCCTGAGGCGGTGACGGTCCGGGTGGAATCAGTCATGGAGGATGGCTCCCGGAGGGTGGTCAGTCACTTCAATAAGCATTACAAGGGGCAGTTGGCCCGTGTGTTGGCGATGTCTCCGTGTGAGGCCACCTCTGCTGCAGAGGTGGCTGATATTGCCCGGGAAACAGGCATGACGGTGGAGATCTCTGCCGAGGTCAACCCGAAGGTGAAGGAAACGCTGACGCTGGTGGTCTAACTCTGTGAGAGTCAGAAAAACTGTCCAGGAACATGTGAAAAAGACATGCCCCTGGGCAGTGTGCTGTCTAGGCGTTGATGACTGTTTTGATGTTGTCACCATTCATATCGGAGAGTCTGACGCAGACCCCACCGAGAAGTTCAGCCAGGACCGCTGCGCGTTCCTTGCGGATCTTGAGACGGCCTTCGCAGTCAATGACCAGGTTTCCTGACAGGCCTGATTTCACCACTGTCCGGGCTGCGGTGACAATGCCTTGCTCACCGGCATCGGAGGTGTCTTCACCATCGGTCATCACCACCAGCAGAGGACGGCGTGATGGTTCCCTGCGGTGTTCGCGTTCCATCAGGTCCTTGGCCATGATCAGGCCTTCTGCCAGTGGGGTGCGTCCACCCATGGGCATGGCGTCCAGGGATTTCTGGGCCATGTCCACAGAGCTGGTCGGTGACAGCACCAGGGTGGGTTTGTTTCCATTGACAGCAATGACGGCGACCTTGTCGCGGCGTTGGTAGGCATCAGTGAGCATGGACATGATCGCCCCGGTCACCGCACGGACTCGGGAACGGGCCGCCATGGATCCTGAGGTGTCCACCACGAAGACGATGAGGTTGGCTTCTTTACCCCGTCGCAAGGATCCGCGGAGATCCTCCGGGCGGAAGTCAACCAAGCCATCGACCACCGCGGCGCCACGGTCAGCGGCTGCCATGAGTGTGCCCACCAGGTTGATGCCGTGTCCTCCCTGCTTGGGTCGGACATCAGCGCCCTGACGGGAGTAAGATTTGGAACGCCTACCTGGGGTGGAGTCCTCATCACCCATGGTGTTGAGTTTAAAAACCCTAGGAGCGAAAGGTGTCGCCGTGGCCGGCAGAACCTACCTTTCCGGTCGTCTGGGCCTTCGCCTGGGAGCTTCCCTGCTGACCTTCCTCATCGGTGGGGTTCTCGGTGTCCTTCAGTGCCGTCGCATTGGTTTCCTCATCGGTGACCTTTGCTGCCGGCCCATCCTTCTCATTGTCCTTGAAGAAGTTACGGGCTTCCTGGAGAACCTCCTGAAGCTTGCGCTCCTCCATCTCCGGAGCGTCGAAGGGGTTGCGGCGGCGACGGTGTGGGAGTGCGAGGCGGGCTGCCACCTCCACATCTTCGTTGGTGATGTGGGTACGCCCCTGCCAGGCGGCGTGTGCCAGGGCGGTGCGCGTGATCACGAGATCGGCACGCATGCCATCAACCTCAGTGCGGGCACACAGCCAGGCGATCTGGGAGAGGATGGAATCTGCAAGCTCAACCTCACCAAGGAGCTGCTTGGCAGCCCTGATGCGCTCAGCGGTCTCAGCGTCTTGTGCT
The DNA here is from genome assembly GCF_945649885.1 of uncultured Corynebacterium sp. Taxonomy (GTDB): domain Bacteria; phylum Actinomycetota; class Actinomycetes; order Mycobacteriales; family Mycobacteriaceae; genus Corynebacterium. The sequence goes on along the minus strand of NZ_CALZFS010000003.1, from coordinate 35,083 downwards.
GACCACTTCTCCACGAACTGCTCCGGGTTGGCCTCAAAGCCCAGGCGCCTGCGGATGATTTCCACACGTACCTCGGGATTGTCGGAAGCCGCCACATCAACGGCCAGGCCGAAACGGTCTAGCAGCTGTGGGCGGAGTTCGCCCTCTTCAGGGTTCATCGTGCCCACCAGCACGAAGTTCGCCGGGGAGGAGTGGGAGATGCCGTCACGTTCGATGGTGACACGGCCACTGGCTGCGGCATCCAAAAGTGCATCCACCAGGTGATCCGCAAGTAGGTTGACCTCATCTACGTAGAGCACGCCACCATCAGCCTGTGCCAGCAGGCCCGGCTGGTATTCAGCCCTGCCTGAGGTAAGTACGGTCTCCATGTTCAGGGAGCCGACAACACGGTCCTCGGTGGCACCGAGGGGAAGGTTGACCAGGGGGGCACCGTCGAGAAGCCCGGCGAATGCACGCACGGTGGTTGTCTTGGCGGTGCCTTTCTCACCACGGATGACCACTCCGCCGATGCGCGGGGAGATGGCGGTGAGGATCAGTGCGAGCCGGAGTTCATCCTGGCCTACCACTGCTGAAAATGGATATCGGACAACCTGATTCGGAGACATTGTGTGTGGCATGAACCTTTCCGTGTGTTCTGTTCAAGTGACATCCCACGGGGACACAGGCCCTCCATTTCTCAGCATCACCATGTCAATCACATGAGTCTATGCATACACATACGCATACGTGAGATGCCCTGCTGTGATTTACGAGGGGCCCACCACGAGGGAGGGATGTTCGTTACCTTACCCACCACACCTGTTTTTCCCTTCACGTCGACTTGCACACGTGGGCACTGAGCGATGTTTTACCCCCAACGCGGGTAAAAATTCGTCCGTATCACGAACATTGTGGCGTTGCAGGTTCGGGAGTTTTTACAGGGAACTCGAGAGTCCGGCGACCTCTCCGATGACATAGACTGCTGGTGGTTTGATGCCTTCCTCCACCATCACCGTTCCCAGTTCCTCCAGGGAACAGCGAACAGATTTCTGGGCTGCCAGGGTTCCCTCCTGGATGATGGCCACCGGAGTCTGAGGTGATAGCCCGCCTGCCATGAGTGCGGTGGCGATCTTCGGAGCGTTCTTCACGCCCATGATCACGGATAGTGTTCCACCACTTTTAGCCAATGCGTCCCAGTCCAGAAGCGAGTTCTCATGACCGGGTGGCAGGTGTCCGGAGATCACCGTGAAGGAATGCACCACCCCACGCTGGGTGATCGGCACACCCGCAGCACCCGGCACAGAGATCGCACTAGTCACCCCGGGGATCACCTCACAGGTGATGCCATGTTCCGCAAGGTGGGCCAGTTCTTCAAAACCCCGGCCGAAAACATAAGGGTCTCCTCCCTTGAGGCGGACGACCTTCTTTCCGGCCTGGGCATAGTCCACGAGCATCTCATTGATGCGGTCCTGGGTAACTTGTCGCCCATAGGGAAGTTTGGATACATCCACGAGCTCCTTAGTGGAGATATCGCAGAGCTTGTCCAGTTCATTGGTGGGCCCGAGGTGGTCTGCCAGGATGACATCTGCCTCCTGCAGCCGGTTCATACCGCGCACGGTGATCAGGTCCCATGCACCCGGCCCACCTCCGATGAGCGTGACACTCTGGATGGACGAAGTGAGATGAGGGGATTCGTCGAAACTCATGGATCAATATCCTAGCCGGTGCATATCGCTAGGCTGGCACCATGAGTACCCCTACGAGTCCGAACACATCCTCATCAGATCACAACTCGGCACCGTTCACCCTCGAGGCACGTTTCGCGAAAGACCTCCCGGAAATGGCCACTGATTGGCAGGGTGAAGAGCAACCTGACCCCACCCTGGTGGTCCTCAATGAGGATCTCGCGCGCCTTTTGGGAATGGATCCGGATTGGCTACGCACCGATGCAGGTGTTGATTTCCTACTCGGCCGCAACCCGGAACCGACCACGAAGATGGTGGCGCAGGGCTATGCCGGACATCAGTTTGGACAGTTTGTCCCCAGTCTGGGTGATGGTCGCGCGCTCCTGCTGGGCGAGGCCCCGTCCACCGACGGGGTCCTGCGGGATATCCACCTCAAAGGCTCTGGTCGGACCCCTTATTCACGCGGTGCCGATGGTCGTTCCGCCGTGGGTCCAGTTCTGCGTGAATACATCATTTCCGAGGCCATGGCGGCCCTGGGGGTTCCCACCACACGGTCACTGGCTGTGATCACCACCGGCAGAAAGGTCCAACGTGAGATGGTCATGCCCGGCGCGGTTCTGGTGCGGGTGGCCAGCAGCCATATCCGTGTCGGTTCCTTTCAGTACGCCAATATCTCCGGTGGGGTGGATCTATCCCGTCGCCTGGCTGACCATGTGATCATGCGTCACTTCCCACAGCTGTCTGGGGAAGCCGGTGCAGAGGTAGAACCCTCACCGCAGTTGTACAGCACGATGTTTGAATTAATCATGCAGGCCCAAGCTGATACCGCAGCAAAATGGATGCGGCTTGGCTTCGTCCATGGGGTGCTCAATACCGATAACACCCTGGTGTCGGGGGAAACCATTGATTATGGTCCGTGTGCCTTCATGGAGCGCTACCGCGATGACGCTGTGTTCAGTTCCATTGATCACCACTCCCGGTATATGTTTGCCAACCAGCCGGTGATCCTGGGATGGAATCTGGCACGTCTGGTGGAAACGCTGATTCCGCTGCTCGGTGAGACTCCTGATGAAGGAATGGAGCAGGCCCAGCACATCATGGGTACCTATAATGATCGCTACCAGGAAGCCTTCCATCAGGAGATGGCACTCAGCTTAGGTCTGGATCCCTCACTTGATGGTGTGTATCAACTGGTCAAGGATTATCTGGAGCTTCTACGCACCCACTCCCCTGACCTGACCACCATGAACCGGACCTTGAGTGACTGGGACAGCAATTCTGTTGCCCCTGAAGGATTTGAGGATTGGACCCAGCGCTGGTTAGGCCATGATCCTGATGTCACGGCGATGCAACAGATCAACCCCGTCTACATCCCACGTAACCACCTGGTGGAGGCTGCCCTGGAACAGGCAGTTGCCGGTGAGTGGGAGGCATTCCATGAACTTCTGGCGCGGGTGCTCAATCCCTTTGACCGCCAGCCGGGGTCTGAGAGCTTTGAGCAACCCAGCCCAGATGGCTTTGAGGAGGACTACATGACATTTTGTGGAACTTAGTGGGTACACGCCGCCAGGAAACTTGCGATGGCAGGTGTCCTAATCACCGCAGCGGGGTGAATGCGTAATGCGGTGGCGGCTATATTTCCCCGGTGGAAACCCTCCCGCACCACTTGTCCATCATTGCTGCGCCAGGCCCACACAGGGTCCCAACCAGCAGCCTCCGTCAGGATTGCTCCGGCTGTATCAACACCCACCACTCGTTGACCTGCGGGAAACATCACTGAGCCCGTCAAGGACACAGCTTCCCGGTAAAGACCAGGCTCATTAGCACCGGCATCCGCATCCACCCCGAGCTGGTGAGCCACCTGCCAGGCAGCAGGCCCCTGAACATACAATGGTCTGGTGCTGGCAACATATCGCTCCAGATCCGGGGCTGTCGCGCCATCGATGATCAGACCATCACATGCCGGAATATCTTCCGTGAGGGGATCAAAGTCCACCACACAGGCTCCCAGAGCACCGAGCACATCCTGCCACTCCGGCGATGCACCGGTGTTCAACGCGACCACCGGGTCACCGGGACACTTATCGACGCCTGGCTTGTCACCCCCGGTACCAGCGACATTGTCACCTGCTGTCGGATGCTCAGCGAGTTGGACAATCTCATCCATGCTGTCCACCACCCAGACACCCTGAGCTTCCACGGCCACACGGCACATCTCCCGGTGTGTTGCAGTGGCATATCCTGTCAGGATCACCCCCTGGATCCGCACCTCCGGATCCATCATGGTCATCCCCTTGATCACAGCACCAACCGTTTGGAACATCCCAGTGACATCAACAACCAGCACCACCGGCAGCCCGAGGAGGACTGCCAGGTGGGCAGGTGACGCCGGCGCCGTGTCCGACATGCTGGTGTGATCCCCGGGAAGCTGTGGGGCATCAAAAAGCCCACCGGGTCCTATGATCACCGCCACATCCGCACCCTGGCTGGCTTCTGTGTAGAGATCAACTGTTGTCTCCACTCCACACATCACCGGATCCAGTAGGCGGAACCCGGGTACAACCATGCCAGCGCTAAAACAGGCGATGGTGTGAGATATGTCTAGGTGGCTGCACAGGTCATCAAGGATATCGAGTTGTCCACTGCCGGAAGATAGTCCTGTAAGGACCAGACCCGGTGTTGTCATGGAGTGGTGAAATCCTTCATTTCGATCTTCTTCATGTTCATCAACTTCTCAAACGCCCCAGGGTGTGTGAGTAGTTCACCGAGGATGCTCGGTACAATCTGCCAGCTCACCCCGAACTGATCCACCAGCCAACCGCATTGTTCCGCCTCCGGCACAGCTGAGAGTGCCTCCCAGACACGGTCCAGTTCCTCCTGCCCATCAGCCTCAAACATCAGAGACACTCCCGGGGTGAAGGACTCCTGCTGTTCAACCCCGGAATCCATGGCGGTGAACCACTGACCAGCCAACTGGAACTCTGAGAACATCAACGCACCTTCTTCAGCGGGGCCTGTGGGTTCCGGATAATATGCGCGTGCTCCCACACTGGAATCAGGAAATGCCTCCACCCACTGCTCCTGGGCTGCAGCAGCCTTGTTCTGGGCTGCTCCACCAAACATTAATGATGGGAGGACAAAGGGGCGGGCTGCCCCTTCCGGATCAGTGGAAATCAGTTGCCACCCCACCCCGAATCTGTCCTCCACCCAGCCGTAGCTCTGGCTGAAGGGATACTCCCCCAACTCCATGAGCACGCGACCGTCTTCCTTCAGACGATCCCAGACAAGGCTTTGTACCTTGTCCATGTCAGAGCCCATGAGGGGATCAAAATTCAGCATGAAGTTCAAGGCCGGGGTCGGACGGATTTCATCACCGGAATTGATCAGGACGATGCGGAAACCACTGATCTCCAGGGTGATGGATAGTGTCTCCCCTGCCAGGTCCTCCTGCAAGTCAAGCAGTCCCTCCTGTGGATACTGCTCCACCGACCGGATGACTATTCCTCCGGGGACTGATTCGAAGGCGTATTCGTAGAATGCAGCGACCTCATCTGCATTGCCGCTGCACCAGATGTTCGGGATTATTCTCTGCATGCCCCACAGGATACTCCCCACCAGTGGCACAGGGGTGAGCGTCGACAAGCATCAGGTTCCACAACACCACACGCCCCTCCCCTGTGACACCAGTGCTGGTGTCACAGGGGAGGGGCGTGTGGTGGAAGAAAAGGGACTTTTATGCCTCTTCGAGCTTCAAGGTCTTCTGGGTACGTGCCCACTGCTCAGCAAACAGTTCAGGCTCATTGGTGAGCTTCTTGCCGTAGGAAGGAACCATTTCATGGAGCTTCTCGCCCCAGTCGATCATGCGGTCACCGAAACAACGCTCGAGCAGCTCGATCATTGCGGCAGGAGCAATGGATGCTCCCGGGGACGCGCCGAGCAGACCGGCGATGGACCCCTCGGAGTTGTTGATCAGGGTGGTGCCGAATTCCAGGGAACCAAAGCGTGGGGCACCCACAGGCTTGATTACCTGAACGCGCTGACCAGCGGTGATCAGCTCCCAGTCTTCATCCTTGGCATCAGGCATGTACTCGCGCAGAGCTTCCATGCGAGCCTTCTGGTCCTTGACAACCTCAGTGACCAGGTACTTGGTCAGACCGAGTTCCTGCACACCGACGCCGACCATGGAGGTCAGGTTGGATGGGTTCAAGGAGGTGAACAGGTCCAGGTTGGAGCCCTCCTTGAGGAACTTCGGGGTCCAGCCGGCATAGGGACCGAAGAGAAGGCCCTTCTCGCCATCGATCACGCGGGTGTCCAGGTGTGGAACAGACATCGGTGGGGCACCAACGGATGCCTTGCCGTAGACCTTGGCAGCGTGCTTCTCAATGAGTTCCTCATTGGTGCAACGCAGCCACTGGCCGGACACCGGGAAACCACCGAAGCCACGGATCTCGGGGATGCCTGCTTTCTGCAGCAGTGGCAGAGCCATGCCGCCAGCGCCGACGAATACGAAGTTCGCACGGATGGTCTGGGTGTCACCGGTGTGGACGTTCTTGACGGTGACCTTCCACTTGGAACCATCCTGCTTGATGTCCTTGACCTCATGGCCATAGCGGATATCGGTGCCGCCATCCTGGGCAGCCTTGAGGAACTGCTTGGTCTGGGAACCGTAGTTGATGTCGGTGCCCTCGTTAATCCAGGAGATGGCAACCGGCTTGGAGAAGTCACGGCCCTCAGCCATGAGAGGTAGCTTCTCGGAGAAGGTAGCCTCCTCGTCGGAGTACTCCATCCCCGGGAAGAGAGGGTGATCCTTCAGTGCATTGAAACGGTTCTTGATGTACTCAACCTGGTCCGCACCGGTGCCGAAGGACACATGGGGAACGGCGTTGATGAACTCCGAGGGATCAGAAAGAATTCCCTCTTCAACCTGGTGCGCCCAGAACTGGCGGGACACCTGGAACTTCTCATTGATATCGACAGCCTTGGAGATGTCGATCTTGCCGTTTTTCTCAGGCGTGTAGTTGAGCTCACACAGCGCTGAGTGTCCGGTACCGGCGTTGTTCCACGGGGAGGACGACTCCTGTGCCGCTCCATCCAAACGCTCAAAGATCACCTGGGACCAGTTTGGCTCCAGCTGGCGCAACATAGCGCCGAGAGTGGCGCTCATGATTCCAGCACCAACGAGGACTACATCAGCCTCGTCGGTGACCTTCTGTGCGTTCTTCGGGGAATCTGACATGTTCAACTTCCTTTTATCTCCGCGAGTTGTCTGCCGAACACCAGCAGGTGCATCACTTATGGTGCTTCACACTGCTTATGTACAGGACGAATTGACTGCAACGCTTGGCACACACCTGTCCCCTGACGTCATCAAGGCCACACAGGTGCACGTTGTCCGTAGCTAGGTAGTGTACGCCTGCCGGAACAGGGGTACGTAAATACCCTCAATTTAAACTAGCCGATCCGTTTTCAACCCACCCCTCTGACCACCCCCTTTAATGTTCTGTGCCACTCCGGCAGTGCTCACCGCGCTGCCGACCGCTGAACTCCAGGGCCCCTGTGCACCTTCTATCTACCTACGCCTCACCCCCAGAAGCCCAGGTGCCCATACTCATGAGGCATGACCTTTGACCTATCTTGGTTGGCATGGGACTAAACACTGAAGGTGGCACCAATGAAACCGCCCTGGACTCTGCTGGGTGGCGGGAAGACATCTTGGGAAGCAATTACCAGAATCTGACCATCCCCCTGGGATCAGACCCGGACAACGAAACTGATGTCTACGCAACCCTGGTGCGCCACCTTCCTGAAGGAACTGATCTCGCCGAATTCCTCCAACGTCCCGCACTGTTGTGGATTCACGGAATGACGGACTACTTCTTCCATACCGAGTTTGCTGAATTCTTCCATTCCCAGGGTTATGCCATCTATGCCCTTGATCTACGCAAATGCGGTCGCTCCCACCGGCCAGGGCAACTCTGGCACTACGTGTCAGACCTGTCCTATTATTTCCCTGACCTCAACGCTGCCACCGACATAATCACGGCGCAGCACCATCCAGCCTTCTTTCCGGTCGCACACTCCACCGGCGGCCTCATTACCCCGCTCTGGTTGGATCATATGAGAAAAACTGCACCCGATAGGCACGCACAGATCACAGGACTGATTCTCAACAGTCCCTGGTTGGACATGATGCACCCTCCCCGACTGGTCAAAGCTGCCCGACCGGTCATCAACTGGCTGGGCAGGCGTCAACCCTTAAGGGTTCTGCCCAGTGATGGCCTGGGCACCTATGGCCGTTCCATCCACCGGGATCACGAAGGGGAATGGAACTTCGATGTAACACTGAAGCCCATTGAAGGACACCGGAAGAACGTCGGATGGTTACGTGCCATCATGGCCGGTCATGTCGCCATCCACCGGGACACCATCAATGTGGACATGGATGTACTGACCCTGTGTTCAGCTACTTCCTACCTCACACGAAAGGAAGGACCGGAAATCCACTCAAACGATGCCGTCCTGGACGTGGAGCATATTAAGAAATGGTCTCCACACCTGAGCAGGCCTGGGTCACGAGTTACTGTGCGCCCACTTGACGGGGCCCGCCATGATGTCTTCCTCTCCCTCAAACCAGTCCGCGAACAGGCACAGACAGTCATGTTGGACTGGCTCAAAACCAGGGGGAACGATCACACCTCGGGGTTAGAGCATTCAAATCCCTGAGATACTGGGAGGGAACTAAATTCCCTCCAGAGTTGTTGCAGGGGATGTAGTCCAAGAATTTTTATGCTGTTCAAGGATTTTCGCAGGACAATCCCCCATACCTGTGGGCTGCTCCCTGCTCTGAACAGTGGTGGACAACTCACACGCTCCCCTGTGGATCTTTCCCCTGACAGGTCGTGCAGGGTTTCCACTATCTTTATTTTCCCTATCCGTACCCTCTTTCATCACAGGAGTTCCATTTCCATGACCACACCCCAGCACTATGACCTCATCATCATCGGAACAGGCTCCGGTAATTCCATCCCCGGCCCGGAATTTGATGACAAGTCGATTGCCATCGTGGAAAAAGGGGTGTTCGGTGGCACCTGTCTGAATGTTGGGTGCATCCCGACCAAGATGTATGTCTACGCAGCAGATGTCGCCAAGGCAATCAGTGGTGCAGAGAAGTTCGGCATTGACGCCACTTATAACGGTGTGGATTGGCCTTCCATTGTGAAACGTGTCTTTGACAAGCGCATCGACCCCATCGCCCAGGGTGGCGAAGCATATCGACGGGGCCCAGAGACCCCCAACATCGATGTCTATGACATGCATGCCAAGTTTGTCGGTGATAAAACCATCGCAACAGGGCAGGCCGGTGAGGAGAAGATCATCACGGGCGATCAGATTGTCATCGCCACAGGCTCCCGCCCGTTCGTCCCGTCGGCAATCAAGGATTCCGGCGCCCGCTACTACACCAATGAAGACATCATGAGGCTTCCTGAGCTGCCGGAATCCCTTGTGATTGTCGGTGGGGGTTTCATTGCGCTTGAGTTTGCCCATGTGTTTGCCTCACTGGGCACGAAGGTGACCATCATCAACCGTTCCGAGGTTCTCCTTCGTGGTTCGGATGCCGATATTTCCACCCGTATCGCCGAACTTTCCCAAGATCGTTTTGGTATCCGCATGTCCACCCTGGTGACTGATGTGGCGGAGAAATCCAGTGGCTCCCTCGACATCACCCTCAGTTCTGGTGAGAATCTGGAAGCCGATGCACTGCTGGTTGCCACCGGCCGCACACCCAACGGTGACCAGATGGACCTGGACAAGGGCGGCATCGACATGGATGGTCGCAGCATCCAGGTTGATGAATTTGGTCGTACTACATCTGCGGGCGTCTGGGCCCTGGGAGATGTCTCCAGCCCCTACAAGCTGAAGCATGTGGCCAATGCAGAGATGCGTGCGGTCAAGCACAACCTGTTAAACCCGGATGATCTTCGCCCCATGCCGCATAAGCATGTTCCTGCAGCGGTGTTCACCAACCCACAGATCGCTCAAGTCGGACTGACAGAAGAAGAAGCGCGTGAAGCTGAGTACAACCTGAGTATTAAAATTCAGAATTACGGTGACGTTGCGTACGGCTGGGCGATGGAGGACTCCACCGGCTTCGTCAAATTGATCGCTGACAGGGACACCGGCAAACTGCTGGGCGCACATCTCATCGGCCCCCAGGCTTCCACATTGATCCAACAGCTGATCACAGTCATGGCCTTTGATCTGGATCTCCGCGAGGTCGCTACCCAGCAGTACTGGATCCACCCCGCTCTACCAGAAGTAATTGAGAACGCTCTTTTGGGACTTGACCTCTAGATTCAGAACCAGCTCTCCACGAGCTGCCGAACATACAGGCACTAACCAACCGACTAGCCGATCTGATAACCCAGCCAGTTCACAGGAATCCACACACAGCAAACGGGCAGGAAAAAGGGCAAAATCCAACCCTGGAAATCACCCCTTGACACTCCCCCCGTGGCTTGAATGATCAGCAAACGTGTATAAACTTCTCCCCGTTGGATTACCTGACAACCAGTTGGGAAGATCTGAGCATAGAGTCTGAAGCTTGATTGAATTTTCAGGAAACATTCTGAAAATTCGCACCATGGTTTTAAACTCTAGGTACACTACTAGCTAGGCGTTATCTGAAAATCAACACTTCGTTGGTTAGGAGTCGCTGATTGCTATGTTCACCCCTCCGCTTTGGAGGGAAAATGCTACTAACTTTAAAGGACTTTCTCATGCGTTCTTTCCGCACCGCTGCAGTTGCCGGCGTTACTGCAATTGCCCTGTCACTGGGCACCGCTTCCGCTGCTTTCGCACAGGAAGAGGACACCACCTCTAACCTCTCTTCCGGTTTCTCTGCTCTCTCCTCCGGCGGTTTCGCTGGCGTGGGCGATGAGTGGGATGCTGACCTGCCAGCAACTGGCGAGGACATCTTCGGCGAAATTGACGACCGCGAGAACCAGCCAGCTTGGGTTCAGAACATGTACGACCTGACCTGGATGGGCGGCATTGCCTCCCTGCTCGGCGTTGTCATCTTCCCCGCTTACAACTACCTGGTTTACACCGGCGTTCTCAAGTAAGTCACTTCCCACTCTCACTGCACCACCCGAAAGGTACGCAAAAAAATGCGCAAGTTCCGCAATTCTGCTATCGCAATTGTTTCCGCAGCAGCCATCTCCCTGGGTGGCGTCACCGCTGCTTCCGCTCAGGAAGACGCCGCAACCGACGAGACCCCAGGAATCGTTGACATGGTCCGCGATAACGGTTCCACCGCTTCTGACTGGGGCAAGGACCTCGACGCTGACGAAGAGGGATACGGCATCGATGCTTTCGGTTCCTCCCGCAATGACTCCGACGAGGATGCCCCACGCTGGCTCCGCGCTTGGGAGAAGGCATTCGACATCGTCACCGTTGGTGGCGTTCTCGGCATGATCGTCTTCCCAATCGTCAATTTCATGAAGTACAACGGCATCATCAAGTAAACCGTTGTTGATCAGTTGATCAACACTTCACGCTAAGAGCATTCACCATCACGGTGAGTGCTCTTTTTGCATTCCACCCTGCCAGCTACCCCGGGGGCCGATAACCACAAAAACATCGCCCCTCGGTAGACTTGATCCATATCAACACCCCTTATTCAGGAAGAAATTAGAACCACGACGTGACCACCCCTTCCCTTCACGGTTCATTGACTCCCCTTCCCCGTGACCGGGATATCCGTGCAGCTACAGCCAGCATCGCCACAGCCGGTGCTGTGTTCCTGGCAGTAATTGCCGCAGCGCTGATTCCAGGCAGCCCGATCTACTCAGTAGTGTCTGCCGCCGGGGTGGCACTGGGTGCCGCTTCATTGATCGCCCAGCTCCGCCACCGTTCTGCCCCCCGCATCTATCAGTGGTTGTCGGCCCTAGGCGGATTCGTCATTCTTGCCCTGGGCATCCTGGTAGCTGTTGCCAGGATCGGGGATTCAGCCCTGCTGAGCACAGCAGGGCTGATCTCCACCTTCTATCTCATGCCTGTTGCCGCCCTGGCCTGTTATCTGGGAGGACTCGGGCAACTTCCCTTAAAATGGATTGGCCCGACGTTACTGGCCACCGGTGGAGCTGCTGCTACAGTGTGGCTGTCATTGGGTGCTGACAACACAGCAACCATCACTTTGATTTCACTTGCCGCACTAACCGCGATTGTGGGAAATATTTTCCCCCTGGCCAGGGCGGTACGACGCAGGCCGACAACGGGTCCCGGATGGCTCCTGCTGATTCCGGCCACGCTGATGACCCTGCTGATGATCTACATGATCGGACTGGCGCTACTCCCCGATCAGATTCCCTGGCCCTGGCTTTCACCTGTATTGGTGGCCTGGACCTATATGATCTCCGGTGTGCTGGCCACAGTGTCTGGACTGGCCACCTCATCAAGAAGTTGATCAAGGTCCCAGTGTTCTTCCAGAACATCTGCGCTCAGGTCCAACTGCTGTAGGCGACGCTGATGGAAGCAGGTGTCCGTGCCTGACAACAAACCCAGTTTTTCCCACCAGCGAGGCTATCTCGGCGAGGAACTCCCGGCGAGTCATACTGTTGTTCAGCTAACCATGACGCTGTGTGCCAAAGAATACCTGTCATGAGATCCTCCAGCACCGCCCCAGGGCTGTTCATTATTTGGCCGGATCTCGCCCCGGTGTGCCTCATAGGATCCGTCATCATGGCTGATCATCACGGGATAGGTGGAATCGAAGACCGTGTGGGCGTCGAAAAGCTGCAGCCCATCCACCCGGGTGGATGAGCCAGGCCCAATCTGGCTCACGGTGATGAGGTACTGCGTCATCATCTGCCGTTGGTTTCCCACCGGCTTCTGAACAGTCTGACCGGCAACCACCCCCGCTGGTGTGCATCTGGAGGAAATAGCCGCTTTGGTGTCCATACCGGTGAGCGCTTCCAGCTCGTGCAGGCCAGAATGAAGGAGGGTGTGATCACCGCAGAACTTGTTGATCACAAATCCGCTGATTAGTTCACGGTTCTCATCAGAAATAATGGCATGGATGCCGAAGAGGTGGGCTAGTACTCCCCTCGATCAATGTCACCGACGATATGCACAGGAATCTGAGCTTCCTGCGCGAGGCCAAAGTTCGCACAATCAGTGTTGCACAGATTGACCTCCGCCACTGATCCAGATCACTCGCAGATCACCAGGTCAAAGTGTTCACGGAGATCCAGATGGTTATCATGATCCACTACCCCGTGTGTCCCCTAAGCCTGCCCCCTGATGATCAGCTCAGAGCGGTTGTCGGAACCGATTGTGGACAGGTCCGGATTGAAATCCGCTGAGGGATCCAGACCACAGGACAGTGCCTGGGCAGGCCCGATTTCTCCGCCGTCAGGTGTAGGCACGGAGTTATTGGGGATGCTCAGCGACTTGAATTGCGCGACGTTGCAGCCTGCCCTGGACAATGCCCGGCAAAGTCCGGCTGTGATGAGGGATTTTACCCGCATCAGAGGTACTCCCGTCGATCAGCAGGGCGAGGCCTTCAGTCCTAGTGGGTGCTAGACGTTCTCATCTGCGATGGTGAGAATTTCATTGCCATCTTCAGTGATCACGATGGTGTGCTCGAACTGGGCAGTGAATTTCCGGTCGATGTTCTGGACCGTCCAGCCATCATCCCAGATCTCATAATCAAGGGATCCCAGGTTGATCATCGGTTCGATGGTCAGGGTCATGCCCGGCACGAGGATATCGCGGTACTGGGTGTTGTCATAGTGCAGGACAACCAGGCCGTTATGGAAGGTGGGGCCGATGCCGTGGCCGGTGAAGTCCTGGACCACGTTATAACCGAAACGTTTGGCATAGGACTCGATGACCCGGCCGATCACATTGATCTCACGGCCTGGCTTGGCCGCACGGATACTGCGCATCATGGCTTCCTCAGTGCGTTCCACCAGGAGACGGTGCTCCTCAGCAACGTTGCCGGAGAGGAAGGTGGCGTTGCAGTCACCGTGGACACCGTGTTTGAACGCGGTGACGTCAATGTTGACGATATCACCATCTTCAATGACCGTGCTGTCCGGGATACCATGGCAAACAATCTCATTGAGGGAAATGCAGGTGGACTTGGTGAAACCACGGTAGCCGAGGTCAGAGGGGTAGGCACCGTGATCACACATGTACTCGTGAGCAATACGGTCGACCTCATCGGTGGTGACACCTGGTTTCACAGCGGCACCGGCAACCTTGAGGGCATTAGCAGCGATGCGGGAGGTTTCACGCATCGCTTCAATAACATCGTGAGGTTGGACGAAGGGCTCTCCGATGGCCTCCTGGACCTCGTCTTTCCACACGTATTCAGGACGTTCAATATGTGCTGGAACTTCTCTGATCGGGGTGGGCTTACCGGGAACTAGGGGTGCACGCAGTGTAGACATGAAATCCATGGTAGTCCCCCGCCCTTCAGAGGACCGAACCCGGATCCTTCACCCAGGGCACGGCGGTATGACGGAAGCACCCTACGGTCTCCTCACCGGCCCTTCACCAGCAGTGGCAGGAAAACCTAGCCTTGTGCCTCATTAGTTACGGGCGGGGTGATCTCCCTGCTGGTTCTCATCTCATCCAGGCGGATGAAGAAGTGATCGGTGACAGCGGTGGCTGTTTCTGATCCACCGCCCAGGACAACGAGGGTGGCAAAGGCAATGTCATCTTCGCGGTAGCCGGTGAACCAGGCATGTGAGCCTGCATTGATCTCAGCTTCACCAGTCTTGGCATAGACCTGCCCACCGGTCTGCTGCATACCGCGGCCGGTACCGGTGTTGACCACAGAGGCCATCATGCCCTGTAATTGGGAGATCATGGCTGGATCCGGGGCGGGGATATCTTCGCTGACGGTTGTTTCATGTCCCGAGATCAGCACTGGCACCGGGGTCTTTCCGGTAGCCGCTGCTGCAGAGACCAACGCCATGCCGAAGGGGCTGGCCAGGTCGAGGCCCTGGCCATAACCGGCTTCAGTGCGCTCCAGTGGGGTCTCACCTTCCGGAACACTGCCGGTGATGGTGTCCAGTCCTGGAATTTCATAGTCAACGCCGAGTCCAAACTGCTTGGCCACATCCTGCAATTCCCCCGGTGCCAGGTTCGTGGACATCTCCGCGAATGTGGTGTTACAGGATGAGGCAAAGGCATGGTCCAGCGAGGTATTACCCAGTGAGAAGCCGTTATAGTTGGTGACGATGCGGCCGTAGATATTCATCGTGCCGGGACAGGGAACGGTGGAGTTGGGGGTATAGCCCTGGTTCTGGATGCCTGCTGCTGCGGTGATGATCTTGAAGGTGGAGCCCGGTGGGTACATGCCCATCAGGGCAACATCACCATCCTTGTCTGCCTCCCTAGTCTGCGCCACGGCCAGGATTTCACCGTTGGAGGGACGGATGGCCACAAGCATGGCCTTCATCTCCTGCCGGAGATCCACAGCTTCCTGGGCAGCCCGCTGGATGTCATGGTCCAGGCTGATCCGCACACTCGGCGCTAATTCAGGGGCGTTATAGACAACATCATCAATCACCGCACCATTGGCGGTAACAATGGAAACCCGCCAGCCATTGGATCCATCCAATTCCTCATTCACAATCCTGGAGACACGGGAGACGATATCCGGGGCGAAGGAGGGGTCAGTGGGGACCATTGCAGCCTCATCGTTGAAGATCAGGCCGGGGACACCCCCCAGGTCCTGTTCAATCTGCCTTCCAAGTTTCTCATCAACAGTGGTCAACGAATAAGGGCTCTCCCCCAGGTTCTCCATGACCTCATCCGGGTTGATCAGTCCGATCTTCTCATCTCCAGCGTGAGCGTCCTCCAATGCGGCAGCAACCCGTTTGACGGCTGCCGCGGCGTTAGCTGCTTGGGAAGGATCAACCAGGATCCTGATGATGGCACCAGGTTGCAGGACAGGTGCACCATCAGAGGAGATAACGTTGGCACGTTGAGCATTGATCGCACGGAGTTCAAGATGTTGTGTGGCGCCAAGATCAGGGTGGACCAGGGAGGGCTGCCAACGGACGGCCCATTCCTCACCCATCTTGGTCAGGGTCATGGAAGCGTCATAGCTCAGTTCACGTTCACGGGGCAGCTTCCAGGTGACGTTATAGGAGGCGGTGGCAATGGTCTCGCGGGAGTCCACAGAATCTAGGGTGAGTTCAACATCTTCTGCCTGGAGGCCGGAATAGGTGGTGCCCAAGACATCTGTTGCGGTGGCACCCTGATCGGTGATGGTGGACAGGGTCTCATAGTCCTGGGCCGCCCAGGAATCCAAGAACTGTTGTGCCACGGGGTCTGCGGTATCAGGACGAGGCGTGCAGGCCACAAGACCTGCCGAAGTCATCACAACTGTCATGACCGCTGCCACCACGGACCTACGCCACACCTTGTTCATGGGTGAAGATTAACAAAGCTCAATGTGGGTTTTAGGCTCCCACACCGCTGTTTGTTTCAGATGATTCCGTGTTCACGGGCAGCAGCCACAGCTGCTGTCCGAGACATCACATCCAACTTGGTGAACACATGCCCCATGTGGCTTTTCACCGTGGCTTCGGTGAGGAAGAGCTTCTTGCCGATCTCCCGGTTACTCTGCCCTTGGGCCACCAGTGAAAGCACCTCAATCTCCCGTGGTGTCAGGGCGGTCATCGGATTATTCATCCGGCCCATAATCTTGCTGGCGACCTGTCTGGACAGCACAGATTCCCCGCGGGCGGCCTCCCGTACACCTGCGACCAGGTCTTCCGGGGAACTGTCTTTCAGCAGGTACCCCACTGCCCCGGCGGACACGGCACCCACCACATCACCGTCGGTCGAGTAATTGGTCACCACCAACACGTGGGGTGGGTTGTCCAACTGGCGGATCCGACGGGTGGCATCGACCCCACCGGCTTCCCCTGCCCCTGGGGTATCGCCAAATCGCAGGTCCATGAGCACCAGATCAATGTCACCTTCTGCAGCACGAGTCACTGCTTCATCGGGGCTGCCGACCATGCCGGCGATCTCAATATCAGGCTGGTCTGTCAATAATGAGGCCAACCCGGCGCGGACCACCGGGTGGTCGTCGGCAAGCAGGATACGGATCAAGGTGTGCTCCTTATATCTTCAGTGGATGGTGTGGGGTTCGGGGTGGGGATCCTGGCGGAGATACCAGTGCCGCCGCCCGGGGTGGATTCAATGCTTAGGGTGCCACCGAGTTCCATGAGTCTGCGCCTGGCTGTGGGTAGTCCGAAGCCTTGGCTGGTGTCTGCGATTTCGACGGGGTCAAAGCCCTGTCCATTATCAATGACATCCAATAGTACCTGGTCAGGCTGGTAGGTCAGGGTCATCTTGGACTGGGTGGCCCCAGAGTGACGGACCACATTGCCCAGGAGTGTCTGGGCGATGCGCAGCAGATCATGGTCGATCTGGGCTGAAAGTTCACGGGGTACACCGTCGATGTCAAAGGTGATGGCGCTGCCCATGGGGGTGGTGGAGGCAATTCTGGCCAGGGCGACGGGCAGGGTTGCCCCGACCAGTGGTTGTGGTTGTAAGGCTGCGATGATGTTGCGTGTTTCCACCAGGTTTTCTGCTGTGGTTTCCCGCGCTAGTTTCAGCTGTGCCAGGGCTTGTGGGTCATCCACCCGTTTTTCTGCTGCGTGGAGCAGCATCTGGATGGAGGATAGTCCCTGCGCCACGGTGTCGTGGATGTCCCCGGCGATGCGGGTGCGTTCCTCTAATTCACCGGCGGTGCGGGAGGCTTCGAGGGCGGTGGCGCGGGCGTCGACAAGCTCGGTGACTGTTTGTCCCAACAGGCGGAATCCGGTTCCCAAGGTCCAGGCCACCAGTGCACCCAGAATGGGACCGGTGACCACGCCGACGGACCAGCCAAGGTGTCCTGCCAGTGCAGCGATGGCAATCGCGGTGATCACCAGGATGAACACGGCGGAGATCACCGGGCTGGTGACCATGACGATGAGGAAGAACATGGGGAAGGCGAGGTAGGCGGGTTCAGGACCATCCCAGATCATGACCATCCACGCCAGGGTCAGCAGAGTCAACCACATCAGGGGACGGTTGCGCAGGTATCCTCCCGACAGGCTCCCGGCGAAATAGATAAGTATGAAGGGGACTGCCGGGATCCACATGCTCCAGTGTTCTGCCCGCCACAGGACCAACACCAGTAGTGCTGAGATGAGCAGGTGTAATCCCCACCGGAGTGTGGCATGGAGACCGTTGATCCGGTTGAGGGTGAGTTGGCTGGAGGACATTTATCAAAGGATACCGCTGTTGGTAGGTCGGTGAATCCGACTTAGGTCGGAGTCAGGAAGTGGACCTGGGCCGGATTCTTCCCTGCCTCACACAGACGAAGCTTAGAGCTATGTTCCAAGGACTGAAAGAATTACGAGCGGCCAAGGGCCGCACCCTGCTCATTACCGTCACCGTCGGATTGATCGCTGTGCTGGTGACATTCCTGTCAGCACTCACCGCAGGTCTGGGTCACCAGTCGGTCTCCGCATTGAAGGACCTGGCCGACACAGATGATCTCATCCTGGCTGATTCCGGCTCCACCACCCTCTCGGCTTCCACTCTGACACCGGGTGTCACCGCGGATCTGGAGGATGCCGGGGCCACACCGCTGTGGCAGATCCGGGACCGCATCGCCGACACCCCGGTGATGATCCTGAACTCCCATGAGTTGAAGCCCGGGGAGATTTCCCTGCCTTCAGAGATTGATGCCACCACCCTGCTGGACAGCAGTATCTCCGGCATGATCGGATCCGTGGTCGAGACCGACAACAATCTCTACCTGGATCACCTGCCCGTCATGATGGTCTCCACCACTGATGCCCGGAACCTGGCTGAGGTCCGTAACATCGCAGGTCCTGCCGGTGCTTTCCTGCCTGCAGCAGATGCTGATGAGCTTCCCCACGGCACCGTTGCCCTGACCGGCTCTGATCGTTGGACCGCGTCTGCCTCCTATCAGGGTGAGCAGATGTCACTGAACCTGATGATCGTCATGCTCTATGTCATCTCCGGTCTGGTGCTGGGTGCTTTCTTCACCGTGTGGACCATTCAGCGTCTGCGTGGCATCGCGGTGTCCTCCGCGCTGGGTGCTGCCCGCCGTGTCCTGGTTGCAGATGCCCTCGGCCAGGCGGTGATCGTGCTGATCATGGGTATCACCGCCGGTGCGCTGCTCACCGTAGCGGTGGCCCTTGCCGCCAGTGGCACCTTGCCCGTGGTCATCTCCGCGGCCACCATCGTCTACCCCTGTCTGATCCTGGCTGCCTCCGGTCTTGCCGGCGCCGCTGTCTCCCTCAAGCCGGTGTTGTCCGTCTCCCCACGTGCTGCCCTGGTCAACGCTTAAAACCTTCTCTCCTGAAAGTAAAGGATTCACGCCCATGTCACTGTCAGTATCCAATCTCAACCTGACTGTCCGCGATGGTTCCACCGACCGCCATCTCCTCCGCGATATTTCCTTCGAGGTGAGTGCCGGTGAGATCCTCGGTGTCACCGGTCCCTCCGGCTCCGGCAAGTCCACCCTGTTGGGTGTGCTCGGTTGTCTCCAAGGTGCTGATTCCGGTCAGGCCATCCTCAACACCCGTGGGGGTGCCATCGACCTCACCGGTGATGTGTCCGGCAAGGCCGGCGCAAAGATCCGCCGCGAACACATTGGCATCGTGTTCCAGCAGCCCAACCTGCTGTCGTCCTTGAGTGTGCTCGACCAGTTGATCCTGGTCACCCGTCTGGGCCGAATCTGGCCACCGAGCAAGATCCAGCGTGAACTGCATGAGGCCAAGGCCAGAGAGCTTCTCGACGCCGTCGGCCTGCTCGACATGGCTGCGCGCCCGGTCGGTGCGCTCTCTGGTGGGCAGCAGGCCAGGGTGAACCTGGCCCGTGCGCTCATGCACAACCCGGCACTGTTGCTTATCGACGAACCCACTGCTGCCCTTGATCAGCACAATGCCGCTGAAGTCACTGCCCTGATCACGGAGATGGCCCGCACCTACGGTGCCGCCACACTCTATGTCAGCCATGACACTGATCAGCTGAAGATGCTGGATCGGCAGATCACCCTGGTGGATGGCCGTGTGCAAAACCCTGTTGCTATCTAAAATTCAGGTGGATAAATAAGTGTTAGCCCTGTCCCACCTGGGGAAAGGGCTAACACTTTTCTCTGCTGTTTTAACTCAAGTCTACTTGGTGACCTTGACTTCAGCCTTCATGCCGGCGGCTCCTGCAGCGGCCAGGACCTCAGGGTCCATGTCCTCTGCAATACGCATGGCCTCTTCGATGAGAGTCTGGACGATCTGGGATTCCGGGACGGTCTTGATGACTTCACCCTTGACAAAGATCTGACCCTTGCCGTTTCCAGAAGCCACACCCAGGTCAGCATCGCGGGCTTCACCCGGCCCGTTGACAACGCAGCCCATGACAGCAACGCGCAGTGGGATCTCCAGGCCGTCAAGACCTTCGGTGACCTCTTCAGCCAGCTTGTACACATCAACCTGTGCACGGCCGCAAGATGGGCAGGAGACAATCTCCAGCTTGCGGGGACGCAGGTTCATCGACTGCAGGATCTGGTCGCCAACCTTGATTTCTTCAACAGGATCGGCAGACAGGGACACACGGATGGTGTCGCCAATGCCTTGGGAGAGCAGTGCACCGAACGCCACGGAGGACTTGATGGTGCCCATGAACTTGGGTCCCGCCTCAGTCACTCCGAGGTGCAGTGGGTAGTCACACTGTTCGGCAAGCTGGCGGTAGGCCTCAACCATGAGTACCGGGTCAGAGTGCTTCACGGAGATGGCGATATCGCCATAACCATGCTCCTCGAACAGGCCAGCCTCCCACAGTGCAGACTCCACGAGAGCTTCCGGGGTGGCCTTGCCGTGGTACTTGTCCAGGATGCGCTTATCCAGGGAGCCACCATTGACACCGATGCGGATAGGGATGCCCGCGTCACCGGCTGCCTTGGCAACCTCCTTGACACGGCCGTCAAATTCCCTGATGTTGCCAGGGTTGACACGCACCGCAGCACAACCGGCCTCAATGGCCGAGAAGATGTACTTAGGCTGGAAGTGAATATCCGCAATCACCGGGATCGGGGACTTCTTAGCGATGATCGGCAGCGCTTCAGCGTCGATGGTCATCGGGCAGGCCACGCGCACAATGTCACAACCACTGGCGGTCAGCTGGGCGATCTGCTGCAGGGTGGCATTGATGTCATGTGTCTTGGTGGTGGTCATCGACTGCACCGAGATCGGGTGATCGGATCCAACTCCAACCGCCCCCACCATCAGCTGGCGGGTCTTACGACGGGGTGCCAACGTAGGTGGTGGAGTTGGGGGAAGACCAAGACCGATTGGGGTAGACAAGTTACATACTCCTTGAGTCGACAACCCTGTACACCGGTATAAGGCTGTGGGTTGCCGTGAAACGTTCTGGGTGAAGTTCAGTTATGAGACGAAAGTCTATCACTGCATGGGCGGTGGGTAGACCCCCGGAAAGCCGTGGAGGATTCTATCCGAACAATCTGATCGGATTGACCACATCAGCGACGATCACGATCGCACCGATTGACAACAACAACGCCGCCATACCGACGGTGATCGGCATCAATTTGGTGTAATCTGCAGGACCTCCTGGCCCCTTTCCGCGCAGTTTCCGGAAGAAGTCACGGATCTTCTCATAGAGGATCACCGCGATGTGCCCTCCGTCCAGAGGCGGCAGTGGAACCAGGTTGAACAGCGCAAGGAAGAAGTTCAGGCTGGCCAGCATCATCATGAACATGTCCCACATGGAGCGTTCAACCAGTTCCCCACCAATACGGGAGGCGCCGACCACACTCATCGGGCTTTCAATATCGCGTTCTGCACCGAAGATGGATGCCACGACACCGGGGATCTTCGCGGGAAACGCCATGAGACCATCAAATGTGGCCTCAATCATGTCGCCGGTGAAACGTGCAGTTGCTCCCACACCTTCAATTGCGCCGTATTTCTTGTACACATCGGTCGGCGGTTGGCTGGTAACACCGATGGCACCGACGGTGATTTCTTCACCGGTGGCGCTCAGACGGGTGGCGGATTCAACCTCCATGGTGACGTCGATAAGCTCGCTGCCACGCTCCACCAGGACCGTGATCGTCTCACCTGGTAGCAGCAGGACAGTGTCACGCACCTCCTCGAAGGTAACGACCTCCTGGCCATTAACCTCCAGGATGCGGTCACCGACCCGGATCCCGGCATCACCGGCAGGCCCGGTACCGACGCAGTCCGACAAGGTGCTGGTGTCAATCTGGCGGTCTGGAACGCACTGCACAGATCCCACCGTCGGGGTGAAATCCGTATCAGGATTCGGAATTCCGGAGCTCACCGCAACACCGTAGAGAACCAGGAAACCGACCAGGATGTTCATGGCCACGCCGCCGGAGAGCACAATGATGCGCTGCCACCAGGGCTTGTTGTACATGGCACGGTGTTCCTCGCCCGGCTCCAGTTCATCCTGGATGGTCATGCCTGCGATTTCGCAGAACCCACCGACAGGGACAGCCTTCACACCATATTCCGTCTCGCCACGACGGACCGAGAACACATTGGGGCCGAAACCGATGAAGAAGCGACGGACCTTCATACCGAAGATCCGGGCGGTGATGTAATGGCCCCACTCGTGAAGCGCAATGGTTACTGCGATGCCAAAGAAAAATAGCACCACACCGACGAGATAGGCTGCCACGCGGTGGAGCTCCTTACTAACTTCTGTTGTCTTGAAACGGCAGACCTACAGGTACTGCCGCGCACTGTGACTATTTGGCCAGGCGATCAATCAGCTGGTTGGCCCGCATACGTGCCTCAACCTCGGTGGCCAGAATGTCATCGATGTTTGAGGATACACCAGCAAACTGGGAAGCCCCTTCAAGGATTTCCCCCACCACATCGACGATCTGCGGGAAGCGGATCCGTCCTGCCAGAAACGCTGCTGCCGCCTCTTCATTGGCTGCGTTGTACACCGCCGGGAACGTGCCTTTCTTCTGTGCCGCCTGGCGTGCCAACCGCACCGCGGGAAAGGCCTCATCATCCACCGGCTCAAAGGCCCAGGTGTGTGCCTGCGTGAAGTCCAAGGCATGCTGTGCACCGGTGACACGGTGGGGCCAGTTCATGGCCAGGGCGATCGGCAGCTTCATCGACGGTGGTGACGCCTGTGCGATGGTGCCTCCATCTTTGAAGGTGATCATGGAGTGGATGATCGACTGCGAATGAACAGACACATCAATCAGATCTGCATCGATATCAAACAACAGGGTGGCCTCAATCAGCTCCAGCCCCTTATTGATCAGTGTTGCGGAGTTCAAGGTATTCATCTGCCCCATTGACCAGGTGGGGTGCGCCGCCGCCTGTTCAGGAGTGACCTCCCACATCTGCTCCCTCGTCCAGCCGCGGAATGGCCCTCCAGAGGCGGTAAGCACAATGCGTGCCACTTCCTCCTCGGTGCCACTGCGCAGGCACTGCGCCATCGCTGAGTGCTCAGAATCAACCGGGATGATCTGCCCCGGTTTGGCCTGCGAGATCACAAAATCACCACCAGCAACAAGGGATTCCTTATTAGCAAGAGCAAGCTTGGCGCCGGACCGCAAGGTGGCAAGCGTTGCCCCCAGCCCCATCGATCCCACGAGCGCATTGAGAACAGTATCGGCCGGGTTGGTGGCCTGGGTGGAGTCCACCAGATCCTTTGCCGCATCAGCACCAGAAAGAACAGTGCCGCCCAATACTGCACTCACCGTGGCTGCGGCCTGTTCACCTGCCACAGCCACCTGCTCGGGATGGAGATTGAACTTCTGCGCCTGCTCAATGGCCAGCGCCGGGTTAGTGCCACCCACCGCAATACCCGCCAGGGTGAACAGATCCGGGTTATCTGCGATTACTTCCAGCGCCTGGGTACCAATGGAACCGGTGCTTCCGAGGATCAAAATTTTCTTAGTCACAGTGTCTAGTGTCGCATGAGGCACCAGACACTGGACAGCACTGAGGGCTTCCTGCCGGTGCTGCACTGGACAGATATGAGGAGATTCCCCTTCCAACTACACCCGTTTGGGGCGATACAAAGGGTGGGGTTATGGAAAAAGCCAGCAAGAGAACCCCATTACCGCAGCTGAGCGCGATGTGGGCCATAGTGGTTTTTTAGCGTCGCCAGGGGAAATGTGAGAACATGAACGAAGTAAAACCAAGTTCTGTAGGTGCGCTTCACGCTTGAAGGCGTGGTGTGCGAATGAAGGAGTATGACGTGGCTGGTTCCTCCCACAAGATTGAGCCCGAGATCTACAACGGTGTCTCCACCCTTGACGAGCCCTCGGCAGCATGGGGTTGGCACGACATCGGACGTAACGCCATCCAGATTTCTGGTTGGATCTCCGTCCTGTTCCTGCTCGGCATGAACTTCGGCAACCATAAGGGTCACGTTGAGACCATCTGGCTGTGTGTCATCGCTGGCCTGATCGCCATCGGCCTGCTGATCCACCTGTTTGAGCCAAAGCTTTCCCAGGTCCGCACCGTCACCTCCCGCAACAAGCCGGTTGGTCATGTTGAGCCAGACTGGACTTATGACCAGGCCACCCTCTCCGGCACCTGGGGTGAGCTAAATGACAACCAGCTGCGTTCCATCAACATTGATCCAGAGCGCGTTCGTCATCTGCGCCTGGAGGAGAAGAAGTAACACTTCTTCCACCAACGAACTCAAGGAGTCTGCTTTCATCGCAGGCTCCTTTTTCGTACCCTTTACACCCCACCGGAAGTCCCTCATCCACCCGGCTTCACCACTGAAGGATGTCTGCCCCTCTGTGGCTGTTGAAGGTGGTCACCCCCTGGAACTCCACCCCGAATGGTGTATCTGCGGCTGATCTCCCAAAGCCCCCAGGGTGCCATGGTCGAAACAATCTTCCTGTCCACCGGAGAACATGCTCAAGAACGTCATGATCCATATCTAGCTGGAACCAGCCGGCTGGTAGGAGGCACAACTGTAGGAAAGCACAGGGGAGGGTAGGAACACTTCCCTGCTATCCCCTTTGAGTTATTGCCCTGTATCACCATCATCTGCCCTGGCGGTTTTACATGGACCTAGCCCACATAACTTTTCACCTTGTCGAAGATTTCCGGCATGTGATGTTCCACCCGTGTGGAACAGACACGGATGGCCAGTGCATACAGCGCGCCGGGAAGCATCAGAGCCAGGATCTGACCAAGCACCATCATCCAGACGGTATCCGTGTTGTAACCCCAGAGTGTGAGCACAATACCGGGCAGGGAGGGAATCCATCCGAGCAGCATCGTGGCGAAGGCGGAGATGAATGCGGCACCGGAATATCCACTGCGATCACCCCAAGGGCTCGTGCCTGGTTTCGCTGTGGCGAATGGGTTGAATGTGGTGGTGTAGAGGGCGACACCTGCTGTGGTTGCGAGCATCCCGATCGTGAGTCCGATGATCAGCAGAGTGAGGACAAAGTTTCCAGACACCACCAGCGCGATGACCGCATAGAGCAGAAGAAAAACCACTGCCGGGGTCATCTGTGCCAGGTGTCGCCCCAGCAGCAGCGCACGTGCTGGCGCCCCGGAGACAATGTTGATCCAGGTGGAGGGCCCATCATAACCAAAGTCATTGGTGGCCACTGCGCCACTGAAAATGGCCATGAAGATCAGTCCCATGTAGATCATGAAGCTGTCGATGGTAAAACTCTGTACCAGGAAGATCACACCGAGCATGGGGAAGGTGATCATCGCAGCAAGCAATCGGGAATCCCTGACCAGATACAACAGGGAACGGGAGTACACAGCCCAGAAAGGGGTCCAGGGCAGGTTCTGGAAGAACAATGCACGCTTGTCCTGCGCAGAGGCGGCGGACTTCTTCTTGGTTTCGACTCCCCCACCACCATCCAGCGGAGCAGTCAGTGCCTTGGCAATGAAACCCCTCCACAACCAGAATCCTCCAGCCACATAGAGCAGGCTCAGCACAGCAAAGACCGCGGCCATCATCCACTGGCCGGCCACAGCTGCCTCAATCGCACCTGCGGTGGAAGCAAACGGGGTCCACCGGGCAATATCACCGAAGGTGTCAAGGTGTGCGGCAGATCCCTGGGAGGCAAAGAGCTGATAGGCGATGATGAGCACCATGAACCCGACGGAAGCATATAGGCTCATCCGTTCCTTGCTGCCACGGGATGAGGTGGCAGATCCGAGGGAACTGATGAGTTCACCCAGCAGCAGGGTCATGATCAGGGCCAGTGCCAGCATCACCCAGACCACCGGGATCATCGCTGCCGGGTAGAACACTGAGGCAACTACACCGGTGGTCACGGTGCACACCAGGGCTATGATTCCCCGTGACTGCATGAGTGTGGCAATGGCCAGTGCGGGCATGATCTTGCTTGCTTCAATGGGCATCACTGCCAGAGCAGCAGGGTGTATCTGCCCTTCTCCGGAAGGCCACATGATCGCTGCGATGACATAGGCGATGGTTCCGGTAGCCACCACACCGGCCAGCATTCCTGTTGTGCCTTCGGATAGCCCCATGCCCAGCATCACCATGAAACTGAACAACCCGATCAGTCCATAGATCACCACCATCGCAATCATGACGATAGCGGCGCTATTGCCTGCCACCGTGCGTCTCCACAGGGTGGCTTGAAGTTTGAGAAGCGTTCTGGTCATGGTTTCTAACGCTCCCCTTCGGCACGTCCGGAGTTATCGCTGCCATCACCAGCACCATGTCCACCGCCGAGCCAGGACAGTGATCCCTCCCCCAGTGCTGCCCCGCCGACAGCATCCACAAACACATCAGTCAGGGAACGGCCGGCACGAACCTGCTCGACGTGCCCAGCCACCACGACTCGGCCCCTGTTGATGATCGCCACGTGATCACACAGGCCCTCCACCAGTTCCATGACATGGGAGCTGAGCACCACCGTGCCTCCGGTTGCAGCAAAGTTGCGTAGAATTGACTGGATGAGACGTCCAGACACCGGATCAACCGCTTCAAGGGGTTCATCTAGGATCAGTACCTCCGGGTTATGGAGAAGAGCCTGGGCAAGCAGAATCTTCTTGGTCATACCTGCTGAGTAATCAACGATTCTCTTGGATCCTGCATCAGCCAATCCAAGTGCCTGCAGGAGTTCCGTGCTGCGCTGCTGCACCACCGCCTCATCCAGACCACGCAGGGCACCGACGTAGGTCAGGAGTTCCCGCCCGGAGAGTCGGTCAAAGATGGGTAGGCCATCGGCCAGCAGCCCCATGGATTGTTTGGCACGCAGGGGTTCTCGCCAGACATCAGCTCCGGCGATCCAGGCCGCACCATGGGTGGGGCGAATCAGGCCGGTGGCCATGGACAGCATTGTTGTCTTGCCAGCACCGTTGGGGCCGACGATGCCGTAGATTGCACCTCGTGGAATATCCAGGCTGATATTGTCCACTGCCGCCTGGGAGCCATACATCTTGGTCAGCTCCCGTACTGCCAGTGCCTGGTGTGTTGGATCCTTCAGGGGTATCCAGGAGGTTGGAGCATCGTCGGTCATGTCAGTGCAGTATCCTTCCAAAAAGCAAAAATCTCGGGCGGGAACAGCCCTTATCAAAGGGTGTGTTCCCGCCCGAGACTACCACTGCACAAGGATAATCAACGTGAAGTTAATTATGACTTGTCGTGCTTATTTCTTCTCTTCGTTTTCTTCAGCAGCCAGCTGGCCACAGGCCGCAGCGATTTCCTGGCCCTTGGTGTCACGCACAGTGCACGGAACACCCTTGGCGATGACACGGCGGACGAACTCGTCCTGACGATCCTTAGGCGATGCGTCCCACTTGGAGCCCGGGGTCGGGTTGAGTGGAATGAGGTTGACGTGAACGCGGGATCCGAGTGCCTTGTGGAGCTTCTCCCCCAGCATGTCGGCACGCCAGTCTTGATCATTGATGTCGCGGATCAGCGCGTACTCAATGGAGACACGACGACCGGACTTGTCCGCGTAATAACGTGCGGCATCCAGTACCTCGGCCACGGACCAACGGTTGTTCACCGGCACCAGTTCATCACGGAGTTCATCATCCGGGGTGTGCAGGGAGACAGCGAGGGTGACAGACATGTCTTCGTCGGCAAGCTTACGGATCGCCGGTGCCAGTCCCACGGTGGAGACGGTCACACTGCGCTGGGACAGTCCAAAGCCGGCTGGTGCTGGCTGGGTGATCTGACGGACCGCGGAGACCACCCGCTTATAGTTGGCCAATGGCTCGCCCATGCCCATGAACACGATGTTGGACAGACGTCCGCCTTCAGCATGCATGGTGGCTGCCGCGTTGCGGACCTGGTCCACGATCTCACCGGTGGAGAGGTTACGGTCCAGTCCGCCTTGCCCTGTTGCGCAGAATGGGCAGGCCATTCCGCAGCCGGCCTGGGAGGAGATGCACAGGGTGGCTCGATCTGGGTAGCGCATGAGCACTGATTCCAGGAGGGTGCCGTCGTGGAGCTTCCAGAGGGTCTTCTGGGTGTTCTCATCATCGGCTTCCACCACACGCAGGGGTGACATCAATGTGGGGAACAGTGCGTCCTTGACCTGCTGACGTGCTGTCTCAGGCAGGTCAGTCATAGTCATCGGGTCAGCTTCAAGCCGGCCGTAGTAATGGCGGGCAATCTGATTCAATCGGAATTTTGGCAGGCCAAGTTCAGAAAGCGCCTCAATCCGAGCTTCGTCGGAGAGGTCTGCAAAGTGAGCTGGAGGCATACCGCGTTTAGGGGCAGAAAATACCAGTGGTAAGGGTGTAGCCATAATAGTCCCTATTGTTGCACGTGGGAGGGTAAACAGTCTAACTTCAGCGGGAAGGATCACCGCTGGCCAGAGGGTGTGATCTATTCCTCGGCCGTATCGGTGGGCGATGGGTTGCGGTGGTGCTTGATGACGCACCCTCCCGTAAATCAACTATTCGATATCAATAGTAAGAATATGTAGCGAAAATGCCCGACTGGTAGTTCAATGAAGCTATGACTAACCACCGAGCACACACCAACGATCCACATCCGGAGCATGGTGCCGACCCTGCTCTCGACCCCTATATCCAGGATATCCCTGATGCAGGGCACTCCCCCACATCTGTTCCTGCTATCCGGGAGGAGACTCCGGTGCAGGTCGAAGCCGAAACTGTCAGTGAACCAACGCCTCCCAAACAGGAGGCACCGCCTGCAGCCACCAAGACCCTGGCTGGTGGAACCTGGGTGGCCCTCATCGTAGGTGCGCTGTTGTTGATCGCGCTGCTTGTCTTCATTCTGCAGAACCAGGCCTCGGTGGAGATGAATATCATCACCTGGACCTTCGAGATCCCTGCTGGCATCGCCTATCTCCTGTGTGCCATCGCCGGAGCACTCATCATGGCCATGGTCGGTGGCGTGCGCATGTTTGAATACCGTCGCCGGATCAAGAAGATGCGGAAGGCTCTCGCCTGATAGCCCCCTTCCGTTAAAGCATTCAAGGCCTCCCTTCCCCCGGTTTTCACTCCAGGGAAAAGGAGGCCTTGTCTGTTGTGACTTAAGGGTTGTGTGTCAGCCGGCGTAGGAGCTGCTGACCACGCTGAGAATCAGCCAGGTGACCATCGCTGACGGCAGCATGCCATCAAGACGGTCCATGATTCCACCATGACCGGGGAGCAGGTTGGACATGTCCTTAATCCCCAGGTCCCGCTTGAACTGGGATTCCACCAGGTCACCCAGGGTTGCGCAGATAACCAGGCAGATACCCAGCAGCACCCCCAGCCACCAGTGGTGTGCCAGGAGGAAGTGGACTGCGAGTGCGCCGACGATGGAACCAAAAAGGATGGAACCTGCGAAGCCTTCCCAGGATTTCTTCGGGCTGACTGCCGGGGCCATCGGGTGGGAACCGAAGAACACACCGAGGATATACCCACCGACATCTGAACCGATCACACAGAGCATGAAGGTCAGGATGAAGAAGGTGCCTGGGATGCTGTTGTTCTCCATGAGGGAGAGCATCGCAGCGAAACTGCCAAAGAGCGGGATCCAGGTGAGGGTGAAGATTCCCACGGAGGTATCACGCAGATAGTTTTTGGCTTCTTTCTCAGGCCCGTTGTAGAACACCCGGAAGAACATCAGCACTAGGACAGTAGCCACATAGGAGGCCAGGATGCCGGAAGTTCCAAAGGGCCAGGATGTCCAGACCATGGCCTGCCCACCGATGATCATGATCGGCATCGGCAGATGGTAACCGGCTTCCTTAAGCCTGCCGCCCACCTCCCAGGTGGCAACAGCGATGGCCCCGGCGACCAACAGGTACCAGGCCCAGGGGCTGAGCAGAATGCCGATGACGACCAGGAGGGCGAGCCCCACACTGACACCGATGGCTGCTTTTAGATCGCGGCCCGCGCTGTTTTTTGGTTTGGGCATCCGCATGGTCCGGTGATGTTGCTCCGGCTCACTCATGGGGGTTCTCCTCGTGGTTGTCATTATGATCGCAGATGTTGCCAGCTTTTTCTTCCTGGTGCAGGATTTCAGAGAAGCTGCAGACAGAAGAAAGCGTCGCTCCCTCGCCTCCTGGGACGATGAAACGACGGTTCTCAAGTGAACTGAAGAGGCCTTTTAAACCTCCATCAGTTCTGCTTCCTTCCTGGTGACAACCTGGTCAATCTGCTCGATGTAACGAGAGGTGACCTTGTCCAGCTCCTTTTCAGCAGCTGCTACCTCATCTTCGCCGAAGTCGCCGTCCTTCTGAAGCTTCTTCAGTTGCTCCATGCCCTTGCGGCGCACGTTACGGACAGCGATCTTGCCATCTTCACCCTTGCCCTTGGCCATCTTGACCATTTCCTTACGACGCTCCTCAGTCAGCTGAGGGATGGTCACACGCAGCACCTGGCCGTCGTTGGTGGGGTTGACACCCAGGTCAGAGTTACGGATGGCGTTCTCGATCGCCCCCATGGAGTTCATCTCATAAGGCTTGATCAGCAACATGCGTGGCTCAGGAACCGAAATACTGGCCATCTGAGTGATGGGGGTGGGAACACCGTAATAGTCGGCGACGACACGGTTGAACATGGCTGGGTTCGCGCGACCGGTGCGGATGGTGATTAGGTCCTCGCGGGTGTGCTCCACAGTGTGGGACATGCGCTCTTCGGACTCGAAAAGGATCTCGTCAATCATCAGATAATTCTCCTGTGCTTTCGCAGTTCAAGACTTCCTGCGGAAGCCGTGTTCTTTAAAGTAAATCTATCAGGACTCAACCAGAGTACCGATACGCTCGCCGTTCACCGCGCGGGCAATATTGCCTTCGGTCAGCAGGTTGAACACGAGGATCGGCATATTGTTGTCCATGCACAGGCTGAAGGCGGTGGCATCCGCAACCTTCAGTCCCTGCTCAATAACCTGCTTCGGGGTGATTTCGGTGTAGAGCTCCGCCTCAGGGTTGGTACGTGGGTCATCGCTGTAGACTCCGTCCACGGCCTTGGCCATGAGCAGAACATCGCAGCCGATTTCCAGTGCACGCTGTGCTGCAGTGGTATCAGTGGAGAAGTACGGCATACCCATGCCGGCACCGAAGATGACCACGCGTCCCTTTTCCAGGTGACGTTCTGCACGCAGTGGCAGGTAGGGCTCAGCGACCTGCGCCATGTTGATGGCAGTCTGGACACGGCACTCCACGCCGTGCTGGCCGAGGAAGTCCTGGAGTGCCAGACAGTTCATGACTGTACCGAGCATGCCCATGTAGTCGGAACGTGCACGGTCCATTCCGCGCTGCTGAAGCTCAGCACCACGGAAGAAGTTTCCACCACCGATGACCACGGCGATCTCGGCACCGCCCTTGGCAACCTCGGCGATCTGGCGAGCCACGTTGTCAACCACATCTGGGTCGACACCGACTTCACCTCCACCGAACATTTCACCTCCGAGCTTGAGCATTACGCGCTTGTAGCCGTTGCGGGGTTCTTCACTCGGGGTGGTCACCGTGGTGTTCTCCTTCGGTTCGTGGTGGGACAGTTCCATAGTGCTATGGGGGCCTGCCTGCCAGGTGGAAACCTATTTGAAAGCGTTCCCTATTTCTGGCAATTGATCTTACATTGTCTTTATCAAGTTGTTGGATCGGGTGGGGCCCAACTGAGTCTTAAGACTGGTTATGTGGCACGTGTTTCGGTGTCGACTGTGCGCACAATTCAGCCCCGCGCATCTGATGAAGATGATGCACGGGGCTGGTGTGGTTGGTCCCTGTCATATAACAGGGATCAACCATAATCAGGAACGCAGTGCCCTGAAGGTCTTTCTAGGCTTAAGCCTGGCCAACCTCGAAGCGAGCGAAAGAGGTGACGGTGGTGCCAGCCTCATCCAGAACAGCCTTGACGGTCTTCTTGGAGTCAGCGACGGAAGCCTGCTCCAGAAGGACGTTCTCCTTGTAGAAGCCATTCAGACGACCCTCGACGATCTTCGGGATAGCCTGCTCTGGCTTGCCCTCTTCGCGGGTGATCTGCTCAGCGATGGAACGCTCCTTCTCGATGACCTCAGCTGGAACAGCATCACGGGTCAGGTAGGAAGCGCGCAGTGCAGCAATCTGCATTGCGGTCTGACGTGCAGCGGCCTCAGCCTGCTCGCCTTCACCGGTGTAGGCAACCAGGACACCGACGGATGGTGGCAGGTCAGCGGAACGGTGGTGGAGGTAAACAGCAACGTTGTCGCCCTCAAGGGTGACAGCACGACGCAGCTCGAGCTTCTCGCCGATCTTGGCGGAGAACTCCTGCAGTGCGTCTCCAGCGGACTTGCCGTTGAGGTCAGCAGCTGCAAGCTCTTCGGTGGAGTTGGCCTTAGCAGCTGCTGCTGCCTCAGCGATCTCTGCGGCGAAGCTCTTGAACTCATCGTTCTTAGCAACGAAGTCGGTCTCAGAGTTGACCTCGATCATGGTGTTGCCGGAAACAGCGACGAGGCCTTCGGTGGCGTTGCGCTCTGCGCGCTTGCCGACATCCTTGGCGCCCTTGACGCGCAGGATCTCAACAGCCTTGTCGAAGTCGCCAGCGGACTCCTCCAGTGCCTTCTTGCAGTCGAGCATGCCGGAACCGGTGAGTTCGCGGAGCTTCTTAACATCCGCAGCGGTGTAGTTCGCCATTAGGGGGCGATCCTCCTTATGTATGGATAATTAATGCTTTACAAGCTTAGGTTAGGGCACATCGGCCCTGCCCGCCCGTACTCCCATGTGATCGTACATGCAATCACAGGAACACGGTGCGGAAATGGCTGCACGAGAAGCCCCCACGGCGTATGAAATTTATGTAAAAAGTTCCATCGCCGTGGGGGCTTCAAGCATCAGCGGAAAGTTACAGCTTATTCAGCTGCGGTCTCCTGCTTCGCCTCGGTTGCCTCAGGTGCGTCTGCAGCTGGAGCAGCCTCTTCGGTTGCTTCCTCAGCCTTGGTCTCACCTGCAGCCTCACGAGCAGCAGCCAGCTGGCGCTCCTCGCGTGCCTTCTTGCCCTCTTCCACAGCGGTGGAGATAACGCGGGACAGGAGTGCGGTGGAGCGGATAGCGTCGTCGTTACCAGGAACTGGGAAATCGACAACATCCGGATCACAGTTGGTGTCCAGGATGGCAACAACCGGGATGTTCAGCTTGTGAGCCTCGGAGACAGCGATGTGCTCCTTGTTGGTGTCGATGATCCACAGAGCGGAAGGGATGCGGGTCATCTCTGCGATGCCGCCGAGGACGCGCTCCAGCTTGGTGCGCTCGCGGGTCAGCATGAGGATCTCGCGCTTGGTGCGGCCATCGTAGCCACCCTCAGCGGCATCCATTGCCTGGAGTTCCTTCATGCGGCTCAGACGCTTGGAGACGGTCTGGAAGTTGGTCAGCATGCCGCCGAGCCAACGGTGGTTGACATATGGCATGCCAACGCGGTCTGCCTCAACCTGGACAGCTTCCTGTGCCTGCTTCTTGGTACCAACGAAGAGGACGGTGCCGCCGTGAGCAACAGTTTCCTTGACGAACTCGAAGGCCTGATCGATGTAGGTCAGGGTCTGCTGCAGGTCGATGATGTAGATGCCGTTGCGCTCGGTGAAGATGAAACGACGCATCTTCGGGTTCCAGCGGCGGGTCTGGTGACCGAAGTGGACACCAGCATCGAGAAGCTCTCGCATGGTTACAACTGCCATGGTAAGCCCCTTTCTTAAGTATTGAATTTCGGTTTTGGAAAATTTGTGCAGGTTTTGGTCCTGCACCCTAGCGATGGGCTCCATGAACAACACCCGAAAACTCTTTAAAGAGTTTCTGGGACCTGGTTGAACTGGACTTCTGACGCAAAGTTCAGAGTTTTCACCGCGCGTAGTCAATGGCTCTGTCACGCCAACCCGATTAAACGAGAGGGAGTTTTCAGGCACACTGCTGAGAACAGTTTACATACTTTGACCTGCATCCCCAAACGGTAGAAAACGGGCTGTGGACAAGTCTGGGTTGGCCTGTTCCCACCTGTCACACCTGCGCCATGTTCCACAGGCACACACTGAGATCGGTGACACAGGAGCACTGTTGATTGATCATCAAGATATGACTTCCTGGCTTAGCACATCCCACTACAGACAACACCACCTCCGAAACCTTCTCAAGGCTCTGATATTGGCCATCAGCTTATTGGTTGCCTGCTTGTTTTTCTCACCAAGTGCAGCAGCCTATGTAAATCCGGCCTCAGGATTACCCCGTGCCGGCATGATTCTGCGCCCTTTTGATAAGCCGGAGCACAATTGGTTACCCGGCCATCGCGGGGTGGATCTCCCCCTGGATATCGGTGCTGACGTGCTAAGCCCTGCCGATGGAGTGGTGGCTTTTGCCGGCATGGTCGTGGGAACACCGACGATATCGATCACCCACCCAGATGGGGTGAGGACCACCTACCAGCCGGTTCACACCATCCTCACGGTCGGGGAGGTGGTCGCTGAAAAGCAGATTATCGGGCGGCTAGGCCATCCCACCACCCCATACCCGGGGCTGCAGTGGGGTGCGAAGATCGGTGAGGATTACCTCAATCCAATCAGATTGCTACCGGCTCCGACCATCCGACTCAAGCCTCTCACGCCCGCGGGTGCGCCTGCCTGAAGGCATCAAGGAGACGCTGGGAGCTGACATGGGTATAGATCTGGGTCGTCTGCAAGGAGGAATGACCCAACATCTCCTGAACCTGCCGGAGGTCCGCTCCCCCATCCAGCAGGTGTGTTGCCGCAGTATGACGCAGGGAATGCGGGGAAAGATGGTCCACACCTGTGACCATGGCCGCCTGTCCGACAATGCGCCGCACCTGACGGGTATCAATGCGTTTACCGCGAACCCCGACAAAGAGGGCGTCATCTACCTTCGCCAGATCATCACGGACCTCCAACCACTCCCGCAATGC
>NZ_CALZFS010000002.1 GCF_945649885.1 uncultured Corynebacterium sp. | reverse complement strand
ATGTTGGTAGTGCTGTTTCGGCCCAGGATGCGGGATTTTCTTGGCCGCACCGGCTTCAATGCGGCGGTTTACGGTATCTCCACCCTGGCCATGAACATGACCTTCTATGAAGCGATCGCACGGCTGCCCATGGGAACCGCGGTGGCCATTGAATTCCTCGGCCCCATCACCGTGGCTGCGCTGGGCAGCCGGACCCTGCGCGACTGGGCAGCACTGATTCTCGCCGGCATCGGCGTGGTCATCATCTCAGGAGCGCAATGGTCAGCTAACAGCGTGGGCGTGTTGTTTGCCCTGGCTGCTGCGGTGTTATGGGCACTGTATATCGTTGCCGGCAACCGCATTGCCAGTTCTGCACAGGACAGCCAGACCGGAATGACGGTGGGATTCTTCTGGGCGGCACTCCTGGCAGCACCACTGACACTGTGGCTGTGGCCGGGGATGTCCAACCTGGGCATGGCCCCCGTGTCACTGCTGGGCCTGGCTTTCGGTCTGGGGGTGCTCAGCGCCGTGATTCCCTACGGACTGGACCTCATTGTCCTGCGGATGGCCGGCCGCGCCTACTTCGCCCTGTTGCTGGCGCTGCTGCCCCTGACCGCAGCAGTCATGGGAGCGGTTATTCTCGGACAGATGCTCACCTGGGCTGAAATCATCGGTATCGCACTGGTGGTCATCGCCGTTGCCTTGCGACGACCCGCCTGATGTAACCTCTGTTCGTCCATCCGTTCGGTTTGGCCTAAACTCATGGGTATGCAACGTTGGGTTCTGCACATCGACATGGACGCATTTTTCGCCTCTGTGGAACAGCTGACCCGACCCACCCTGCGGGGACGACCTGTCCTGGTCGGTGGAGTATCCGGCAGAGGAGTAGTCGCCGGTGCCTCCTATGAAGCCAGGAAGTTCGGGGCACGTTCGGCGATGCCCATGCACCAGGCAAAAAGCCGGGTGGGTTTCGGGGCTGTTGTGGTCACCCCACGCCACATGGTCTATTCCATGGCATCGCGCCGGATTTTCCAGCTCATTGAGCGACGTGCCGGGATCGTGGAGAGGCTCTCCATTGATGAGGGCTATATGGAACCAGAGGAACTGATCGGTGCCACACCCGATGAGGTCCGTGCCTGGGCGGAAGCACTCAGAGAAGAAATCCGTGCGGAAACCGGATTGCCGGCATCAGTCGGAGCAGGATCAGGAAAGCAGTTTGCCAAGATCGGCTCCGGTGAGGCAAAACCTGATGGGGTGTTCATCATCCCGGTGGAGAAACAACACGAACTTCTTGATCCTCTGCCGGTCAATGTGCTGTGGGGCGTGGGACCTGTCACTGAAGCCAAGCTGACCACCATGGGTGTGGAGACCATCGCGGATCTGGCCGCCCTGAGCGCCAAGGAAGTAGAGATCAGCCTCGGTCCGACCATTGGGCCGGGATTATGGAAGCTGGCTCAGGGCATTGATGATCGCCCTGTGGAACCCCGCGCGGAAGCCAAGCAGATCTCCCAGGAACACACCTATGAACAGGACCTGACCACCCGTGCCCAGGTGGATGCAGCCATCACCCGGGCTGCAGAAGGCGCACACCGGAGACTATTGAAGGATGGTCGGGGAGCCCGCACCGTCAACGTGAAACTCCGGATGAATGATTTCCGCATCGAGTCCCGCTCCTTCACCCTGCCCTATGCCACTGATGACTGTGCCACCCTTGAGGCAACAGCATTCCGCCTGGTCAGGTACCCGGAGGAGACCGGACCAATCAGGTTGGTTGGTGTAGGTTTCAGCGGACTGGAGGAAAACCGGCAGGATGTGATGTTTCCAGAACTGGATCAGCAGATCGTCACACCCGCACCGGCTGATACCGACTATGAATCAGGCGTACGGGCCAGCACCACACCAGCCCAGGGCAGCATGGACCAATCAGAGGATCATGCGGATGGCTCTGGCAATGCCCAGACCTGGCGGGCCACCCAGGACATTCATCACCCGGAATTCGGCCACGGATGGGTGCAAGGTGCCGGTCACGGGGTGGTGTCAGTGCGTTTTGAAACCCGCACCACCCAACGTGGAACCACCCGCAGTTTCGCCATGGATGATCCCCACCTCAGCCCGGCTGACCCCTTGAACAGTCTGGACTGGGATGACTGGTTCACCCTCAATGCTGACCCTGATGACCATGCTGAGGACACCGATGAGGCCAGCAGTTAAAACCTAGAACAGGGTCGCCGGATGCTGACCGGTGGCGATAGCCACTGCCAACAGCACACGGGACTGGCCGGCACGGAAGTACCGGGAACCGATGGCGCCCTTAGCAGCCAAGGTGGCACCACCGCCAGCACCACCGTAGGCACCAGCGACATCGCCGCGGGGGACACGGGTGGTGATGACCACGGGGACGCCGCTATCAAGCGCCTTGCCCAGAGCCGCACCCATGGCAGAACCGACATTGCCAGATCCCATGGCTTCGACCACAAGACCCTGCGCACCGGCAGCAAGAGCCGCCTCTACAGCAGCACCGGTGGCGCCAGGATAGGCAGAAATGACCTCCACGGAAGTTTCACCCAACTGAGTCAGCTTCAGTGGATCCGGACGCTCCGGCTCCTCAGGACCATTGGTGGCAAAAGCCAACTCATCACTGGTGTGCCACTTGGTGCAACCACGCGCCGGGATCACCGCGTGGCCGAAAACCACGAGTACACCGATATTGCGGGCGGAGGCATCGGAGGCGATGATGCAGGCTTCAAAGAGGTTGCCCGGGCCGTCAGCCTCCGAGTGATCGAAGGGCTTCTGCGCACCGGTGATGATCACTGGGCGGTGATCGGTGTGGAAGGTATCCACCGCGATGGCGGTTTCCTCCATGGAATCGGTGCCGTGGGTGACCACGACCCCCACCACGGCCGGGTCTTTCAGAACCTGGTGGATCCGGTTGTTTAGCTCATCGATATCGGCAAAGGTCATGGATGAAGAATCCAGGCGGTTGAGCTCATGGACCTCAAAGGCGAACTCGGAGGCATCAAAGCGTGCAGCGATGGGAGCGAGAAGTTCTTCACCACTGACGGTGGGAAGGAGATGGCCATTGGCATCAGAGGTACACGCGATGGTGCCTCCGGTGGTGATTACCGCAATTTTGGACACGGAAGAGGTCTCAGACATGCGATCAACAGTATCAACAACCATAAAACCGTCGCAGGGTGGTGAGGCCAAAGTACATAGATCAGACAGGGATGACCATTCACAGGGTTTTCTCATGCGGTGGCTATGGGGGGAGCACAGGAAACCGTGTACCCTTTGTTGGGAAAGTCGTCGCCACATGACGTGCGCATGAGTGTGATGAATAACCGGTAGAAACCCCTGGAACATCAAGGGGGATTTGTTGGTCTCTCTCTCATGCTGGCAGCGGGATTGTTCACCTGCACCGCCAGGGATCTGCCGTGAACACGGTGGGATGCCCGCAGGGCAGTGGGGATGGAAAACTCTTCCATCATGGCGACGATGACACAAGACGCAAAGGATTTTTTAATCGTGAAGCTTTTCAAAGCAACCGCAGTAACCTTCACCCTTGCCGGTGCACTTGCCCTCGGCGCCTGCTCCAGCAGCGATGACACCACGGACACCACTGAGACCACCGGTGCGGAGCAGACCAGCTCATCTGAGTCCTCCGGCATGGCATCCGAGTACCCGACTGCGGAGGAACTCAACCAGATCCTGGCTGTCGCCACCGATCCAGAGGCTAGCATCGATGACAAGGTCAACACCGTCCAAGGTTCTGAAAACGCCCCTGAACTGTTTGAGACCATGACCCAGGCCAAGGTTGAATCCGGTGCGGAATTCCAGGTTGTTGGATCTGTCTTGCCAGGTTATGATCCACAGTCCGAGGTGCTGACCACCGTCATGTTCACCCTCCCGGACCGTCCTGACCAGGAAGCTGAGGGCGTTGAGTTCGTCAACGTTGATGGCAACTGGCAGCTGTCCCAGGATTGGGCCTGCATCCTGATCACCAACACCGTCGCCCCTGAGCAGGTTCCTGCCATGTGTGTCGGCACTGAGACCGATGCTGTTGCACCTGCTGAGGGCATGGACGCTCCGGCTGAGGCTCCTGCAGAGGCTCCAGCTGAAGAAGCCGTACCGGTTCAGTAAAAAGCAGGATCAGCCCAGGCTGATTCTTTTCCCCGACCACCGTCTCCTGATCCACCTGTCGTGGCTGGCTAGGAGAATACGGCCGGGGAATTTTTCTATTGCTACTTCAAGCTCTTCACTGAGTGCCAGCGAGAGGTGGTTGGTAGGTTCATCAAGCAGCAGCAGGTCCGGTGGGTTGGCCAGGATGAGGCCGAGTGAGACACGGCGACGCTGCCCCAGGGACAGCGATTCCAACGGCATGCTTTGCGACGCACTGCTCAACAAGCCCATCTCCACCAGGGTTGATGAGGTCTTCGAGGTATCCAGGGAGGCAAAAACCTCCCCGGCGGTCATCGCCAGTTGTTCAGCAGTCCACTGATCATCCTGCTTCAACCGGGTGATGCGGAGATCCTCCGGGATGATCAACTCACCCTCGGTGGGGTCAAGTACCCCCTCCAGTACTGATAGCAGTGTGGATTTACCGGTGCCATTGGGGCCCTCCACCAGGATGTGGTCACCGGGGTCAATCCGGAACTTCACCGGTGCCAACCTGTCGGTGACAGCAATGGATCGGACTTCCACGGATTCTCCGGCAGCCTGCCGTTGGAAATCCGGGATCCCCTGGAACTCCAGCTGTTTCGGTGGGGCAGGAAGGGCATTGCGTTCCAGGATCTCCAGACGGTTGCGGGCAGAACGCACACGGCTGCCCTGCGTTTTCGCCGCACGGTCAGCATAGAACTTCTGGGTGATCCTGGATTCGGACTTGGACACTGACTTATGGAAGATATCCTCTTCTTCCGTCCCGGTGGTGGCCTCGAGTTTCTCCCGTTCGGTTTCCTGTGCCACATACAGCTGTGACCAGCGGGTTCTACGGAGTTCACGTTCCTGGATGTAATCGGTGAAACCACCGCCGAAGGACACCGCCTGCTTGACCTCCTCACCAGCACCACCTTCTGGGCCCAGGGCAGGATCAAGATCTACCAGTGTGGTGGCAACAGCATCGAGGAAGAAACGATCATGGCTGGCCATGAGAATCGGCCCCTTGAAGGACTTCAACTCAGCAATGAGGAAGTCCACCGCTGCATCATCAAGGTGGTTGGTGGGCTCATCCAGGATCATCGCGGTGGCAGGCTGCAACAACATCGCCGCCAGTGCGAACCTGCGCCTCTGACCACCGGAAAGTTCCCGGATGGGCACTGTTCGATTGATACCAGCAAGCCCAAGCCCTGCCACGATTTCCTCGATGCGGGCATCCAGGGTCCAGACACCGAACTCCTCAGCGGCACTCAACGCCTGGTCAAATTTCTCGGCGGTATCGGCCGGGGCGGTGTCGTCGCCAAGCAACACGGTCAGCTCACTGATTGCTGCTTCAATCGCGCGGACCGGGGCCACTGCGGCGTCGATAAGCGAATTAACCGGAAGATCAAAGGGCAGGTCTGTTTCCTGCGCGATGAACCCGGTGTCCTCCGGAAGATAAATATGGCCCTGATCAGGTTCCAACTCTCCCGCGATCAGTGCCAGGAGGGTGGATTTACCGGATCCATTCTCACCGATCAGGCCGATGATCTCGCCTCTGTTGACAGTGAGTGAAATATCAGTGAGTACGCGGTGCGTGGGGTAGGAAAAGCTCAGGCCATCAACAGAAATATAGGTTGCATGAGAGCGCATATAGGGGAATGTCCTTCGACGTCGTTCAAAACAGATCACGCGCCCTGGTAAAGGTTGTCACAGGGGAGGGGGCTGCACGGTGAATGGGGGATGAGAGTGCGACTATCGAAGAGTGAACATGACTTAAATTATGCCCTGAGAGGCAAAGAAGGACAACCACATTCGAATAATCAGATGTGGTTGCCCTGCATGGATGCTGTCCCTAGTCCTCAAAACTGATGGCGGAGGTAGTGTCCTGCACCACCCGGAGATCATCAGCGCCGCCACCATAAACCACCCGTGTGGTCCAGGAGATCGCTCCTGAGGTGGGTACCGGCTGGGTCAGATCAACACTGATCTCACCGGCGGAGGTGGTGTTGGAATTCAACACAGCAAGCTGCTCCGGGGTCTCTTCCGTGACACCGGTGGTGTCCTGGGAGATGTCAATCGCACCGAGGCTTGGACGCTGGGAGATTGAAACATCCAGATCGACCACATCGCCGCGCATTCCAGTGATGGTGAAGGTGACCGTCTGTAGCAGGGAAGATTCACCGGAGACCCGGCTGTCCACCGACCAGCTGGCACCCACACCGACCTCATCCTGGGGGAACACCACTGGCAGGGAAGCATATTTGAGCAGGTACTGCTCCATCAGGAGACGACCGGTGTCAGTGGCATCAACCGGTGCTGCAAAACTCACCGATGACTGCTGTCCACGATCATCTGTCTGCATACCCAGCTTGAACCCAGCGGTGGAATTGATGTCCTCGGCAAGCTCAAGATCTGTGAAGGTGGGTTGACCAACCTCAAGTGAGACTGCACGGGACACCGGAAGCGGATCCTCCTCAGCCGGTTCAGCAGCAGTGACATTGGCTGCCACGGGAAGACGCATGGTGCTGGTCTCGCCACCTTCCGGTGCAGTGGGATCAACATCGGCAGCCGGCACCACGGACTGCGTGAACCCATCAGAAACCGAGACGACAGCATTCTGGTCCTGTGACGTCTCATCCGCATACCTCAACTGCTGCAGATCACCAGTGCCGGATTCATGCAGTGTGACACGGGGTGAATCCACAGTCAGACCCACCGCATCCTCCACTTCCGGCCCGGTTGGTTCAGAATTCTCTGACGCACAGGCCCCGAGAAACAACGCTGCGGAACAGGCCAGCGCAGCAGCGGTGGTGCGGATACCACGCCGGGGGCTCGGGAACGGTGGGCGGGGAGGGAGGGGGAGACTATTCATACGCACGCATTCAAACCTAGCCTTTTTATTGATCAGGACAGAACTGTGAGCGCTGATCATGGGGGCAGCAGTGACAGGGGAGAGCAGCCGTGTGGTTGGTCTCAGGTGGAACTTTCCACCGCTGATGGGGAATGATGGTTCACGTGACCTCAAACGATGCAGGGGCGAAAGCGACCCCCACGACCATAAGAGAGAAGAGGACAACGGCAATACGGATGGTGCCTGTCATGGCTGCCATCATGGTGGTGATCGCCGCCGTGGACCAGATTGTCAAGCAGATCATGCTGAACTGGCTGGACCCCGGGGAACCGGTTTCAGTGATCGGCGACTGGTTCCGCTTCTATCTCCTATTCAATCCCGGTGCTGCCTTCTCTATGGGGGAAAACAGCACCTGGCTCTTCACCTGCATCCAGCTGGCCTTTGTCATCGGCATCAGCATCTATGCCCCCAGGGTGAAGCACCGCTGGGTGGGTGTGGGCCTTGCCCTAGTGGCCGGTGGCGCACTCGGAAACCTGATTGACCGACTGTTTCGTGAGCCGACGTTCTTCATCGGACATGTTGTTGATTATATTTCTGTCGGAAATTTTGCCGTATTCAATATTGCCGATGCTGCCATCAGCTGCGGTGTTGTTGTCTTCCTGATCGGAATGTTCCTGGAAGACAGGGACGTGGCACGGGCTGAGAAGGCTGAGATGACCGAGATGGCATCCCCGGCAGAAGATACTGACGCAGTTTCCAGGAAGGGGACAAATGAATAGACAGAGTAGAACGCTTCCGGTGCCGGAGGGACTTGCCGGGATGCGTGTTGATGCAGCCCTGTCCAAGTTGCTGGGCTTTTCCCGCACCACAGCTGCGGAACTGGCTGAGGCAGGAGATGTATCCGTCGACGGTGTGGCCGTCCGCAAGAGTGATCGACTGGTCGCGGATTCCATGCTAGATGTTCTCCTGCCGGAGCCAACGAAGCCCCTCATGCCGAAGGAAGAGATCGTTCCGGGCCTGGACATCCTCTACGCTGATGATGATCTCATCGCGGTGAATAAACCGGTGGGCGTGGCAGCACACCCGACGGTCGGT
The DNA here is from genome assembly GCF_945649885.1 of uncultured Corynebacterium sp. GTDB lineage: Bacteria > Actinomycetota > Actinomycetes > Mycobacteriales > Mycobacteriaceae > Corynebacterium. The sequence goes on along the minus strand of NZ_CALZFS010000002.1, from coordinate 51,621 downwards.
TGGGAAGGTCCCACCGTGGTCGGGGGACTGGCTGCTGCAGGCTTCAGGATCTCCACCTCCGGACCGCCGGAGCGCAAGGGCATTGTGCAACGTCTTGATGTGGGCACCTCCGGTGTCATGGTGGTTGCCGCTTCAGAACGTGGCTACACCGTACTCAAGCGGGCCTTCCGTGACCGTACCGTGGAAAAAACCTACCATGCGCTGGTACAGGGACATCCCGATCCCACCGAAGGGACCATCGAAGCACCCATCGGACGTCACCCATCTGCAGGCTGGCGTTTTGCCGTCACCACCGATGGCAAACATGCGGTGACCCACTACGAGACCATGGAGGCCTTCCAGAAGGCCACCCTGGTGAAGGTCCACCTGGAAACCGGCCGCACACACCAGATCCGTGTGCACTTTTCTGCACTACATCATCCGTGCTGCGGCGACCCGATGTATGGGTCAGATCCGGCACTGTCTGAACGTCTCGGTCTGATCCGTCAGTGGCTGCATGCTGTGTCCCTGGGCTTCCATCACCCCGCTGATGGACGATGGATGGAGATCTCCTCCCCCTACCCGGATGATCTGCAGAACGCATTGGATATCCTACGAGACTGATGAGCAACGAGAAATTTGATAAGAATCGCAAGGCTCTGGCACTCTTCGCCCTTCTTGCGCTGGTCATCCTCGTTGCTGCACTGAGTTTCAGCGACCGCACCAACAAACCGATGAACATCAACGGAGATATGTTAGGACAGGAGACTTCAGAGACGTTGTCCGACTATGTGTCACGGGCTGACGACACCCTGGCCTCCACCTCCCCGGAAGAAGATGTCTTCGCCCTGGTGACCTTTTCTGAAGCCCTGGGTGCCGCTGAAGCAGCTGAGGTAGTGGATGACATCGAAAGAGTCAATGCCCTGGTGATGCGCTCTGCTGCACCGATGGGACTTCCGGAACCAGTGGACGGTGAGACCCGGGAAGATGTGTTCAACCGCCAGCTGAAACAGGTACAGCGAAGCCTCGATGGAATCGGTGGAATTCAGGCACCCAACACGATCAATGGTGTCATTGTGCGAGATTCCGGAAAGCAACTGCGCACCCTTGCAGAAGATCCGGAAGTGTTGGTCATTGAAACCCTTCCAGCTGATGCCGGCTGGGGCCATTTCGGAGTCCGGCCTGTCACAGTGGACAGTTCCGGCCTGGACCTCAGAAACAACCAGTAGGAAATACTAACGGGGGCAGGTGACGGAGCCGGTTCAAGCAACCGGGGGAGCAGTGTGCATATCACCGCTGCTGCTCGCTCTCCTGTGCAGGGGTGGGAGAACCTTCAGGGTGTGGGGTTTCTCTGCACCCCGTGGGCTTTCTCCCGCCCTTCCCTCAGTGTGTTTCTCCGCTTCTGGGCGATGATATCGCTGAGATAGAGTGCCACGGCGATCCAAATGATGATGAATCCAGCCCAACGCATCGGCTCCAGATGCTCATTGACCACGAACACCGCCCAGATCATCTGCATGGTGGGGGTCATGTACTGAAGCATGCCCACTGTGGACAGTGGGATGGCCTTGGCGGCATAACCGAACATCAACAGTGGCAGGGCTGTGACCAGACCAGCACTGATGAGCAGAGCAGCGTGGTCAGGACCATTGTTGAAGAAGGTGCCCTTTCCGGTGGATTCCAACCAGAGGATATAGACCAGGGCGAGGGGTAGAAGAACGAAGGTTTCAGCAGTCAGTGAGGTGATTGCAGACATGTTCACCTTCTTCTTGATCGCTCCGTAGGTACCGAAGGTGAAGGCCAGGGTGAGCGCAAGCAATGGTGGTTGTCCACCGAGGAAAGTAAGGAAGAATACGGCTGCCAGGGCTATGACAACGGACAACATCTGAAGTCGGCGGAGCTGTTCCTTGAAGAAGATGATGCCGAAGACAACACTGACCAGAGGATTGATGAAATACCCGAGGGCTGCTTCAGTCACCTGATCAGAATTCACCGCGATAACGTAGATCAACCAGTTGAGAGCGATGAACACTGAGGCAGCCACCACTCGCAGCCATGTTGTGCCATCAACGCCCCGGAACTCCCTCCACCCTTTCCGGATAGTGACCACGATGGCCATGACCACCGCTGTCCAGATGATGCGATGGGCGAGAATCTCCAGCGGCCCCGCAGGCATCAGAAGCGGGAAAAACGCCGGGAAAAGCCCCCACATCAGGTAGGCAAGTACTCCATAAATCATAAGGGTTCACCTTATACCTCCCGGGAGCCTTCTGGCTGATTGATTCTGTCTCTTTGCGGTTTGACCTGCTGATTTCATCCGTGGAGAACCCCGGCTAGACTGTGCATCATGGCCAAGAAATCCTCATTTGTTCATCTTCATAATCACACTGAGTATTCGATGTTGGATGGCATGGCCAAGATCGACATGCTCGCTGATGAGGTTAATCGTCAAAGTATGCCGGCGGTGGGCATCACCGACCACGGCAACATGTATGGCTCTAATGCCTTTTACCGGAGAATGACTGAAGCCGGTGTGAAACCGATCATCGGCATCGAGTCCTACCTGGCTCCGGAATCACGTTTCAACAAAAGCCGTATCCGCTGGGGTGAGCCGCATCAGAAGTCCGATGATGTTTCAGCATCGGGTGCTTACCTCCACCAGACCATGCTCGCGGAAAATGCTACCGGCCTGCGCAACCTCTTCTACTTGTCCTCCATGGCCTCCTATGAAGGTCAGCTGGGTAAGTGGCCACGCATGGACGCAGACATCATCGCTGAGCGGGCGGAAGGCATCATTGCCACCACCGGCTGCCCATCGGGTGATGTTCAAACACGTCTGCGTCTTGGCCAGTTTGATGAAGCCCTGGAAGCTGCCGCCATGTGGCAGGACATCTACGGGCGCGATAACTACTTCCTGGAACTGATGGATCACGGCCTGGATATTGAGGCCCGTGTCCGCAGTGAACTCCTGGAAATCGGCCGTAAACTCGACCTTCCCCCGCTGGTGACCAATGACTGCCACTACGTTCTGGAGTCCCAGGCGCAGGCGCATGAGGCCATGCTGTGTGTGCAGACCGGTAAGACGCTTCATGACGAAGACCGCTTCAAGTTCGACGGCAGTGGTTACTACATCAAGACTGCAGAGCAGATGCGTGATCTGTGGGACAGCACTGTTCCGGACGGCTGCGACAACACCCTCTGGATCGCCGAGCGCGTCCAGGACTATGGTGAGATCTGGGAGGAGCATCCGCATGACCGCATGCCGGTGGCGGATGTTCCTGAGGGATACACCCCGACCTCATGGCTCCACCATGAGGTGATGGTTGGGCTGGAGGATCGTTTCCACGGTCAGCAGGTTCCGCAGGAGTACATCGACCGTGCGGAGTATGAGATCTCCGTCATCGACATGAAGGGTTACCCTTCCTACTTCCTCATCGTTGCTGAGATCATCAAGCACGCCCGTTCGATCGGCATCTGGGTTGGTCCGGGTCGTGGTTCGGCAGCTGGCGCGCTGGTTGCCTACGCCCTGACCGTGACCAACATCGACCCGATTGAACACGGTCTGCTCTTTGAGCGCTTCCTCAACCCGGAACGCCCCTCCGCACCTGATATTGATATTGACTTCGATGACCGGCGCCGCGGTGAGATGATCCGCTATGCGGCCGAGCGTTGGGGTGAGGACAAGATCGCCCAGGTGATTACCTTCGGAACAGTGAAGACCAAGCAGGCACTGAAGGACTCTGCCCGAGTTCAGTTCGGACAGCCGGGCTATCAGATCGCCGACCGCATTGCCAAGGTTCTTCCACCCGCGATCATGGCCAAGGACATTCCGCTCAAGGGCATCACGGATCCTGAGCATGAGCGCTACAACGAGGCTGGTGAAGTTCGTGCGCTGATTGAGACTGATCCGGATGTCAGGAAGATCTATGACACCGCCCGAGGTCTGGAAGGTGTTGTTCGTCAAGCAGGCGTGCACGCCTGTGCCGTGATCATGTCAGCCCAGCCGCTCCTGGAATGTATTCCCATGTGGAAGCGGCCAGCGGATGGTGCGCTGATCACCGGTTGGGACTACCCGGCCTGTGAGGCCATCGGCCTGCTGAAGATGGACTTCCTGGGGCTTCGAAACCTCACAGTCATCGGTGACGCCATTGAAAACATCAAGGCCAATCGTGATGGCAAGGTCATTGACCTGGAAAACCTCGCCATTGAGGATGAAGAGACCTACAAGCTGCTCAGCCGTGGTGAAACCCTTGGTGTGTTCCAGCTTGACAGTGGTGGCATGCAGGAGCTGCTGAAACGTATGCAGCCAACTGGCTTCAATGACATTGTGGCCGCGCTTGCGCTGTATCGTCCGGGACCCATGGGTGTGAACGCCCACTGGGATTATGCAGACCGTAAAAATGGTCGTAAACCCATCACCCCGATCCACCCTGAGCTGGAGGAACCGCTTGCGGAGATCCTCGGTGAGACCTATGGTCTCATCGTCTACCAGGAGCAGATCATGAGGATCTCCCAGAAGGTGGCCAATTACACCGCTGGTCAGGCCGATGGGTTCCGTAAGGCCATGGGTAAGAAGAAACCCGAGGTGCTGGAGAAGGAGTTCGCCGCCTTCGAAGCCGGCATGCAGGCAAATGGTTTCTCCAAGGAGGCCATCAAGACCCTGTGGGATACGATCCTGCCCTTCGCCGGTTATGCGTTCAACAAGTCGCACGCCGCCGGTTATGGTCTGGTGTCCTTCTGGACCGCCTACCTCAAGGCACACTATGCGCCTGAGTACATGGCAGCACTATTGACCTCAGTGGGTGATACCAAGGACAAGTCAGCAATCTACCTTGCTGACTGCCGTCACCTGGGCATCCGGGTGTTGTCCCCGGACATCAATGAATCCGTGCTGAACTTCCTTCCTGTCGGCACAGATATCCGTTATGGCCTGGGGGCCATCCGCAATGTTGGTTCGGAGGTAGTGGACTCGATCATTGAGACCCGCAAGGAGAAGGGACTGTTCAAGGACTTCTCTGACTACCTGGATAAGATTGACACCCTGCCGTGTAAGAAGGGCATCACAGAAGCCCTGATCAAGGGTGGTGCCTTCGACTCCATGGGTCATTCCCGCAAGGGACTGATGCTGGTCTTCGAAGATGCTGTTGATTCGGTGATCAGCACCAAGAAGGCAGCAGATAAGGGACAGTTCGACCTGTTTGCAGCCCTGGGTGGAGAAGCCGAGGAAGAGGTTGGAAACTTCTTCCAGATCCAGGTTCCTGATGATAAATGGGACCGTAAGCATGAATTGGCGCTGGAAAGGGAGATGCTGGGACTCTATGTCTCCGGTCATCCCCTGGATGGCTATGAGGATGCGATTGCGGCACAGATTGATACCCCGCTGACCACCATTGTGGCCGGTGAATTACGACACGGTGCCGAAGTCACTGTCGGTGGCATCATCTCCGGTGTGGACCGGCGTTTCTCCAAGCGCGATGGTTCCCCGTGGGCGATTGTCACCATGGAGGATCACAACGGTGCCTCCGTGGAACTTCTGGTATTCAACAAGGTGTATTCGATCGTCGGATCGCTCATCGTTGAAGACAACATCATCCTGGCTAAGGCACATGTTTCGATCCGTGATGACCGCATGAGCCTGTTCTGTGATGATCTCCGTGTCCCGGAACTGGGACCAGGTAATGGCTCAGGGCTGCCACTGCGTCTGTCCATGCGCACCGACCAGTGCACCATGACCAATATCTCCAAGCTGAAGCAGGTCCTGGTTGACAACAAGGGAGAATCAGATGTTTATCTGAACCTTCTCGACGGAGATAATTCCACGGTGATGATCCTGGGGGATCACCTGCGGGTGAATCGTTCCGCCAGCCTGATGGGAGACCTCAAGGCCACCATGGGGCCTGGCATTCTCGGATAGGGAAAGTCAGCAGAATAACCGTGTGTGAATAAATACCCACCCTGGCCGGGTGGGTATTTTCATTTAGGGGTTAGCATCAGAAGCCTTAGGTATTTTCAACAGCGAATGGAGTTTGTATGACCATCGAGCACATCAGAACCACCCACGTGGGTTCCCTCCCACGTACACCGGAGCTTCTTGACGCCAACGTCAAGCGCTCCAGTGGGGAAATCGGTGACGCGGAATTCTTCGACATCCTCCAGACTTCCGTTGATGAAGTGGTGCAGCGTCAGGTTGACCTTGGCCTGGACATCATCAATGAAGGTGAGTACGGCCACGTGACCTCCGGTGCCGTGGATTACGGTGCCTGGTGGAACTATTCCTTCACCCGCCTGGGCGGACTGACCATGACCGATGAGGATCGCTGGGCAAACGCTGAGAAGATCCGCTCCACCCCGGGCAATGTCAAGCTCACCAGCTTTGCCGACCGACGTGACCGCGAGATTTTCCATGAGGCTTATGAGGATCCAGTGTCCGGGATCTTCCAGGGCCGCGCCAGTGTGGGTAACCCGGTGTTCACCGGTCCCATCACCTACATCGGCCAGGATGAGACCACCACGGACGTCAACCTACTGAAGAAGGCCCTGGACAAGTCCGGCATCTCCACCGGTTTCGTGGCAGCACTGTCCCCAGGATCTGCTGCACGGTTGAAGAATGAGCATTACGCCACCGACAACGAGGTAGTTGCGGCCTGTGCTGATGCCATGAGCCAGGAATACAAAATCATCACCGATGCCGGCCTGACCGTCCAGCTGGACGCCCCGGACCTGGCTGAGGCCTGGGACCAGATCAACCCGGAACCATCCCTGGATGATTACCGCAAGTGGATCCGCACCCGCATCGAGGCCATCAACTCCGCGGTCAAGGGCCTGCCCAAGGAGCAGACCCGCCTACACATCTGCTGGGGTTCCTGGCACGGACCACACTCCACAGACATTCCCTTCGGTGACATCATCGAGGAGATCCTGCAGGCAGAGGTCGGAGGGTTCTCCTTCGAAGGTGCCTCACCACGCCACGCCCATGAGTGGCGTGTCTGGGAAGACCACAAGCTGCCTGAGGGTTCAGTGATTTACCCGGGTGTGGTCTCCCATGCGCTGAACACCATTGAGCACCCACGCCTGGTCGCTGACCGCATCGTGAAGTTTGCGGAGCTCGTCGGGCCGGAGAACGTCATCGCTTCCACCGACTGTGGCCTGGGAGGACGCCTGCACCACCAGATCGCATGGGCCAAGCTTGAGTCACTAGTGGAGGGCGCTCGGATCGCCACGAAGGAACTGTTCTAAGGTGTAACCCGAGGGTTGCCAACAGCAACAGACAAGGGCGGCTGCAGCGGAGAAGAAAACTCCACTGCAGCCGCCCTTGTTTTATTAGTTGAAAAGCGCGCTGTCTGAGGGGGACTTAGGCGTCAGGGTTGATGCCGACGCTGATCAGCCAGTCACGGAGGATCTCAGAGCCCTGTGGGTGCACAGAGAGCACCATGTAGGCAGCCTGGGCGGCAAAGGTGGTCACCGTCATCACAATTTGGATAACACCGAGGGGGACAGCCAGCCAACCGGGGAGGCTGATGGAACCGATCACTGGGATCTCACCATTGGAATCGACGAGGTCTCCACCCTTGTCCTCTTCTTTTTCTTCATCAGTTTTCTTGTCACTGGAACCCAGTGAAGGCGCCTGGGGGATCTCACCGCTGGAGAGCATGGAGCTGCCCTCGACGCTTCCTGGCCACTGTTCTGCACCATTGACACCATTTTCAGCTGGAGCCGCCGGGGCAGTGGTGGTAGTCGTGGTCTCGGTGGTTCCTTCCTCAGCTCCTGCAATAGATGGAAGAACTGACAGCGCGACGGCGGTCGCAGTCATGAGGGCCAGAGAGGTGCGGCGCAACTTCAAGGGGGAAACTCCTAGCAATAGAGCTGGACGGAAGGTGAAAGTGGGTGACACACAGTGCAAGGCTCTTGAAGCAAAGATCACAAGGTGGTCACAGCTCAAGCAGAGTGTAGTACGCGCCTGCACGTATTGCCTAGAAAAGTATTTTCCAAGTTGATGCCATCGCATTCCACCCCTGGGGGTTGCGTAGCCCCTTTCCTGCATAAACACCCTCTTAATCATCGGGCGTAAGAAGACTCACCCGGCCTGAAGTCGATTGAAGTTGCCTGGAGGATTAGACTTGTTCAGCATGAGTGCAACTAACGTGTCTGAGAAAACCCCAGGAGTGATGACAAGCGGAGCGGAGCTGATTCGTGCTGCTGACATACAAATGGCACAGGCACGAATTTCTTCCGTGATCGCACCAACTCCACTGGAGTACTGCCCCCGACTTTCTGCTGAACTCGGAGCGGATATCTACCTCAAGAGGGAAGACCTCCAAGGGGTACGCTCCTATAAGATCCGCGGCGCCCTCAACTCCGGATCCCAGCTGAGCCAGAAGCAGCGTGATGCTGGCATCGTCGCTGCATCAGCGGGTAATCATGCGCAGGGTGTGGCCTATGTTTGCCGTTCGCTCGAGGTGGAAGGGCGGATCTATGTTCCGGCGCAGACACCCAAGCAGAAGCGTGACCGGATCATGGTCCATGGCGGCGGTTTTGTCACCCTGGTGGTCACAGGAAACAACTTTGATGAGGCATCAGCAGCTGCCCATGAGGATGCAGAGCGTACCGGTGCCACGCTCATTGAACCTTTTGACGCACGGGACACCATCATCGGACAGGGCACGGTTGCCGCGGAGGTTCTCTCCCAGCTCAGCGCCATGGGTAAATCCCCGGATCATGTGATGGTTCCAGTCGGTGGTGGCGGTCTGCTCGCCGGTGTCGTCAGCTACATGGCGGATATGGCTCCACGGACTGCGATTGTCGGTGTGGAACCAGCTGGTGCTGCCTCCATGCAGGCAGCTTTGGATGCTGAAGGTCCTGTCACCCTCGAGGACTCCAACCCCTTCGTCGATGGTGCTGCTGTCAAACGAGTGGGCGATCTCAACTACACCATTGTGGAGAAGAATCTCGGCCGCGTCCACATGATGAGCGCCAGTGAGGGCTCCGTCTGCACCGAGATGCTTGAGCTCTACCAGAATGAGGGCATCATCACGGAACCTGCCGGCGCACTGTCGGTGGCGGGCCTGCGGGAAATGAGCTTTGCCGCGGGGTCCGTGGTTGTCTGCATCATCTCTGGTGGCAACAACGATGTGCTCCGGTACAACGAGATCGTGGAACGTTCACTGGTTCACCGTGGGCTGAAGCATTATTTCCTGGTGAACTTCCCGCAGAAGCCGGGCCAGCTCCGTAGCTTCCTGGAAGATATCCTCGGTCCTGAGGATGACATCACCCTGTTTGAATACCTCAAACGCAACAACCGTGAAACCGGTACCGCACTGGTAGGTCTGCAACTGGGTGAAGCCAGGGGGCTGGAATCACTCCTGGAGCGCATGGAGGTTTCTGCCATTGACTGCAGGCGCCTGGAGCCTGGAACCCCGGAATATGATTTCCTGACCTAAGACTTCACTCTGCACACCTCGTCCTGATCGTCGCAGCCTCTTCCCTGGCAACTTGTGGGGAAGAGGCTGTTGACATTTTAGCGTCCAAGAATGGCAAACCCATGGGGGTCAAGCATGGTGGAGGTTTCCTGAACCTCAGGGGAGGTGAAGCTGTAGAGGAGTTCACCGCCATAGGGGACCTCCACAGCATTATCACTGAAGTTCGCCACCAGGAGTGCCTCGCCATTGGCCATGGCGATCCAATCAGGACCGAAGTCGAATTCCAGTTCCATCAGATCCGGTTGGGACATGCCCAGCTCACGGCGCAGGCGCAAGAGAGTGCGGTAGCCCTCGAGGATCTCCTCCTGTTCTGTGGTGAAGTCCCAGTCCAGCTTGGAGGCCTCAAAGGTTGCCTCATCGGACGGGGAGGGGATGACCTCCGGGTCCCATCCCAGGCGGGCGAATTCCCGCTTGCGTCCTTCAGAAGTGAGCTGGTTGAGTTCCTCATCAGTATGCGAACAGAAGAAGGCAAAGGGCGTGGTAGCGCCGTATTCCTCCCCCATAAACAACATCGGGGTGTAGGGACTGCAGTAGATCACCGCAGCCTTGAGTACCTGCTGGGCAGGTGAGAGCTGCATGGAGGGACGGTCACCGATGGCGCGGTTACCGGTCTGATCATGGGTGGTGGTGTAGGTGATGAAACGGGATGCCGGGATCACATCACGGTTCACACTGCGTCCATGGCTGCGTCCCCTGAAGGTGGAGAGCTGGCCTCTGTGGTGGAAGACCTCCTTCAGGGTGTCCACCAGGGTGGCAGTATCACCGAAGTCGGAATAGTAGCCATTGCGTTCGCCGGAGACCAGGGCATGGAGTGCGTGGTGGATATCATCAACCCACTGTCCATCAAGGCCATAGCCACCGCCTTCACGGGAGGTGATCAGGCGGGGGTCATTGAGATCAGATTCAGCGATGAGGGAGCGTGGGATGGCGGTGGTAGCGGAGATGGAATCAGCAAGCATGGCCATCTGTTCCAGAAGTGGTACCGCTCCATTGTCATCGAGTGAGTGCACGGCATCCAGGCGGAGGCCATCGATGTGGAATTCTTCAAACCACTGCCTGATAGAGTCAAGGATATAGGCACGGATCTCATCAGAATCAGGTCCGTTCACATTGACCACCTCGCCCCATCCGGTGGAGCCACCGGAGGTGTAGGGGCCGAACATGCCGTTGTAGTTGCCGTCGGGGCCGAAGTGGTTGTACACCACGTCCAGGTAGACGGCGATGCCGGCGTTGTGGCAGGCGTCGACAAGTCTCTTCAGACCGTCGGGGCCACCGTAGCTTGCATGGACCGCATGCCACAGGACACCGTCATAACCCCAGTTGCGGTCGCCGCCGAAGGGCTGGATCGGCAGCAACTCGATGGCGGTGACGCCCAGACTTTTAAGATAATCCAAACGTTCCACCACACCATCAAAATCGCCGGCAGAGCTGAAGGTACCCACATGAAGTTCATAGATCACCGTGCCGGGCAGTATACGTCCGGTCCAGGAATCATCGGTCCAGGCATAGTCTTCGGCGACGACCTCGCTGAGCCCATGGACCCCATCAGGTTGGTGACGGGAACGGGGATCAGCAACTGTCTTGGACCAGGACTGGCCGTCGAAAAGCTCAAAACCATAACGGTCACCCACGGTGACCGGGGTGTCACAACCCCACCACCCATCATCCTCCCGCGTCATGGGGACGGTCTCACCATTGAGACGGAGGCGGACATCTTCCGGGCGGGGCGCCCACACACAGTAATTCCTGGAGGTCAACATGCCACCAGGCTAACCAAAAGGAGTCGAATCGGCGCAGGGTAGGATCTTAAGACAATATGTCTGCGAAGAATTCGGAAAATAATCCCCCAGCCATCCGGGTACCACTGGGCGGCCTGAAATATCAGCTCCCCGTGGCTGATCAGGTATTTGAATCCGAGATGGAGATCAAACGTTCCCGTTTTCTCACCTACATCACCCGCGTGCAGTCCGAGGATGAAGCCCGCGACTTCATCACCCTGGTGCGTGAGATGTTCCCGGATGCCCGACACCACTGCAGCGCTTATATTTACCACGTGGATGATTCCAATGACGTGGAGCGATCCTCCGATGACGGCGAACCCTCCGGCACCGCCGGGAAACCCATGCTGGAAGCCCTGCGCGGCTCCGGTATGAAGGACATCGCCGCCGTGGTCGTGCGCTACTTCGGCGGCATCAAACTGGGTACCGGAGGTCTGGTCAACGCCTACACCAACGCTGTGACCAGCACTCTTATCAACGTCCCCCACACCACCAGATCGGTGCGCGATCTATTCACCGTACATTTTTCCCACAACGATGCCGGCCGCATTGAATCCAACCTGCGTGGCCTGGGGGTGGTCATTACCGATACCGACTACGGTGCCGACGTCCAGTTCACCCTCGCCCTGGAACCAGGGGATCAGACACAGGTGGAATCCCAGTTGAGCTCTCTGGCAGGAGCCGAAATTGAACTAAAGGAGTCCGGGAAAATGTGGGTGGAATCCCCGAGTGACTGATCTCTACCGGGCGCACTAGACTGGTTCACCATGAGCATGCAACAGTACCCACGAAACCCCATTGAAAAGCGCAAGCAGGACGTGCGCAAGAACTCACGTAACGCAGCAATCAGCGTCGTCGGTGGCGTCGGTGGCGGTGCGCTGCTGTGGATCCTCACTAGTTCCTCATTCTTCATGGTGCTGGGCCTGGTCCTGGCTGTGGCTGGTGGACTTTACTATTACAGTCAGGTCAAGAAGACCATCAACCACAAGGACAACTACTAGTTTCACCCCAGAGGTGTTTCGACAATGAGTGACAGTGACGGTAAACCTGTACGCATCGATGCCTGGGTCTGGGCGGTCCGCCTGTACAAGACCCGCTCCGATGCTGCCACCGCCTGCCGCGCCGGGCATGTGAAATTGAATGGCCATGCCGTCAAACCGGCACAGCAGGTGGTGCCGGGGGATCGCGTACGGGTGTGGGTCAATCACAAGGAATCAGATGTTGAGGTGCTGCGCACCATCAATAAGCGTGTGGGAGCACCGATTGCCAGGACCTGCTATATCGATCACACCCCACCGCCACCACCCCTGGAGGTGCTGGCCTCTGTCCCCCGACGTGACCGGGGAGCAGGACGGCCCACCAAGAAGGAACGCCGTGAGATGGACCGTTTCCGGGGAGTGGCGGATTGACAGGGAGGTTAACCTCCCTGTGGTTGCCCTTTTGAAGGGGGTGTTTTTCGGCGGGGGACTACTTGGAGGCTGCGTGTTCCGCCAGGATCTCACGAACCCGTGGGATCACCTTCGTGCCATAGAGCTCGATGGACTTCATCAGGTGCTCATGTGGGGTCGGGCCGCTGACGTATTTGAGGGTGAAGCGGTCGAGTTCCAGGACGTCGATGGTGTGGGCGATGCGTTGTGCGACGGTTTCCGGGGAACCGACATACATCGAACCGTGATCGACCTCGTGATCAAACTGGCGGGCGTTGGCCGGTGCCCAACCACGTTCCTGACCGATCGTATGTTGAAGCTGCAGCCAGTTATCCAGGGATAGTTCACGGGCTTCTTCATCAGTATCCGCGATAAAACCGGGGGAGTGGACTCCGATGGGCAGCTGCGGCAGTCCCATCTGCTCATTGGCGCGCTTGAACAGCTCCACATAAGGGCGGAAGCGAGACGGTGCGCCACCGATGATGGCCAGCATCAGCGGGAAACGGTACTTGGCCGCACGGATGACGGACTCAGGGCTTCCCCCCACAGCCACCCACGCCTGGATGGCTTTCTCAGTTGCCGGGTAGAGCATCTGGTCCTGCAGTGCGGAACGGGTCTTTCCTGACCATGTGACACCTTTGCCGGTCCTATCGGCATCAACGATGGCTCGGAAGAGATCCAGACGCTCATTAAAAAGCACCTCGTAGTCCTGCAGATCAAAACCGAACAGGGGGAAGGACTCAATGAAGGAACCACGGCCCAGGGTGATTTCTGCACGTCCATTGGACAGCGCATTCATGGTGGACCAGCGTTCAAAGATACGTACCGGGTCATCAGAGGAGAGAACGGTGACAGCTGAGGTCACCTTCAGACGTTCGGTCTTGGCCAGGATGGAGGTCATCACGATGTCTGGTGCGGATACGGCGTAGTCCTCACGGTGGTGCTCACCAATGCCAATGAAATCTACGCCGACCTTCTCCGCCAGGACAGCCTGGTCGATGATGTCACGCAGGGTCTGCGCATGGGAGACCGGCTGACCGTTGAGATCCATTGCGGTGTCACCGAAGGTGTCGAGCCCAAAGGAGATGTGTTTGGTGGATGCGGTCTGTTCCGTCATGTTGTTTACCTTTCAAGAGGATATCACTTGTGGATGTGTCAACAATGTATCATGGGGGAAGTATTCCCCGAAGGCCTCCAGCACGAGATACAAGGGAAGAAACAGCAGAAGGCGGGAACACCATCAAGGTGTTCCCGCCCTCTTTTCTTAGGAGCTGCTACAAGGAGCCCGCCGCGAAATTAGAAGGAGCCCAAGCTCCAATCAGCTGGCGGAAAATCAATGCCCATTGGGCGGAAGAAATTGGCGATGGTCAGACCCCACACATGGAGGAAGTCAGCGAGCATCGGGAAGTCCAGAATGGATAGCCCCATAATTATTAGCTCCTTGGGTAGCGAAGTTTTATTTCGTAACACAGCGTACTAGGTGTCTCATTGAATTGTATTGTTTGAGGCCTCAGAGCTGTCCTTCGCCCCCTCGGAGCTCGAACCCGCCCCAGATACGCTACCTGTCCCGTTGCTTGTTCCGCTTCCTGTTCCACCGCCGTACTCCGCGATGTGAGCCTGCTGCATCAGATCCAGCTTGCGCTTGAGCTGCCTACGACGCTTGGTCTGCGGTGGCTGGGCATCCTTCGTTGCCGTGGCATCAATATGTGCCTGACCGAATTTCCTGAGCAAAAGATCATCAATGATACGGATCTGTCCGGGGTGGAAACGATAACGCATGACCTTGAGTAGCAACTCGACATCCGCCACATTGAGCAGTTCTCGCAGAGCACCCACGGAGCTGACCCCATTGGCAATAAGGATATCCTCCAGGAACCGGTAGTTCTCTGAACGGGGACGAGGGAAACGGTTACCGATGAGCATGGCCAGCACGCCAGGCAGGGTCTCCGCCGTGAGCTCCACAGTCTCATCGGTGGCATGGCCGGTTTCCTTCAGTGCCGCAATCTGGTCAAACTGTTGATCTGCCAACTCAATGAGCCCGGCAGCCAGGGTGAACATCCGGTCCACCTCAGGATTGAGCTCACCATCAATGCTGGCGCCCACGCTGACACCGGCCCTTTTATAGCGGATGTCATGTTCAAACTCAGCCCAGGCATGCTGCAGCACAGTGCGTACCTGAACCTCAAAGACCAGCCCCACATAATCCTGCAGGTCTTCATTATTTTCATCGACTTCAAGAATCAGGTGGTGGGAGCCATAACCAAAGCCACCGGATATCCTGGTTTCCGCAGCCTTATCCACTGATTTATGGACGGTGAAGGAATCCTGCAGGACGCTCAGCGTCACAGGGATCTCTGTGGAGTGATAGGTGGTGATCCGCACGCCTATCATGTCGTGGATATCATGACGCGGGTCCGGATAGAGCAGCGTGCCATTTGGATGCTCCTTCCGCGCCTTGGCTTTCAGACTCGACCAGTCCTTCAGCCGGGTACTCACACGGTCATAGGTAATACCACCATCGGTGAGTAGTTCCTCGATAGCAGCGCGGAAATCCGACGCGACCTTCGGGTGGGCACGCCGGAACTCATGGTAGTAACTGCCGAATTTGGCCAGGGTGTTGTCCTGTATCACGACACCAATGGTAGTTGAGTTGGTGCTGTTGCAAAGTTAGGTGGAGGAGTCACGAACGCCCGAGTTTCATTTCCCCCCTACGGGGCATCCGAATCCGGATGCGGTGATCATTAGCCAGGTGTTCGAGACGGTCTGACAACGCAGGCTCATAGCGCTGATCGCACAATAAAATGGAGCCTTCTTGGCTCCCTCCCCAAGTTTGCAACAGCACCGTTGAGTTCGGTTGACAGACCCGCCACCCGGGGGGACTGAAGCCGGGCAGCAGGGCTGTGCTACGCCATGCTTATACCCGGTTTATACCTTTCCTAAACTTCGGTTTCCGGCTGGAGAACCAGGAGTGCAGTTGGTAGATCAGCAAAAATATCAGCAGCAGCCACCGATCCGGTGAACGTCCTGCTGGTGAGACGATCCTGCCACCTTCCTGCTGGAAGCGTGACGGTGGTGTCGAACCAACCTCCCTCCTCCGCGAGAATCAGAGGCCTGCGGATGGCCAGGCCGATGATATTGAGGTGCTGACGATCCATACCACGCGCGGTACCCACGATATGGGACTCTGCCCGCCCCTCAGCAAACACCGCCTGGTGGTCACCGCCGACAAAACTTCCCGGGTATTCGGTACGGACAGCCAGAGCATGTTTGACCACAGCCATCTTCGCCAGGTTGGAGTATTCCTCCAGATGTTCATAACCAGGGGAGGAGACCTCGGACCAGTCCCAGGTCTCCAGCTGTTCAAGAGCCTGGGAACGTGCCGTGTAATCTACGAATCGACGGTTATCCGGGTCGACGAGGGAGTCCTCGAAGAACTCCGCCCCCTGGTAGGTGTCAGGGATTCCCGCACCAACCAGCTGCAGCATCTTCCTACCCAGGGAGATCTGGAGCGCACCCCGGTTCAGCCTGGTGACAAATTCGGTGATCATGGTGGTGGCGGGGCCGTCGAGAAGCGCATCGATCCAGTCAGCGAGGGCTGTTTCAAAACTCTCATTCGGATCCACCCACGTTGTTTTGACGGAAGCTTCACGCACAGCCTTCTGGGCATAATCATGGAAGCGGGTACGCAACTGGTCGGTGATCACACCATCCGCAGGCCAGATGCCCAGCAGATTCTGGAAGAGGAAGAAACCTGTAGCCCCATCCGGTGCCGGAAGGATCGCGCTGACACGGTTGACCAGCTCAGAGAAAGCTGCCGGATCCTCAGTCAATTCAATGATGCGGGCACGGACATCCTCACCACGCTTGGTGTCATGGGTGGACAGTGTAGTCATGGCACGTGGCCACAGCATGCTGCGCTCCTCCTGCAGGAGATGGAATTCTGCTGCAGAAACACCGAAACGGCCCGGCGCGCCACCGACTTCCTGCAGTGCGACCAGGCGGGCGGCGCGGTAGAAGGTGGTGTCTTCCACGCCCTTGGCCATGACGGCACCGCAGACCTGGGCGAAGCGGATCTTGGCTTCGCCGTTGCCCAGGAGTGCTGCTGCGATCAGGTCGAGGGCGTTGCGACGGGAGGGGAAGCGCTTGGACATGTCCGCGATGATGGTCGCGGTGGTGCGGGACAGGGAGATGTAGTCGGCGCGGTAGACGGGCATCGCGGCGATGAGTTCTTCGATGGTCTCATGCAGCTTTTCTTCGGGGACATGGGTGCCTGCGGTGGAGAAGTTGTCACGACGCATGGCGCGTGCCAGGCGTCGGATTTCTGCGTGGAGTTCGGTTTGGGCGATTTCTCGCTTGAGGGTGGCTTCGGTGGATTGCAGTGCGACATCATCCCAGGTGGATCCGGTGCGTTGGAGGGCCAGCATGGAGAAGTGGTCTTCTGCTTCACGGGAGATGAAGACTCCGTCGAGCTCTCGGAGGGCGTCGTAGCCGGTGGTGCCGTCAACGGACAGGCGGGGATCCAGTGGTTCCTCCACGCCGAGGATTTTCTCCACGATCAACCAGCGGTCCTGTCCGATGACTTCGCGGAGCCGGTGGAGGTAGCCGAAGGGGTCGGAGAGTCCGTCAGGGTGATCTACGCGGACACCATCGATGAGGTCTTCGGCAACCAGTTCGCGCAGGATGCGGTGGGTGTGTTCAAAGACCATCGCGTCTTCTTGGCGTACACCGGCGAGGGAGTTGACGGAGAAGAAGCGTCGGTAGTTGATCACGCCGTCACGCCAGTAGTTCAGGCGGTAGTGCTGACGTTCATAGACTTCCTGTGCTGTGCCTTCTCCAGTGCCCGGAGTGATGGGGAAGACATGCTCGTAATAACGTAGTACCTTTTCATCGTTGATCTCATCTAATTCAAGCTTCTCGGCATCACCCTTGGCTCCCAGGATGGGGATACCCAGCTTGCCGTCTGAACCGTTGTCCTCATGCCAGTCGATATCAAAGTAGTACTCAAATTCGGAGCCCTGTCCATGTTTCAACACATCCCACCACCATTTGTTGAGGTGGGGTTCGGCGATGCCCAAATGGTTGGGGACGATATCGACGATGATACCCATGCCGTATCCATGGGTGGCTTCTGCCAGTTCCCGGAAGCCATCGATACCGCCGAGCTCATCGTTGATTGTGGTGGGATCAATGACGTCATAGCCATGATTGGAATCAGGCATGGATGTCAAGATCGGTGAGAGGTAGAGATGACTGACCCCCAGCTTTTTCAGATAGGGGAGCAGTGCTTTGGCCTCTGCGAAACCGAAGGAGCGTCCTGATTCATCCGCCTGGGGTCCCCGTAATTGAAGTCTGTAAGTAGCGGTGATCGGACGTGCCATGAGATCCTCCTGGGTTCGCAATGCTGACAAGTGTTCGCCACCTGATCCTAGTGACAAGTTCCACCCTGCGTCAGGAGTACAACACAAGGCCCGGATGCTGGATGCTTCAGGCTGCCTGCTTTTGACCTGCTGGTGGCGGGCTGCTCACCATGGAGGGGAAACCCAGACGGTAGATCAACGGGGAGGAAAGTATCTGTTCCCCACCGACGCATCCCTTCCCGCTGAGCTCCCAGGGTGTCTCGCCTGCGAAGGCAGTGGTGGCCCATGCTTCCAGCTGGGTTCGTTTCTTGCTGGAGGCAGGGAGCACAAGGAGAAGATCACTTAGGGGAGCCAGATAGATGAGATTTGGCCCCAGAAGTTCTTCAAGGTGGTTGTTGAGAATGGTGAAGGTGCGGGGATGCGCCAACCAGGCGGTGATGGGTGCGCCGGGCACCTTCACCTGAACTGCTGATCTGTCCGCGTTGCGTATCTGCGTTATCTGGTGGGCATCCCGGAGATAGAACCGGGTGCCCTGCGGAGAGCGGGCGGCCACCACAAGGTTGTCGGCTGCCAGGTCCCAGGCCTGCCGTGTACTGAGCCCAAGTTCCGCCACCGCACGATGGCTCAGCGTTCTTCCGCCGGAAGTCAGTCCCATGGTGAGGGTGTAGGAGAGGTTGATGTGGGCTGTGCTGTCACAGAATCCGTCATCACTGAGCCGCACCTTCGCCGTCCAGTCATGATTATGCAACCGTGGCTGCAATGATGCGGCCTCGAGGAGGAATGTGGTGTCTGGTTCACCTGGCGGTTGCGGGCACGGTGCTGAAACCGGTGGCAGTGGATGAGAGTCTGTTACGGCGGTGGCAAACATGGTGTGGAGTCCCCCTTGGATGGCAGTCCATCCCTCTAAAAGTGTGGTCTTAGAATGGTTGGACTGCACGGGGGTCATGTTTGGTTCCCGAGCTGCTGAAATACTTTCTAGAACGGGGGTTGATCGTCGAGCCCGAGGGCGGCAAAGAGCTGCTTATCATCCCAGATCTGGATGTCTTGGCCCTTGTCTTTGAGTTCCTCAGCACGTCGTTGCTTACTGGTGATGCTGGCCCACGGACCAGCGACCAAAATGGTGGTCTTCTTGGTCACATTTTTGCCCACCTGGGCACCCTGGTCAGCGATACGCTGCCACAGGGCACCCTTTTCGTAGGGTTCGAAATCACCGGTCAGCGTGACATTCTGTGCAAAGAGCAGGCCGGCGGGGTCTGCATCAGGATTGGGGTCTGGAATAACCTCCGGGGTGGCTACCTTGTCCCATGGGGCACGGCCCCGTGACTTCTTCGGGGCACTGGCCTCAGGCTGGGGTGGGGTACTTTCCGGCAATTCCGGTGCCCCCACAGCCACATCCGCAGAGCTGACCGTTGTAGAGCCGCTTGCTGCAGCGGTGGGAGTTCCTGTCAGCCCCAACCTGCGTCGCTGAACAACCACGTTTGCTCCGGAACGATCACGCAGAACAGGGTAGACCTTCTCCGCATTGAGGCTCCCCACTGTGAAACCCTGACTGTGCACGAAGTCGATGAACCCACCCTGGAAGTTCCCACGGCGGGCAAGTTCAATGGCGATGCCGGCACAGGCACGTGCATCTTCGGCGGCATCGTGGTGTTTGGTCAGTTCCACACCGAGAGCCCGGGCAACTGTGGGCAGTTTATGGTTCTCAAACTTGATGGAGGAGAACCGGGACAGCGCTAGAGAACAACCGAAGTTGAAATCCGGTGCCGGAATACCTGCAGCATCGCAGGCCCGTGAGATGGCGGTGAAATCAAATTGGGCATTATGTGCCACAAGTGGGAGATCACCGACAAACTCAACCATTTTGGGCAGGAGCTGCGCAAAGCTGGGCTGATCTGCAACCTGCTCTGGAGTGATTCCGTGAATCCCGATGTTGCCTGGGCGGAAGAAGTTGAGTGGTTCCGGTGGGGTACACAGCCAGGAGGCTGAATCCACTTCCTGTCCGTCCTTATAACGGACCAGGCCGATCTGGCAGATGGAACCCCAGTCATCATTGGCGGTTTCCACATCAAATCCGACAAAGTCGAATCCGGGCAGGGGTGCTGCAGAATCAGACTGCTCTGGCGCGTTGGCCAGTGCTGCTGTCTGGGAAGGGGCCTTGCCTTCCAGAATGCTGTTGATATCAGCAGCCAGTGCTGCTGTCTGAGCATTCTGATTGGGGGAGAAGGTGACCACTGTGTGGGATGCTTCCTGGGTCAGCTCAATGGAGCCGCAGGACAGCGCAGTGGGAGACACAACCTGCACACCGCTAACGGTGGTGAGGTCAATGGTGTCATCCTGCCTGCCCGAAGGGGACAGTGCAGTCAACAGTGGAGAGTGCTTGATGATGAGGGTGGAGCCATCCAGAGTGATGGTTGCGCCGTGTGCCGCGATCACAGGTGGTGTCCTTTCGATGTGAATCAATGGACACCACCCTACTAGGTGGGGTGGACACACCCACCAGTACCCGCAGGGGTGAGGTCAAACATGCAGGAACGATGTGAGGTGCTCAGGGTGTGTACAGCTTTCTGGCACTGAGTTCCTAATAGGGAATCTGTAACAGTTCATTAGGTTTAAGCGACCGAATTCATAGAACGTGAAAACATCACGGACCATTTGGAACCAAAAGTTTCTAGCTGAAAATGAGTTTCCCCTCTTAGTTACTCAGCGGTAGACATGAAGGATTTGTGAACAAGGATGAAGAGTCGGACGATACGGCTACTCAATGCCCCTGTGGAGCAGACCAACGGTGCTGCGGACAGTGTCACGGGTGACACCATGATTAAACCTGTGCAGCTTGTGGTCCCACATGTGGACCACAACACGTCCACAGAACAAGCTCATGAGGCCGACAACCACGGGGCCCCTGCCGGATTCTCCTGGGATCCCTTCAGTAGAAACTGCCTGAGCCGTGACCTCTTTGACACCATCGGCGACAAGTGGGCCATGCTCATCCTGCTCAGCATCGAGGATGGTCCCCTCCGTAACGGTGAAATCCGGGACCGTGTCCAGGGAATTTCCCCGAAAATGCTCAACCAGCGTCTCGGCGTCCTGGTGGAAGATGGCCTGGTCACCCGAACCTCGCACCACACGGTCCCGCCCCGGGTAGACTATGAACTCACCGAACTCGGCGAATCGGTCATTGAGCCTGTTAAAGGCGTGTACGAATGGACCATCTCCCACATGCACAAGGTGATGGCTTTCAGGGAGCAGACCCCCAAGGCTTCCTGAGTCCAGACCTGCAGTGTCCTGAAAAGCCTTTCGGAGGGCACTGTTTGTAGTGGAACTTCGGATGTTATTTCCGGACTATCGGAACGATTGGTGGATGTGGCGGACCTTCATCGGGGGAGGAGGGTTTAAAGTGGAGAGGAACTCTCCCCACCGACTGTGGCGCCTGTTTGTTGTGCACGGCATCCGGTGGGAGACCTCTGGGGAAAGTTTGTAGTGTTTTTAGCACGTTGATGTACGTCAAAGGCTTCAAAAAGAATCAAAGGACTCCGACCCGCCATGCTTTCACGCTCAATTTCTGAAACTTCTCGACGCCCTCGCCCCCTGTCGGCGCTGGTGGCCTCGGTACTGCTGGTGGGAACTACCCTGGTGGCCTGTTCAACCGGTGGTGTAGGTGATGAAGAAGCAGGAACTGACCCTGCCACCTCAGGTGGCGATGCCGCTGTTGTGGCAGAAGGCTTTCCGGTCACCGTTTCCTTCGAAGCGGATGAGTCTGTGACCATTGACGATGAACCGCAGCGGATTGTCAGTCTGTCTCCCACCACCACTGAGATTCTCTTCGCCGTGGGGGCAGGCGAGAATGTGGTGGCAGTGGATGAATACTCCAATTACCCGGAAGAAGCTCCCCTGCAGGAAGGCCTGTCCGGCTACACTCCCAACGTTGAGGCAGTCCTGGATTATGACCCAGACCTCGTGGTCATCATGACCAGGGCCGAGGGACTTGTGGAAGGACTCAATGCCGCCGGAGTTCCGGTTCTGGTGGTTCCGGCATCTGATGACATCGATCACACCTATGAGCAGATTGAAACACTGGGTGAAGCCACCGGTAACGCCGCGGAGGCCACAGAACTGGTGGAGCAGATGCAGGTGGATATCACCGAAGCGCTGGCATCGGTCCCACAGGACTTCAAAGACAAGGAACTGACCTACTATCACGAGGTCAGCAGCAGCTACCACTCCATTGCTGATGCAACCTACCTGGGTCAGATTTACGCAGAGTTCGGTCTGGAGTCCATCGCCACAGGTGGTGATGAGTACCCACAGCTGACCAGCGAAGCCATCGTCGCGGCCAATCCGGATCTCATTTTCCTGGCTAACGGTAAGGCAGAAGGCATGGATGCGGGCACCGTTGCCTCCCGACCAGGTTGGGAAACCATTGATGCCGTTGCCCATGACCAGGTGATCAACATCGATGATGACCTCGCCTCCCGCTGGGGACCGAGGGTTCCTGAGCTTGTTGAGCAGATCGCCGAGGATATTAACCAGCTCATCATCCCCAACATGGATAACAGTGCTGAGCCGGTAGCAGCGAACTAAACGTCCAGGTAGCACAGAGGAAAGCAGGGCGCAGTCAACAGTCGTGATCAAGATCAGGAACGCATTTTCCAATCCTTTCATCGCTACCGCAGCATCCCTGGTGGTGCTGTGTGTGGCTGTGGTGATCGCCGGATTCTCCGGGGTCATTGACCTCAACCCTTCCGAGGTCATCGCCCATGCGCTGGGCAGCGAGAGCCTCAGTGATCGTGACTGGGCTGTCTTCTTCAATATCCGTCTGCCCAGGATCGTCACCGCCATCATCGTCGGGGCCACACTGGCACTGTCGGGCGCTGCCTATCAGGCGGTGTTCCGAAACCCCCTGGCGGATCCGTACCTCCTGGGTGTGTCAGCAGGTGCTGGTCTTGGAGTCACTCTCGTCATCGTCAGTGGCACAGTACTCGGCCTGGGTGCCGGGGGAGCGGGCATCATCGGAGCGGCCTTCATCGGTGGCATCACGGCGGTGGCAGCCACCGTCATGGTGAGTCGGGGAGTAGGACAGGGATCATCATCGGCCACGGTGGTGATCCTCGCGGGAGTGGCGGTGGCAGCATTTGCCAGTGCCCTCCAGACCTATATCCAACAGCGCAACATCGACACCATTTCACGGGTGTATGTCTGGATGCTGGGCAGCCTGAACGTCAGCCGGTGGGAATCGGTTCTCAGCGTCGCCATCCCAGCAACATTCTGCGCCGTGGTCATCTTGGCCTCAGCACGGGTACTTGATGTCATGACCGTCGGTGATGTTGAGGCACGCACCCTGGGTATTGATCCTAACGTGGTGCGTCTGACCCTGGTTGCTGTTGCCACTTTAGGCACCGCATCAGTGGTGGCCATCTCCGGCCTGATCGGTTTCGTCGGCATCATCGTTCCCCACGCCATCCGCCTCATCTGTGGACCCGGCCACCGGATGCTGCTGCCGTTGACACTGGTGTGGGGCGCCATCTTCCTGGTTGTCGCAGACACCATCGGACGAACCCTGCTGGCCCCGCAGGAACTTCCAGTCGGTGTGGTTACAGCAGCAGTCGGCGCACCCTTCTTCCTCTTCATCCTCCGCCGCTCGAGCAGGACACCGAAGGAGGCGCGTAGCGCATGAAAGAACATCAGGAAGACATGGCTGTGGACTGTCAGGACGTGGTGGTGCGTTATCCGGGTGTGGGCCACACCGCGGTCTCCGGTATCACCACCCATGTGAAACGGGGATCATGGCTCAACATCATCGGTCCGAATGGTTCCGGAAAAACCTCCCTGCTGCATGCCCTGGCCCAGGTCCTTCCTGTTGAGGCAGGAGCCATCACCCTGGCCGGGATCGACATCACCCGGTCATCACCCCTGTCTGTCCTGAGTCTGTCCGCAGCGCGCCGTCGCCGCCAGTTGGCACGCACCGTAGCCTTGATGCCTCAACATCCGGTGATTCCCGATGGGCTGAATGTCCGCGATTATGTGCTGTTGGGCCGTCATCCTCACAACCGGGTACCGGGAAGACATGACGCGGAAGTGGTGGAGCGGTGTCTGGCTGAGCTCAACCTGACCGCCTATTCCACACGTCAGGTGGGAGCCTTATCTGGTGGCGAACGTCAACGTGTCAGCCTGGCGCGAGCCCTGGCACAGGAACCCGAAGTCCTGTTGTTGGATGAGCCGACCTCGGCGCTGGATATCGGGCACGCGCAGGAGACGCTGGAGCTTATCGACACCGTTCGTTCCCGTCGCGAGTTCACCGTGATTGCCGCCATGCATGACCTGACGCTGACTGCACAATACGGCGATGCAGTGCTCATGATGGCCGATGGCCGGTTGATTGCCGAAGGTACCGCCGCAGAGGTCTTGACCGTGGAACGGATCAAAGAGGTCTACGGCGCGCAGGTCACAGTTCAGACACATGAAGGGCGTCCCGCCGTCATACCTAGACGCCGCCTTCACAGCTAAACAGCCGCCCCAGGCCGGTGTCCCCGTCAATAAACACTCATGTACTCACAACATCCTGTGACTGGAGAAAGTAGAAGGGTGTCCAGGTTGATACTGTGAACTGCACGTATCAACCTGGACACCTTTTACTTAGTCCTGATCAGAAACTAGTACTCATCCGTAGCTGAGTCATAGTCATCATCCTGGGCAGCAACCTCACGCCGACGCTTCAGATCCTCCGTTGCAGCAGCCTCCGCAGCGTCCGCTTCTGCCGTATCACCGGTATCGGAGACATGCACGACATCATCGCTGTCTGTAGGCTCCTCGGCAGGTTCTTCCACATCAGCATCCCAAACGCCGTCTGTGTCCTCTGCTTCTTCTGCATCTTCAGCGCCGTCAGTCTCAGCAAGTGTGCGGGAGTGGTGGGAAACTTCCTCTTCCTCCGCAGCCTGCGATTCAGCACGCAGGGCAGCATCAGATTCCGCGGCCTCGCGGGCCAGCGCCTCCTCCACTTCCTGCTTCTCCCGAGCGATCCGCTCATCAAGCTTGGTGTAGTCAGGTGCCTCCACCTGACGCAACAACATGGTGGAGCGCGCCGGAACAGTCAGAGTGCCCTCAGCCTCAATGGTCAGTTCCTCAAGTGGATAACCGATCGCCTCGGTGGTGTCCACCAGCAGTTTCCACTTCATACCGAAGTGCTCCGGGGGGAGGGTGAACTCAATCTCCTCATAGTGGGCGTTGAACATGAGGATGAAGGAATCATCACGGACCTTCTGGCCGCGGTCATCGGGTTCCACGATGGCATCACCATTGAAGAAGACCATGAGCGATTTTCCGAAGGCGAAATCCCAGTCATCCTGGGTCATCAACTGTCCATCGGGGACAAGCCAGGCGATGTCACGATCACGAACATCGGTACCCAGGGGACCACCGGCCAGGAAACGACGACGGCGGAACACCGGGTGGTTGGAACGGATCCGCAGCAGACGCCGGGTGAAGCTCAACAAGTCGGCGTGTTCGGTGGCCTGTTCCCAGTTGATCCATGCCAGTTCATTGTCCTGGCAGTAGACATTGTTGTTGCCGTTCTGGGTGCGTGCCATCTCATCGCCATGGGACACCATCGGGGTGCCCTGGGACAATAGGAGAGTGGTCAGGAAGTTGCGGCGCTGCTGGGCGCGCAGCTGCAGGATCTCCGGATCAGCGCTGGGGCCCTCCACACCACAGTTCCAGGAACGGTTGTGGGATTCGCCATCACGGTTGTCCTCACCGTTGGCTGAGTTGTGCTTCTCGTTGTAGCTGACCAGGTCATTGAGGGTGAAACCATCATGGGCGGTGACAAAGTTGATGGATGCGGTCGGACGACGGCCATTGTGGGCATACAGGTCAGAGGAACCGGTCAGGCGGGAGGCGAACTCACCCAGGGTAGCGGGCTCCCCACGCCAGAAATCACGGACTGTGTCGCGGTACTTACCGTTCCACTCTGTCCACAGCGGTGGGAAGTTGCCCACCTGGTAGCCGCCCTCACCGATATCCCAGGGCTCAGCGATGAGCTTGGTCTGGGAGACAACCGGGTCCTGCTGGACCAGGTCGAAGAAGGTGGCCAGACGGTCCACATCATGGAGCTCACGGGCCAGGGTGGAGGCCAGGTCGAAGCGGAAACCATCCACGTGCATCTCGGTGATCCAATAACGCAGAGAATCCATGATCAGCTGGAGTGAATGTGGATCCCGGACGTTGAGAGAGTTTCCGGTGCCGGTGTAGTCCATGTAGTGGCGCTTGTCGTCATCAACCAGACGGTAGTACGCCTCGTTGTCGATGCCGCGGAAGGTGATGGTGGGGCCCATGTGGTTGCCCTCGGCGGTGTGGTTGTACACCACATCCAGGATCACTTCGATGTCTGCTTCATGGAAGGAACGCACCATGGCCTTGAATTCCGCAACCGCACCACCTGGGGTGGTGGCGGAGGAGTACTCATGGTGCGGGGCGAAGAAACCGAAGGAGTTATATCCCCAATAGTTGCTCATATCAAGATCACGCAGGCGGTCATCCTGCATGAACTGGTGCACCGGCATCAGTTCGATGGCGGTGATACCCAGATCCTGCAGGTATTCGATGATCTTCGGGTGGGCCAGGCCGGCGTAGGTGCCGCGTAGTTCCTCCGGGATGTCCGGGTGGGTCATCGTCATGCCCTTGACGTGGGCTTCGTAGATGACAGTCTCATGATAAGGGGTGCGGGGTGCGCGGTCATTGCCCCAATCGAAGAACGGGTTGACCACCACGGACTTCATGGAGTGCGGGAGACTGTCCTCGGTGTTGCGTCCATGCGGATCATCGGGATTGGTGATGTCGTAGCTGAAGAGCGAGGCATGGCCGTCATATTCCCCGTCGAAGGCGCGGCCGTAGGGGTCGACGAGGAATTTATTGGGGTCACAGCGCTTACCATTGTCAGGATCCCAGGGGCCGTGCACGCGGTAGCCATAACGCTG
The DNA here is from genome assembly GCF_945649885.1 of uncultured Corynebacterium sp. Lineage (GTDB taxonomy): Bacteria > Actinomycetota > Actinomycetes > Mycobacteriales > Mycobacteriaceae > Corynebacterium. The sequence continues at coordinate 24,635 of NZ_CALZFS010000002.1, read as the reverse complement.
TCCGGGTTGCACGCCGGGGAGGTAACAATGCCAGACGTTGTTGTCTTTTTCATCAAGTCTGATCCGGGTCTCGTCGTTGTTTTCGTCGATGAGGCAGAGTTCAACGCTCTCAGCAACATCCGAAAACAGCGCGAAGTTGGTTCCTGCACCGTCATACGTGGATCCAAGTGGGTAGGCATCGCCGGGCCATACGGTGTACCTGTGTTCACTGCTTGATGTCATGGAATGTCATCTTATCCTGCCAACCGCATCCAGACCGGTAATGATGATGTCCACCCCTGTGGAAAAGCGTTCTTCAAACTCAGGGTAATCCGATGCGCGTTCCTCGGTGTCCTCCCCGGTGAGCTCATGGAGCTGCCGCTGGGTCTGTTCCGCAAGAACTGCTCCAATGACAAAGTGCAGCAGGGTGAAAGCACCCACCGTATCGGGGGTGCGCAGGGAATTCGTGATGATCATCTCCAGTTCCGCCCGCAGCGTGGTGTCAATGAGTGCGGCGCTGACGATCTCTGAACCATCCCTGTGGCTGATCATCAGGGCACGTAACTGTGCGCAGGTGGATGGGGCAGAAAGCTTATCGACGCCCGACTCATCACCCCCATCAACCAGGAGTGGTTCCAGAATTCTTCTGGCCGTAGCGCCGATTAGTTCCTGTTTATTCTTGAAATGCCAGTAGAGCGCACCCGGCGCCACATCAAGTTGTTTTGCCACACGCCGCATCGTCATATCTGCCAACCCGAAGGAGTTGAGGATGGATAAGGCGGTATCAATGATTGTTTCGCGGTTTAATTGCACAATTGCCAGCATAATGACAGCCCCACACCCAGTGTGGGAACAGGGATAGTTGCTAGGGTAACTAGGTGAATTCCTGTCTCCGTGTGGAGACAGCGACGCCATTGATGACTTACAGGAGAACAGACTTGTCCATTCGTACTTCCGCGAAGAAGGTTGCCATCGCCGCCGTCATGGTGGCCCCATTAGTTCTGGCAGCCTGTGGCAGTGATGATGGCGGAGACAACACCGCATCGACGACCACCACTCAATCCTCTGCTACTTCCGCCACCACGACTGAAGAGGTGAGGGAGGAGACCACCACTGAAGAGGTGACGGAGGAAACTGAAACAACCGAAGAGGCTGCTCCAGTGCCGACAACTGAGGCTCCGGTTGAGGAACCAGCACCTGCGCCGGCTGCGATTCCTGAGGCTCCGATCACCTACCAGGAACTTGACCCGGTTCAAGCTGGCCAGACCGCCAGCCCTGAGGATGCAGCAGCGATTGAATCACTGGTCCGTGGAGCCCTGGCGCCGACCACCGTGCGCGCCATGCTGGAATATGTACCCAAGAACACCTGTAACCGTGTCATTGAAGCAGCAGGCGGACAGCAGGCAATGGACTTCAGCTCCATTCCAGATGTCCCACTGAACCAGATTCCGGGCGCATCAGCCGGAACCGTGGACTCCATCACCGACATCATGGTTGAGGGTGACACCGCATCAGCATGGGTTGTGGCAAGTGGCAACGGTCAGACTGACTCCGCCACCCAGCGTTTCCTGCGTGAAGAAGGCCGCTGGAAGTTCTGCGACTAGCACACCTGAAGTAAGGGATGGAACACCCTGGCGGGTTGTCTTATCGGTGGGGGAGGTGGGCGTCGATAAGCGCCTTTGTGCCAGGGGACGGCAGGGGCGGTATCCTTGCAAGCCATGAGCAACCCCTACCAGGGCTATATCGACGACACAGCCCAGCCAGCAACGCAACGAACTGTGCGGCGGACACGCAGGAGCACCGGAGTCTACGCTGGTGTCTTCGCGCTCACCCTGACGGTCTTCGCTGTGGCAGGTGCGGTGTGGGGACTGCTGCGACCGACCTACACCGCCTATGTCGAAGATGCGGAAACAGCATCAGTGGCAGCGGCACCGAATGTGGAATTCACGGCATTCATCTGGTTTACCATCATCACCGGTGCCATCGGTGCAGTACTGGCGCTGATCGTGTTCCTCCGGGCGGAATCAGCACGGGGTCTGGGCATGCTGTTATGGATCGGAGTGGTGGCCCTGCTGGGGGCCGGGATCTTCATTGTCTTCGGCGATATCTCAGCACAGCTGATCCATGCACGGCCCACCGAGTACACCGACATGGTGGGGGAGACCTTCCAGGTGGTTCCCTCCATGACCCCGGGAAGCGCACTGTTTGCCGCACCGTTTCTGGCGGTCCTCATGTACTGGTGTGCTGCGTTTGTCACACCGGTGGAGGATTAGTTCTTCTCAGGCCAATCCACAATTGATGTGCCGGTTGCTTCCATGCTGAGGGAGTCCACAGCCTGCAGAATATGGTGGATGGACAACGCAATATTGTGGCGGAGCTGACTGCTGGTCAGGCCTTCGGCAGTCGGAACGGCGAACTCCACACGAACCTGCAGACCCTGGGGATCCCGGTGACAGAACGCCTTCGTGGTCAGGGAACGTTCATTCCACTGATTACACATCATGAATAATTTGATGAAGTCACGGTCCGGGTCCATATCCGGATCCCAGTGGCCTTTCACCAGGAAGGTGGGGCCGTTATCGATGAAGAAACCGAGGAAGACCTCATTGATCCATGCGACGAGGAAATCATCCTCACCACTGGTTTTCACCACACCGATATCCGCCAGGTGATCACGCACCCGCTCAAGAGTGACCTCACGGGGATATTCGGGGGTGTCGTTCCTGTCATCATCTGAGTCAAAAGGTTCAGGTAGTGATCCCGGTGCCGGATTGGTGACGGAACCACTGGCGATGGCAGGAATGTCGATGCTGGAATCCCCGCCCAGAAGATCCAGGAGATTCAGCTGGTCATCATCAGAATCATCACTGTCCGGTGCCTCTCGGAGGTCATCATCTGAGAAGTCAGAGAAGATCGGTAGGAAGGGTTCATCACGGGTTTCCCTGACAGGTGGGTTCTCTGCATCAGCCTCTTCAGGAAGTGTAGCGGGATCACCCTCAGAGTTCTCCTCAGTATGGTCCCCATCTAGATTGGCTCCGGTATCAGCGGAGGCATCCCAGATGTCGTCATATTCCCCGGTGTCCTCAGAATTACGGAAGATATCACCATCATCTTCAGGGTCGCTGGCGGAAGGGTGGTGGGGGGAATCCATTCTTCTTCTTTCCTGACCATATTCGAAGTTGGAGTAGGGGACTGTCGGGGGGATGAAAAGGCCGTGGATCTCTTCGGTGAGGTCCGACTCATCCTGTTCAGTACGCAGTTCATCGCTACCGGCACCATCAATATCCAGCTCGGAGAACATCTCCAGGACAGTGTCCACAGCCATTTCCACTGTGTTGATGGTCAGCTGGATGAACTGCATGAGCTGGTCGGTGGACACACCCTCATCAACGCTTAGGGAAGAGCGGAAATGGATCTCCACCTCGCCCATATCTGCGATGTGCAAGAGTGCCGCAGGGGCAATACGCTCGGTGTTCCACGTATTGAGCACAGGGGCGACCTCGTTGATCATGGATAGATCCAGGGTCATCCGCATCCGGGCGAGCATGGTCAGGTGCAGTCCTGATTCCTGCCCGAAATAGACAGATATCCGGTGATTGGGCCACGGCATGATCAACCGGTCATCGGCAGCCAGGAACTGGTAGCCCAGTGCGTCCACAGCAGTCTCCACCCGGGCAAGGTCCACGGGCTGGGGGAGCAGTGTGTCTGGCATTCTGAAATCACGATCAGTCAAAGTGTGAAGCCCGATCCTTTCCTGTGGTGCGGGGGGTTATGCTCATCAGCTTGTCCTGCCGATGAAAGTTTGGTCGGTACGAACGATAATGTCATCCTGAGATGGTCCACCCAGAAGGTGAGTGACCGGCAGCGGTAGGTATGCCCCCAAGGGGACACTATCGGGGTAAGTCCGTAGGGATTATTTAAGTCTGGTTTATCAGTCTAAAGGAAACCCCCAGTTCTGTACCCAAATCAGTTTTAATCCGGGTGGGGAATACAATAGGTAACCGTGTGGTGTGAAGCAGCACGCGTTGTATAACCTCAGATGTGGTTTCCATCAGTCAGGGGATCTCATCGCGGCAATGCCCAACACCAACGGCCTTTTGCAGAAGCCCCAAACTTTAGGGAGAAATTCTCGCCATGCTGAATGTCACGGACCTCCGTGGTCAAACACCATCCAAGAGCGACATCCGACGCGCACTGCCACGGGGAGGCACAGATGTCGCATCTGTCCTGCCCATTGTGGAGCCGATGGTCGATGACGTGAAAAACCGTGGCGCTGACGCCGCGCTGGACTACGGCGAGAAATTTGACCATATCCGTCCCACCTCGGTGCGGGTGCCTGCTGACGTGCTCAAGGCCGCCGAAGGTTCTCTGGAGCCCAAGGTCCGGGAAGCCATCGAGGAGTCCATCCTGCGGGTCCGCAAGGTCCACGCCGACCAGAAGCCGAGGGAGCACACCACGGAGCTGTACCCGGGTGGCACCGTCACTGAACGTTTCCTCCCTGTCGACCGCGTTGGACTCTATGTTCCGGGTGGCAATGCGGTGTACCCCTCCAGTGTCGTCATGAATGTCGTCCCAGCGCAGGAAGCCGGGGTGAACACCCTCGTGGTGGCCTCCCCACCACAGGCCGATCACGGCGGATGGCCACACCCGACGATCCTGGCCGCCTGCTCCATCCTCGGAGTGGATGAGGTCTGGGCCGTAGGTGGCGGTCAGGCCGTTGCCCTGCTGGCCTACGGCGATGATGAGAAGAATCTGGAACCGGTGGACATGATCACCGGTCCAGGCAACATCTTTGTCACCGCAGCCAAGCGCCTGGTCCAGGGGGCTGTGGGCATTGACTCAGAAGCCGGCCCCACAGAAATTGCCATCCTGGCTGATGATTCAGCCAACGCCGTCAACGTCGCCTATGACCTGATCAGCCAGGCAGAACATGACGTCATGGCTGCCTCTGTGCTCATCACCGATTCCGAACAGCTGGCCCACGATGTCAACCGGGAGATCGAATCCCGCTATGCCATCACCCGCAACTCCGACCGCGTGGCTGAAGCACTGCGTGGAAAGCAAAGTGGCATCGTCCTGGTGGACAACCTGGAGATCGGCATCGCCGTGGCAGATCAGTATGCGGCGGAACACCTCGAGGTGCACACCGTCAACGCCCGTACTGTATCCGAACGCATCCGTAATGCCGGCGCCATCTTCGTTGGAGACTTCTCCCCGGTACCACTGGGAGACTACTCAGCAGGCTCCAACCACGTGCTGCCCACCTCCGGCACCGCACGTTTCTCCTCCGGGTTGTCCACCCACACCTTCCTACGCCCGGTCAACCTCATTGAATACGATGAGGCTGCGCTCAAGGAGATCTCGGATGTCGTGATCAACTTCGCCGATGCCGAGGATCTCCCAGCCCACGGTGAAGCCATCCGGGCACGCTTTGAAACTCTTCCCACCACCGATAACAACGCTTAAGGCTCAAGGTCGACTACTTTCATGACTGACAAGACTCTGGCATCACAGGTCACACTCTCCCAGCTTCCCCTGCGCGAGGAACTCCGCGGCGACAGTGCCTACGGTGCACCACAGCTCAACGTTGCTGTCCGTTTAAACACCAACGAGAACCCCTACCCACCATCAGATGCCCTCATCGATGACCTTGTGGATACCGTGCGCACCATCGCCACAGAACTCAACCGCTACCCGGAACGCGATTCCGTGGAACTGCGCGATTCCCTGGCTGATTACATCACCCACCAGACCGGTGTGGCCGTCACCCGAGACAACCTCTGGGCAGCCAACGGCTCCAATGAGGTACTCCAGCAGCTGCTGCAGGCCTTCGGCGGGCCGGGACGCACCGCACTGGGTTTCCAACCCAGCTACTCCATGCACCCCATCCTCTCCAAGGGCACCCAGACCGAGTTCATCGCCGTCGAACGTGGGGCAGACTTCCGCATCAACATGGACCTGGCACTGGCGGAGATCGACAAGCACAATCCGGACATCATCTTTGTCACCACCCCGAACAACCCCACCGGCGATGTGACCAGCCTTGATGACATCGAGCGCATCATCAGCGTCGCGCCGGGCATTGTCGTGGTGGATGAGGCCTATGCAGAGTTCTCCCCATCACCTTCAGCCACCACACTGATTACCAAGTACCCCACCAAGCTGGTGGTATCACGCACCATGTCCAAGGCCTTCGACTTTGCCGGTGGGCGCCTGGGATACTTCGTGGCAGCTCCGGCATTCATCGAAGCTGTGATGCTGGTGCGCCTGCCGTATCACCTCTCGGCTCTGAGTCAGGCCGCCGCCATCGTGGCCCTGCGTCACCGTGGGGATACGTTGGAAACTGTGGCCACGCTTGCTGCTGAACGGGATCGAGTGGCAGCCAAACTGGAAGAACTCGGATTCAAGCAGGTTCCGAGTGAATCCAACTTCATCTTCTTCGGTGATTTCTCCGATCAGCATGCCGCATGGGAGGCCTTCCTCGAGCAGGGAGTACTCATCCGCGATGTCGGTGTGCGCGGACACCTGCGTGTCACTATCGGCCTGCCAGAGGAAAATGATGCTTTCCTCGACGCTGCCGCAATAATCGCCAGCCTGAACCTCTAGAGCCTCACAACAGACTTTTAAGGACGTTTTCTTCATGACCTCTACACCTCGTATCGGCCGTTCCACCCGGACGACCAGTGAATCCGACATCTCCGTCGAGATCAATCTCGATGGCACCGGAAAGGTGGACGTTGATACCGGCCTGCCTTTCTTCGACCACATGCTCACCGCCTTCGGCGTACACGGCAGCTTTGACCTCAAGGTCCACGCCAAGGGCGATATTGAAATCGATGCCCACCACACCGTGGAGGACACCGCGATCGTCATGGGCCAGGCGCTCTTGGACGCAGTCGGGGACAAGAAAGGCATCCGTCGCTTCGCTTCCTGCCAGCTGCCCATGGATGAAGCCCTGGTGGAATCCGTGGTGGATATCTCCGGACGCCCATACTTTGTGATGAACGGCGAACCAGACCAGATGATCAGTGCGGTCATCGGTGGACACTATGCCACCGTGATCAACGAGCACTTCTTTGAAACACTCGCGCTGAATTCACGTATCACCCTGCACGTGATCTGCCACTATGGTCGCGACCCACACCACATCACCGAAGCTGAGTACAAAGCTGTGGCCCGCGCTCTGCGCGCCGCTGTGGAAATGGATCCCCGCCAGACCGGAATCCCATCCACCAAGGGTGCGCTGTAGAAGGTGAGCCCATTGCAAATTTCTGATATCGTCCTTGCGACCGCGCCCCAGGCTCCCGATACCGGCAACCGGTGGATGATCTATGGATTATTCATCCTCGCCGGACTGTTCATCGGTGGCGCATGGTCTGCTTATAAGGCTGAAAACAAACTGGGCATGATCGTCGCCGGGGCGATCGGTGCACTCGCCGCAATCGGTGGCATTCTGTGGATGATCGGAGAGATGACTTAATTTGGAAAACAGGGCTTTGACACGCGCTGAGATCGAGCAGTTACCCAGCATGTGGAAAAGCCCCGGTTTCGTGGCCGTCCTCGTGGCGGTTGCAGCTGCATTCGGCAGTTTCTCCCTTCTACTCCCGGTGGTGCCCCTGGCGGTACTCAACGGTGGCGGCAGCAGCACGCTGGCCGGTGCCACCACGGGTGTCTTCATGGCAGCCACGGTGCTCACCCAGATCTTCACTCCAGCAGCATTACGCAAAATTGGTTATAACCCGGTGATGGTGTTTTCCGCCTTCATGTTGGGTGTTCCAGCAGTGGGGTACATCATTGGCATGGAACCACTTCCTGTCCTGGTGGTCTCCGCTCTTCGTGGCATCGGTTTCGGTGCTCTGACCGTGGCGGAGTCCGCACTGGTGGCAGAACTGGTCCCGGTGCGTTTCCTGGGTAAGGCCTCCGGCATGCTAGGGGTGTTCATCGGCTTGTCCCAGATGCTTTTCTTGCCGCTGGGTCTGGCGATCGGCAATCAATGGGGTTTTGACATTGTCTACATCACTGGTGCTGTCATCGCACTGGTGGCAGCAGGGATGTGTCTGCGCATCCCGGCGATCAAGGCAGCGGCAAAGCAGCAGCCGGGCAAATATGACTACCCGGAGGAAAAGCAGGCTCGTGGGGTGGCCGCCTGGAAGCTGGTGCTGATTCCAGCCCTGGCGGTGAGCACCCTGTCCATGACCTTTGGTGCTGTGTCCTCCTTCCTTCCGGCAGCGGTCATCCAACTGGATCCGGTTCTGGGTGCAGTCTTGGGTGGACTCATCTTGTCCATCGCCGGTGGTTCCGCCATGGTGTTCCGTTACCTGGCAGGTGTCATTGCTGACCGTACCGGGATCCCCGGTGCCACGATGATCCCGGCACAGGTCATGGCCTTCATCGGCACTTTGCTCATTGCTGTGACCATCTACCAGGAATGGTCAGTGTGGTTCCTGGCCGTGGGTGCTGTGTTGTTCGGCGGTGGTTTCGGCATGGTGCAGAACGAGGCACTGCTGTCCATGTTCTTCCGCCTGCCACGTTCCCGGGTGTCTGAAGCCTCTGCGGTGTGGAATATCTCCTATGACGCCGGAACCGGTCTGGGTAGTTTCCTCCTGGGCATCGTCGCAGCAACCCTGGCCTACAACGGTGCGTTTGGTGCCGGTGCAGCGGTCATCCTCCTGGGCATCCTGCTGACGATGGCGGACAGAATCGTCGGCAAGCATCGTTTGACCGAGTACAACAACACGCGTGCACGCCTGCGACAGATCCCCGTGGCACGCCGGGCGGTGCAGACCGTGAGGTCGGTGCGCCGACAGCGTGTGGCGGACAATCCGGTCGCTGTTGATGAGCTGATCACCCGACCCACTGAGCAGCCCGGCTGGAAGGACGTGGACGAAAAGTAGGTCGCGGTGATGGTCGGAAAAAGATGGTGCCCTACACTGATCGCATGACCAAAACTGTCGCTCTACTCGACTACGGGTCAGGAAACCTCCGCTCCGCCCAGCGCGCACTTGAACGCGTCGGTGCGGAGGTCATCGTGACCAATGACCCTGATATCTGCACCAACGCCGACGGCCTCCTGGTGCCCGGTGTGGGTGCTTACGCCGCTTGTATGAAAGGCCTCAGAGAGGTCTTCGGACAACGCATCATCGGCACCCGCCTGGCCGGTGGACGTCCTGTCATGGGCATCTGTGTGGGTATGCAGATCCTGTTTGAAGAAGGTATTGAACACGGCATCAAGACCATGGGATGTGGTGAGTGGACCGGGAAGGTCGAAAAGCTGCAGGCGGATATCCTCCCGCACATGGGTTGGAACACTGTGGAACTGGAGTCCGGTTCCGACATGTTCGCAGGCATGAGCGAAGATGAGCGTTTCTACTTCGTCCACTCCTATGGTGTGCGTGACTGGACCCTGATCACCGATGATCTGACCGCTCCGCCGCTGGTGACCTGGGCCAAGCATGAGAATGATCGTTTCGTGGCCGCCGTGGAAAATGGTGCCCTGTGGGCCACCCAGTTCCACCCTGAAAAGTCCGGCGATGCCGGCGCACAGCTGCTCAGTAACTGGATCAAGCACATCTAATAGCTAGGATCAATGACTATGACCTTCACGATTCTTCCCGCCGTCGATGTTGTCAACGGCCAAGCAGTCCGACTCGACCAGGGTGAGGCAGGCACTGAAAAGTCCTACGGCACCCCTTTGGAATCTGCCCTCAAGTGGCAGGAACAGGGAGCGGAATGGCTCCACTTTGTTGATCTTGATGCAGCATTCAACCGTGGCTCCAACCACGAGATGATGGCTGAGATCACCAAGAAGCTCGACATCAAGGTAGAGCTGACCGGTGGTATCCGTGATGATGCCTCGCTGGAACGCGCCCTTGCCACCGGAGCCACCCGCGTCAACATCGGTACCGCCGCACTCGAGAAGCCGGAGTGGATCGCCGATGTGATCAAGCGCTACGGCGACAAGGTGGCCGTGGACATCGCTGTTCGTCTGGAAGAAGGCCAGTGGCGCACCAAGGGCAACGGCTGGGTCTCTGATGGCGGTGACCTCTGGGAGGTTCTGGAGCGTCTGGATTCCCAGGGGTGCACCCGTTTCGTGGTCACCGATGTGTCCAAGGACGGCACCCTGACCGGGCCGAATGTTGACCTGCTGCGTGAGGTTGCGGCAGCCACGGATTCACCGATTGTTGCCTCCGGTGGCATCTCCACGCTTGAGGATGTTCTGGAACTGGCCAAGTACCAGGATGAGGGCATTGATTCCGTCATCATCGGCAAGGCGCTCTACGAGCACAAGTTCACCCTGACTGAGGCGCTCGACGCCGTCGCAAAGCTGGGTTAGCCCACATGGATGCCCGTGACATGCTGGCCATGGCGGAAGCCGTGGTTGATGACGCCGAAACCATCTTCATGGAAGGCTTCGGAGCCGCCCCCTCCACGATGAAGACCGCCGGTGATTTTGCCACCGAGGTGGATTACGCCATCGAATCCCACATCCGGATGATGCTGACCCACCTAACCGGCATCCCCGTGGTGGGGGAGGAGGGCGGCGGCACCGACAGCGGAACCCGCTGGGTCATTGACCCCATTGATGGCACCGCCAACTTCGCCGCCAGCAACCCCATGTCATCGATCCTGGTGTCCCTGCTTGTCGACGACCAACCCATCCTGGGTGTGACCTCCATGCCCATGCTGGGCAAACGCCTGACCGCCTATGACGGCTCTCCGCTGATGGTCAACGGCACCCCGATGAAACCACTGGAAGAGCAGTCCCATCTGGTGGCCCATGTGGGTTTCAGTTCCATGGCAACACCCAAGAACACGGCCTTCCCCGGGGAACTCCGCCGTGATCTGTTGTCTGAACTGGCGGATTCCTACCTGCGACCCCGTATCACCGGTTCCATCGGTGTTGATCTGGCCTTCACCGCCGAGGGCATCTTTGGAACCTGTGTCTCTTTCAGTCCACATGTCTGGGATAACGCAGCAGGTGTCATACTGGTGCGCGCAGCAGGTGGCGTGGTCACCGATACCGAAGGTGGGGAATGGAAACCAGGCAAGGGTGTTATCGCAGGAACAGAAAAAGCCCATGCTGTGCTGATGGGTACGATAAATAAGGTTCGCGAGGAACACGGACTTTAAGTGATGGACAAGCAGCTTTTCTGAATAAAACTGCGACAGACGTTAGTACAGTACAACTGACCTTAAGAAAAGAGCAGCAACATGGGCGTGGCAATCAGGGTAATTCCCTGCCTGGACGTAGACAACGGCCGAGTGGTCAAGGGCGTCAACTTTGAAAACCTCCGTGATGCCGGGGACCCGGTGGAACTGGCCAAGCGTTATGGCGAGGAGGGTGCTGATGAACTGACCTTCCTTGATGTCTCCGCCTCCAAGGATGGACGCGGCACCATGCTTGATGTGGTCCGCCGCACCGCAGAACAGATCTTCATCCCCCTCACCGTCGGGGGTGGCGTGCGCAGCGTGGAAGACGTTGATCAGCTGCTGCGTGCCGGTGCCGACAAGGTCAGTGTGAACACCTCCGCCATCGCCCGCCCGGAACTGCTTTCGGAGCTCTCCCAGCGCTTCGGTGCCCAGTGCATCGTTTTGTCCGTTGATGCCCGCCGTGTCCCAGAAGGTGGCACCCCCCAGCCTTCCGGCTTTGAGGTGACCACTCATGGGGGAACCAAATCCGCCGGCCTGGATGCCATTGAATGGGCACGCAGTGGTGAAGCCCTCGGTGTGGGTGAGATCCTGCTCAACTCCATGGATGGCGACGGCACCAAGAATGGCTTTGACATCGAGCTGTTGGAGAAGGTCCGTGAGGCTGTCTCCATTCCGGTGATCGCGTCCGGTGGTGCCGGCACCGCGGAGCACTTCCCCCCAGCCATCAAGGCAGGCGCAAATGCTGTTCTGGCAGCGACCATCTTCCACTTCGGTGAAGTCTCCATCACCGAGGTCAAAGATGCCATCAAGAGTGCAGGTTTTGAGGTTCGACAGTGAGTGGACAGAACAAGGGTGGGGCCAGTGAAAACCCAGCGGACTACACCCTCGACGCTAAGGTTGCGCGGCGACTGAAACTCAATGCCGAGGGGCTGATCCCCGCAGTGGTCCAGGCAGATGACACCAAAGAGGTGCTCATGATGGCCTGGATGGACACCCATGCGCTGGCCTACACCCTCGCCAGCCGGCGGGGCACGTATTACTCCCGCTCCCGCGATGAGTACTGGATCAAGGGCCTGACCTCCGGCAACGTCCAGCAGGTCACCGGCGTCGCCCTGGATTGCGATGGCGATACCGTCCTGCTGACCGTGCATCAGACAGGTGGTGCCTGCCATACTGGCGACCGCACCTGCTTTGACGCAGATGTGCTGCTGACAACCACGGATTAGCAGAACCTCGCCACTCCCTTCCGACAGCAACAAGCAAAGGAAACTCCCTATGAAACCCCACGTGCTATCAGCCCTGATGATCGGAGCTGGTGCCCTGGTGGTCTGGATAAGCTCCCGGATGAACTGGATCACCGTCGATGCCTTCGATGACAAGTCCGGTGACATCACCCAATCACTCGTCGGTGCCACCTGGTCAACTGAGATCATGGCCTTGGCCCTGGCGCTGGCAGCAGCCTGCGTCGCCGGCCTGGTGCTGCGCCGTGTGGGTCGGAGAATCATCGGGATTATCTCTGCCGTGGTGGCAGTGGCAACCAGCCTCTCCCCACTGGCCCTGCTGACCGGGGAGCCCACTGTTGAGGATGCAGAGCGCGCCCGCACGCTGCTGACCTCTGGTATTGCCAGCCAGCGGGCAAATTCCGGCACCCTGCTGTCAGAGTGGGCGGAGATCACCGATCTGAGTACCCACCCGCTGGCAGCGGTGGTGGCATTGATCGGCTGCGCCCTGGCATTATTTGGTGGTGTCCTGCTGGCCATGCGTCCGGGAACCAACCCTGTACAGGCCAGCAAATACGAACGGCGCCAGGCCCGCGCGGAGAAAATCCGTACGGATCTGCAGCAGGCACCTGACTCCGGCCGTGTGATGTGGGACGCACTGGATGAGGATATTGACCCAACCGACAACACCGGGGGTAGGGGCAAAACCGCAGGTCAGCAATAGAAAACGGGGGCGTGATTTCTTTCGCGATATGTACTCGGGATAATCTTATCCCTGCATAGGCAGGAAGGAGGTCAGGTCATGGTTACAGTTGAGAACCGCATACTCCAGGATGTCGCAGCAGAAGTCGCGGCACGGGAGGTGCAGGTGACATTTCAGGATATTAAAGCCACGTCACGATCATCCAGGCTTCCCGGTGCACGTGATATCCGCTCGTTGTTCCTGTCTTCCGGATGTAATGTGGTGGCTGCTTTTGACCGTTTTGCCTCAGACTGGTCAGATCACGAGAATCCGGTTGAGTTTGCACAACACCTGGAGGAATTCGGGGTGGCCATGTTCAGCTACACCGTCCGCCGTGGCCAGTTTGCTGCGGCAGTGCGGGACATCAATGAGATCAAGGCAGCCGTGGAGCTGCCACTTTTTCTGGATGATCTCATTGTTGATCCCTATCAGATCCATGAGGCGCGGGTTTTGGGCGCGGATGCCTTGTCCTTGGCTGTGTGGGCCATGGATCAGCACAAACTTGAGGCGTTGCTGGACCGTACTGAGTCGCTGGGGATGACTGCCCTGGTGAAGGTCCGTAATCCTGATGAGGCCACACGTGCTGTGGAAGCCGGGGCATCTGTGGTGGCTGTTGATGTCACGGGTTATCAGGGCCCGAAGACTCTGCCCGAAGCCTTCGCCGGTGTGTGCGAGAGACTGCCGGCAGAGGCTGTGCGTCTTGTCTTGGGGGGCTGTTGGACCCCGAAGGAGCTCATGGCTTTTGCCCGGCATTCAGCTGATGCCGTCTATGTGTCACATAATCCGCTAGCTGCTATCCGGTCCCTGGTGTCCGCAGGCATGCATCCGGCCTGCCCGTCGCGCTAGCTTCCTCGCGCTGAGCGCGATCCCGTGTTGATTGAGAGCGTGGCATGGGTGTGCCCGGATGTTCCGGATACTGTAGATGTTGACCTGGATGTGGGAACTTCCCCTTGAGGTAAATGTCTATTTCTTGGCCCCCGGGTGGCACTGCAACCGGGAGTGGTACCCGTGTTGTTGCTAGATTAAGTGGCATTACTATTTTCCCACTCTGCGCTGATTAGCGGTTAGGTTTTAAACTTCTGTGGATGTCATGACTCTGGCAGCAATCCCATCCCCGCCCCAGGGCGTGTGGAATCTCGGGCCCATTCCGATCCGTGCCTACGCGATGTGTATCATCGCCGGAATCCTGGTGGCGATCTGGTTGACGCGTAAACGCTACGCCGCTCGTGGTGGTAACCCTGAGGTGGTTCTTGATGCAGCGATCATCGCGGTGCCAGCGGGCATCATCGGTGGCCGTATCTATCATGTGATCACTGATAATCAGAAGTACTTCTGTGAGACCTGTGATCCTGTTGATGCTTTGAAGATCACCAATGGCGGGCTGGGTATCTGGGGTGCGGTCATCCTGGGCGGGCTGGCCGTATGGGCCTATTTCCGTTATAAGAAGATTCCGCTGGGCCCCTTTGCCGATGCGGTGGCACCCGCTGTCATCCTGGCCCAGGCCATTGGACGCCTGGGCAACTGGTTCAACCAGGAACTCTACGGTGCGGAGACTGATGTCCCGTGGGCTCTCGAGATCTACTACCGTGTTGATGAAACCGGCCGTCTGGCACCGGTGACGGGAGTATCCACCGGTGAGGTGATGGCTACCGTGCACCCGACCTTCCTCTATGAACTGTTGTGGAATCTCCTCATCTTCGCCCTGCTCATGTGGGCTGACAAGAAGTTCCGTCTTGGTCATGGTCGGGTATTCGCGCTCTACGTGGCGGGTTACACTCTTGGCCGCTTCTGGATTGAGCAGATGCGCACCGATGAGGCCACGATGGTATTCGACATGCGTATCAACACGATCGTCTCCGCTGTGGTCTTCGCCGGCGCGATGGTGGTGTTCTTCTTCCTGAAGCAGGGCCGTGAAACCCCGGAGCAGGTTGATCCTGTATACCAGGCATCTCTGGCTGGGGAAGGCGACAACGAAAACGATAGGTCTGAGGGCGGAAAACAGCAGACTTCTGCTGGATTCGGCATCGGGAAGAAAAACTCCAGTGACACGGATATGACCGGTGGGGCAGGGAAGTAGTACCCACCATAAAGATGTGATCAGTCTCGCCGTCACATGTTAACCCCCTGAAGGGCACTCCTGAACAGAGTGCCCGTTTTGTTTTGACACTGCCCGCTTTTCAGATGGTTAGTCCATGTCAGAGCGGGTTCGGGCATGTCTGGGTGGGGGGAGTGTTCACAGGGGAAAGGCGGTGCGGTTGATGAGCTACAGGAAGATTTCCGGTGAACATACTCTCAACTTGGTGGTGGCCTTGTAGCCGGGGTGAAGTGAAAGGGTTAGGCTTAACGGTGTGGATAGACGAACGAAGATTGTATGTACCCTCGGCCCAGCAGTTGCCAGCGCAGATGGAATTCTGCGCCTTGTTCAGGACGGCATGAATGTTGCTCGTCTGAACTTCTCACATGGCGATCACCCAGATCATGAACAAAACTACAAGTGGGTTCGCGAAGCGACTGACAAGACCGGTCGTGCGGTCGGCATCCTTGCCGACCTGCAGGGCCCCAAGATCCGTCTCGGACGTTTCAAGGACGGTGCCACCGTCTGGGAGACCGGCGAGACCGTCCGCATCACTGTTGATGAGGTGGAAGGCACCCACGATCGGGTATCCACCACCTACAAGAACCTGGCCCGCGACGCCAAGCCTGGCGATCGCCTGCTGGTCGATGACGGCAAGGTCGGTCTTGTCTGTGTAGCCATTGAAGGCAATGACGTCATCTGTGAGGTCGTTGAAGGCGGCCCGGTGTCCAACAACAAGGGTGTTTCCCTGCCAGGAATGGACATCTCCGTTCCGGCACTGTCCGAAAAGGACATCGCTGACCTCCGTTTCGCACTGAAGCTCGGTGTGGACTTCATCGCCCTGTCCTTCGTTCGTTCCCCAGCAGATGTTGAGCTTGTCCATGCCATCATGGATGAGGAGGGACGCCGCGTTCCTGTCATCGCCAAGCTGGAGAAGCCAGAGGCTGTTGCCGCACTGGAGTCCATCGTCCTGGCCTTCGACGCTGTCATGGTTGCCCGTGGTGACCTCGGCGTTGAGGTTCCACTGGAAGAGGTCCCACTGGTTCAGAAGCGTGCGATCCAGATCGCCCGTGAGAATGCCAAGCCTGTCATCGTGGCCACCCAGATGCTGGACTCCATGATCGACAACTCCCGTCCGACCCGTGCAGAGGCCTCCGACGTGGCCAATGCCGTGCTTGATGGTGCTGACGCCGTCATGCTCTCTGGTGAAACCTCCGTTGGTAAGGATCCACATAACGTGGTCCGCACCATGTCCAGGATCGTTCGTTTCGCTGAGACCGATGGTCGCGTCCCGGATCTCACTCACATTCCACGCACCAAGCGTGGCGTGATCTCCTATTCTGCACGTGATATCGCAGAGCGCCTCAACGCCCGCGCACTGGTCGCATTCACCACCTCCGGTGACACCGCCAAGCGCCTGGCACGCCTGCACTCACACCTGCCACTGCTGGTGTTCACCCCTGACGCCGACGTCCGTTCCCAGCTGGCACTGACCTGGGGTGCAGAGACCTTCCTCTGCTCACCGGTTGATGACACGGATGAGATGATGCGCGAAGTAGACCGCGCGTTGCTGTCCATGGATGAGTACCAGAAGGACGACATGATGGTTGTTGTCGCCGGCTCCCCTCCGGGAGTCACTGGTAACACCAACATGATCCACGTCCACCTGCTTGGTGAGGATACCAACATCCCGAAGTAGGTCTGACTATAAAGAAGCGCTGACACGAAGCATGTGTCAGCGCTTCTTCTGTGTTTCGGGAGTGCTTGTTGCCTGCTTGTCGACGCCTGCCCAGGGGCTCCTGCCGCAGGCGGATATCGGGGTGCCCCAGCGAAACAATGCTTGACATGTCAAGCAAATGTGTGGATACTGGTAGTCAACACACCTACTGCAAGGAGCACCCTCTCACATGAGTACCCTGGAAACCACCATCAATAAGGCCACCCACATGGACGCAGTCACCCTCCGCGTTGGTGACCTTGAGAACATGACCTCCTACTACACCTCCATCCTGGATCTGGATCCGATTGAGGAGCAGTCCCGTAACAAGGAGGTCCACCGCGTGCTCGGACGCCGGGGTGTACCGTTGATGCGGTTGATTTTCACCCCGGATCTTCCTGGCGTGGACTCCAGGCAGGCAGGTCTCTATCACACGGCATTCCTCTTTGAAACGCCCGCATCCCTGGCCGCAACCGTCTATCGCGCAGCCCAGGACACCCGTTCCCGTTTCGTCGGATCCTCTGACCACCTGGTCTCTGAAGCCTTCTACTTCACCGATCCGGAGGGCAACGGCATTGAGCTCTACGTCGACCGTCCCCGCAGCGAATGGACCTACACCGGTGATGACGTGGACATGACCACCGTTTACCTGGATCCCAATGCCTACCTGCAGAAGCACCTGGATCAGAACATTCTGAACGCCACCAATGAGCAGCCGGCCACCATCGGCCACCTCCACCTTCAGGTCGGTGACATCAACCAGGCCGCCGGTTTCTACCTGGACAAGATCGGTTTTGAACGCACCACCTCCATTCCCGGAGCACTGTTCACCTCAGCCGGTGGCTATCACCACCATGTGGCTATGAACACCTGGCATTCCGGTGGGGCTGGTCCACGTGCTGCAACTCTCGGCCTGGCAGAGGTGTCTATCTTGGTTCCAGAGCGCGAAGACCTGGATATGTTGATCGCCCGTCTCGGTGACTGGGAACATTCCGACAACGGAACCTCGGTATCAGTCAAGGATCCTTGGGGCACCCCGGTGACCATTTCACTGCCAGGAGTATCCACTGGAGAGCTTCTGCAGCGCTGATCATAGAGTGCGTTCTGCGAACTTTGAGGAAAATACCTCAAGGTCAGAGCCTTAAATGCCCCTGTGACCTCTATTTGGTACACCCTATAAAAGTATTAAGTTCGTTCCGGTAGCACGGACGACAGGTTCAGGCTAGGTTTAGGGACGTGAAATCAGTAGGCACAGTCCAGTTCAATAATCAGCTCCCGACCCAACTTGAACCACTGGTTCAGCTCGCGCACAACCTGCGCTGGTCCTGGCGGGAGGAAACCAAGCAGCTGTTCCGTGATATCGATCCGGAACTCTGGGGCACACTCGATGAGGATCCCAAGCAGATGCTTCTTCAGGCATCCGCATCCCGTCTGCGCCAGTTGTCCACCGATGATGAGTACCTCGGACGCATCAACGATGAGTCCCAGAACCTGAGCGAATACCTCAGCACCTCCCTTTGGTACCAGAAGACCGCTGAAGCCCCGGCCAAGGCAAATGACCCTATCGCCGCATACTTCTCCATGGAGTTCGGCATCCACCCGAGTCTGCCGATCTACTCCGGTGGCCTGGGCGTCCTGGCTGGCGACCACATGAAGTCTGCTTCTGACCTCGGCGTCCCACTGGTAGGTGTCGGCCTGCTCTATACCCACGGTTATTTCACCCAGTCACTCTCCGCAGACGGCTGGCAGCAGGAAAAGTACGAGTACCACGATCCTCAGCAGTTGCCGATTGTGGCTGTCACCGATGACCAGGGCAAGCAGGTCACTGTCTCCGTCGCCTTCCCTGAAGGCCGCGAGATCAAGATCGCACTCTGGGTGGCCAATGTCGGCCGCATCCCACTGATCCTCCTGGACACCAACATTGAAGACAACCCGGAAGACATGCGCTATGTCACCGACCGTCTCTATGGTGGCGACTCCGAACACCGCATCAAACAAGAAATCGTGCTTGGTGTCGGTGGCGTCCGCGCCGTCGACGCTTTCTGCGCAGCCCGTGGCATCACCGCACCCGGTGTCGCCCACCTGAACGAGGGGCATGCAGGCTTCCTCACCCTCGAGCGTGTCCGCCAGCGCATTGCTGAAGGCACTGACTACGCAGCAGCATTTGAGCAGGTCCGCGCCTCTAATATCTTCACCACCCACACCCCGGTCCCCGCTGGAATCGACCGTTTCGACATGTCTATGGTGCGCCGCTACCTCGGTGATGGACTGCCCGAAGAGCAGCGTCTGTGCCCAGGTGTCCCACTGGACAAGGCCCTTGAACTGGGCCGTGAGGAAGATCCCCACCGCTTCAACATGGCACACATGGGTCTGCGTGCCTCCCAGCACGCCAACGGTGTGTCCAAGCTTCACGGTGATGTCTCCCGTGAGATGTTCGCAGGCCTCTACCCGGGCTATGAGCCAGCAGAGGTCCCGATCGGACACGTCACCAATGGTGTCCACCTTCCCACCTGGGTCATGCCTGAGATGAAGGAACTCATCGATCGTGTGTCTGGTGGAGCCGACCTGGCAGTGGCTGACACTTGGGATAACCCGGATGCGGTCTCTGCCGAGAAGCTCTGGGAGGTCCGCAACAAGCTCCGCACAGACCTCGTCGATGTGGCACGCGATGCAATATTTGAATCCTGGTCCAAGCGTGGACACACCGAAGCGCAGCTTGGCTGGGCCCGTCGTGTTCTCGACCCTGAGGTGCTGACCATTGGCTTCGCACGCCGTGTCTCAACCTACAAGCGACTGACCCTCATGCTGCGCAACCCTGAGCGTCTGCGTGCGATCCTGCTCAATGAGGACCGCCCAGTCCAGTTCATCATTGCCGGCAAGGCGCACCCACACGATATGGGTGGCAAGAAGCTCATGCAGGAGATCGTTCACTTCGCAGATCAGGCTGGCGTGCGTGACCGCTTCCTGTTCCTGCCGGACTATGACATCAATCTGGCCAGCTATCTCATCTCCGGAACTGACGTCTGGCTGAACAACCCGGTGCGTCCGCAGGAAGCCTCCGGCACCTCCGGTATGAAGGCTGTCATGAACGGTGGACTCACCCTGTCCATCTCCGATGGCTGGTGGGATGAGATGCCACAGGAGGAGACCGGCTGGACCGTCCCAACCGTGGAGACCCACGATCTCGATTACCGTGACCACCTGGAATCCCAGGCGCTCTACGATATCCTGGAAAACGAAGTTGCACCACTGTTCTATGACCGTGATGACAACGATGTTCCACAGGACTGGATGGACCTGGTATCCAAGTCTTGGACCACTTTGTCACCGATGGTGACCTCCACCCGAATGGTCCGCGATTACACCACCGAGTACTACCGCCCAACCCAGCACCAGGCTGAGCTCATTGCCACCCCTGAGGCTGCAGGTGCCTACGCCGCCTGGCTGGAGACTGTCAATCAGGAGTGGAATAACGTCACCCTTTCCAACTTGAGCGTGGGCACCGCCACCGCCGGTGTGGAAGCACAGACCTCCACTGCGACGAAAGTCGAGGTCACTGTTGATGTTGACCGCGGTTCACTCAACGCTGATGAAGTCTGCGTCCAGGTCATCTTCGGAGAAACCGATGAGCATGGCGAGATCGCGGAACCACTGATCTATGACATGAAGAACACCAGCGGTTCCACCTACTCAGTGGAGATCTCCTCTGATCTTCCAGGTAACTACGGCTACACCGCCCGCGTCATCCCCTGTCATGACATGCTGGTCAGTCCTGCTGAAACCGGACTGATCACCTACTACCAGGCATAACACTGCCCGCTAGATAGATACAGGGACAAAGCAGCCCACCGTGGGTGATCATGGTGGGCTGCTTTTCTATGTTTTAAGAGGCAGGGGTGGACAGGTAGGTCAGCACAGCAGCAGCTGCCGCTGTGGTGGCAGCATGTACCGTGGGCTCAAAATCAGGTACGAAATTGCCCATGTGGTTAGCCGGAATATCCTGCGACACCCGGTCCGCGGCAACAGCCGCCTCCCAGTCCTTCCGCGGGGTGGCTCCGATAGTCCAGTAAAGATAAGGACTGTTCAATGCCAGCGGGATATTGGGGAAGTCCTCTGACGCCGTCCAACGGTCACCGGTGTAGGAAGCCGGACCGAAAACATCATCAAAGACCGGACGTACCCGGGTGAACACCTCCACAGCATTATCAGTCAGCTCACCGTGGGCGAAGTACTCAATCGTCGGTTCATCCTCAATGCCGGAGGCGATGCACTCACCGCGTACCACCCGTTCAATCGCGCGGTACACCTTCTTCTTCACCTTGTCGTTGTAGAAACGACAGTTCAAGATCAGTCGTGCCTCATTCGGGATGGTGTTGTTGGAGTTTCCTGATTGAAGGGTTCCCACAGAGATGACGGCAAAATCCTCCGGTGAGACCTCACGGCCCACGATGCCCTGGAGACGTACCACGATCATCGCAGCCACAAAGGTGGGGTCGATGGAATTGTGGGGCATGGAACCATGCGCACTGCGGCCCTTGATGCGGATATCAATGGAATCACAGGCCGCCAGAGCAGCACCCGGCATGCTCATCACTGCACCGGCAGGACCTGGAACCACATGTTGCCCAAAACACACATCAGGGTGGGGAATCTTATTAACCAATCCGTCAGCAACCATGGCGTTGGCACCGCGGGCATTTTCCTCCGACGGCTGGAACAAGGCGATGAAGGTGCCCTCCCAGGCGTCACGACGTTCATCAAGAAGCGCACATGCTCCCAGCAGCGCTGTGGTGTGCATGTCATGGCCACAGGCATGCATCACCGGTACATTGTTGCCATCAAGCGGGCGCATGCGGGTGGATGCCCAGGGCAGCCCACTGGTCTCCTTGACCGGGAGGCCGTCAAAATCAGCACGCATCAGTGCCACAGGCCTGCTCTCGTGGTCACCATTCCGGAAAATGGCGAGGATACCGAAGCCACCAACAGGTGAAATGACCTCACAGTTGAACCTCTTCAGCTGCGCGATGATGGTGCGTGCGGTCTCCGTCTCAAACCCGGAAAGCTCCGGGTGCTCGTGAAGTTCCTGATAGATATCCTTCTGCCAGGACAGATCGACACCATGGTTACGCAAAAGATCGGAGATATGACTCATATCGTTGATAGTAGGCCAATGACAACAACAGGTTGATCTCACCGACCCTCGGGCTGTCTACAGAAGCGGATTGTACTTCAAGCTGTTGCGCTCTACTGAGCATTCCGTGGCAATGCGGATATCCTCACCAATCCAGCCCGCGTCCCGCAGGCGGTACATCTCCTTGACCATCCGGTCACGGACATTCTGTGGCGACAGGGTATTGAGATAGATCTTGGTACCACCCTCGAATCCAGCCAGGGTGGAGACCCGCCATTTGATCAGCACCCGCCACGGCATCGGCATATCAACATCAATGGGCTTATGGTGCCATTCCTCATTGCAGGGCACATCAGGACCTGTGGCTGCATGACAGGCATGGATGAGGTCGCTCATCGCGCGGACTTCCGCCGGGGACTGCAGCCATGGTTCGGACACCGCTGATCTGGAATAGATTTCCAGGGTGGGGTAGCGGTGACCAAAACCGGCAAAGGCCACCGCATGGTCATTCTCTGCGATCAGGAGATTGTGATACCCCGCATAATCAACGGCGAACTCGTTGTACATATTCGGGTTCTGTCGGAGCCGGATCAGCTCAGCCTCATTCTGGTGACCGCGTTCATCAATGCTCACCAACTGCTTGTGCAGATGGTCAAAGGAGGCTCCAGCAGGTTTGAGCCAGTTCTGAAAAGCCACCACATACGGGGCATAACGGTTACGTGCATAGAGGTCACGGATGCCATCGAGGGTGAAACAGATGAACGCCGCATGCTCATCAGCGGTCAGGGTTCCGGAAGATGCTAACTGGGAGTTATCAGTGGCGTCATCGGTGAAATGGCGGCGGGCGATGATCACGTCATGTCCACCGGAGAAGTATCCCGAGGCCTTGTCCACCAGCTCAGCTTCGGTGGTCTCCGTGACATCCTGGCCAGCAGCCTTCAACCGTGTGCGCACGATATCCACTACGTGTTCCCGCCCATCTGGGTCCGCAAGGTAGGTGGACATCCGTAATGCGGTCTCCGTGTCCATCTCAAAGCCGAAGTTCTTCTGCCAGTAGTCATAGGTGACGATCTCAAACAGATTGGGCACACGACGAAACTCTGCGACTGAATCCTTGAGAGCAGCGGGGAGAACACCAGGCAGAATCTCAAAATCTCCCGCGGTGCTTTTCACCATCCGTGCCTTTTCCGGGGGAGTGGACAGTGGAGTATCCGAACAGAAGGCACAGTAGTTGGTGTGATCTTCGGCGCTGATCGGGGCGGGGTCAGAAGCGGGATGTGACAGGGGTCGGTTGCCACGTCCGGGTACCGTCCAGACTTCGGTGCCGGTGAAAGGGTTAACCTGCTTGATGGTTCCATCGGCCATGGTGCGGATGGGGGTGGGGTGTGTGCTGAAGGGGCTGTTCATAGCTCTCAGGTTATTGACTAGTGTGTTGTCATGCCGAAGATTCAATTTGATGTTCTCGTCCCCGATAGACAATCCATCGATCTCGCCGGGCGTTTCACCGCAGTGTCAGGCCTCATCGTCGAGAAGGGCCTGATGGACACCGGACTTGTTGTTCATGACCCGGAGCCATCTGTATCCCCTCAGGTTGAGGAACAGTTGCGTCAGACTTACCGCGATGAGCATGAGGATATGGATCTGGAGGAGTCATCAGTCAACCGTTACCTCGTTGAAGTTGATGGCGTGAAGGGGTCTGTCAATCAGATCACCATGATCTTTGCGCGTCTGCTCACTCCACCTGCGGATCTGCCCAAGGACGCATTCCTGCTGGAACAGGAAACCCTCTACGAGGTTCCTGCGACCTACCCCTGGACAGTGGAGATCCTCCGCTAGTTCCTGCGGCAGGCTTTAGGTGCGTGTGCTGAAGTCTTCTGCAATCTTTCGACCAGCGGCACGCAACTGGATGGCTACATCCCGGTGCGTGTCCAATTCGACGGTGATGATCCCCTCAGGGACCGCACCGTCGATTTTTCCTGCTGCCACGGCCAGTGGAACACCAGCTGCTGAAGTCAGGCCATGCAGGGTTCCCACGACCTTGCCCGTGTAGGACTGTGCATCTAGAGCGCCCTCACCGGTGATGACCAGATCCGCGGTGGGGAGCATCTCCTCAATACCAGTGGCACGTGCGATCAATGGGGCACCGGGCAGTACGTGGATGTGTTCAGCGGTGCCGTGCAGCAGGGTGGACAGCCACGTCAAACCTACGGCGATTCCGCCGGCAGCGCCCATGCCGGGCTTGGTGCCATCCACATCGAGCACCTCACACATGTGAGTCAGTCCTTCGTCGAGAAGCGTTATTTCCTCAGGGGTGGCACCCTTTTGTGCGCCGAAAACATGTGCGGCACCCTCTGGGCCGATGGCCGGTGCGGTGACATCTGTCAGCAGGACCCACTCGGCTGCTGCGGCGGGGATGTTGAGCATGGTGGTGTCGATATTATCCAGGTCGATCAGTCCCTGTCCTCCCTTGCGCAGTGCGTAGCCAGGCTTGTCACGCAGGACAGCTCCGAGTGCGACCAGAATTCCGCCACCACCGTCGGTGGTGGCGGAACCGCCCAGGCCGAGGGTGATGCGGGTGGCGCCACGGGTGACAGCATCAGCGATGAGCACGCCGGTGCCGT
>NZ_CALZFS010000001.1 GCF_945649885.1 uncultured Corynebacterium sp. | reverse complement strand
GTTGGTGGCGGATTTGCAGGTATTGAACACCTGCATAATGTCCGTGCCCTACCGCGTGAAGTCGATGAGGTATGGCTGTTCATCACAGGCCGCAACCCCAACCTTACGCTGGTGGGTTAACATCCAAAGCCCATAAAAGAAGCCGATGTTCATATGAACATCGGCTCCTTTTGATCGTGCCCCGTCACGGAATGAGAGGGACAGTGGCAAGACTATTATTTCTTGGTGTCTGTTTGTTCCTTATCTGTCACCTTGGTGGAACCAGATTTATTGTTCTTGTTGCGGCCAATACTGGTCAGGCGATCACGCACCGCCAGGAAGGATTCCGAGGTGGATCCTTCTTTACCGGCTGATTTCGTGGTTTGGATCTTGATGTCATCCACGGTGATCTCACCGGACCTCAAGGAGACCAGTTCTGCGTGGTAACGGAACCACACGGCGAACACTGCGGCCACCGGGACTGCAAGGAAGGCACCCAGGATGCCGAAGAGGGTGGAACCCACAGTGACAGACAGCAAGACGATCGCAGCGTGAAGCTGCATGGCCTTGCCCTGGAGGAATGGCTGGAGGATATTGCCCTCGATCTGCTGAACCAGGATGATCAGGCCAAGAACCAACAGTGCGTTGGTTGGTCCGTTGGTTACCAGCGCCACGATCACGGCTAGGGCGCCTGCGGTGAAGGCACCGATGATCGGGATGAAACCACCGAAGAAGGTGATCACAGCCAGCGCCAATGCCAGCGGAACCTGGAGAATTACCAGGCCGATACCGATGAAAATGGCATCAACAAGGGAGACCAGCGCCTGGGTGCGGATGAATCCGGCCAGGGTGTTCCAAGAACGGGTGAGAACCTCGGTGAGGTGCCAGCCTGCGTTATCGCCGGTGTACTTGCGCAGCCAGGGCAGGAACTTCACGCCGTCCTTGAGGAAGAAGAAGGTCAGGACGAACATGACCACGATGGTGACCACCACGGTTGTTGCTGCTGAGAAACCGGTGAAAACGCCAGAGGCGATGCTGGATGCCTGATCCTGGACCCACTGGGTGGCATCATCGAGAAACTCATCAACCTGGCCCAGATCCAGATTGAGTGGACCATTTTGAAGTTGCTCCAAGAGAGACTGGACACCTTCGTAGGCACGTTCATAAACCTGTTGTGACTGGCTGGCCACACTGGGGGCGATGGCGGTGAATATACCACCGATGAAGCCGAAGAAGGCCAGGATCGTGGCGATTGCTGCCAGGGCGGGTGGCCATTTGTGGTCACGCAGGAACTTGGTTACCGGCCAGAGGACGGTGCAGACCAGCAGTGCCAGAAGGATGGGGAGCAGGCCAGCCCAGATTACAGAAAGGCCCTGGAAGAAAATCCATGCGGCGATCACAAAAACAATGAAACGCAGGGCCCAGCCGGCTGCCCAGCGTCCATCGCGACCAATGACGGCGGCACGGTCGATGGATGCGTTGTTTTCACTGGAATCATTGACTTCGAGATCTTCGAGCTTGCCCTCGACTGCTTCCGAGATCTTTTCGGACATGTCTGCATCTGTCCCCAGGGGTTGTGGGGGGATGCCTGATTTTTCGGTCATCTGGACTCCAACTATCAAAGGTTCGCGTGGAAGAGATCTATGCAGCAAGATTACCGCGAAACGCCCTGGGAGGCAGGGTGCATGGACGTAGATAAAGCGCGGGGGAGTGACGGGAGGATGTCTGCTCTTAGCGAACACCTTGCGTCCGGAAGGCTCAGGGGTGTCACCTATTTAACCCTGAATGCCTGCAGGAATGATCAAAGTTGAGTGGACTCGGAATAACTTTGTGGTTATGATCGTTGCATAGGACGTAAGGTTGAGTGGCATTCGCTCAAGGGGGTCTGTTAAACTGGCTTCCGGAAGTTGAGTTGAGTGCAGTCAACCATCGCTAGAAATCTGAATCAACAGGAGGAAACATTATGGGACGTGCAGTAGGAATTGACCTTGGTACCACCAACTCTGTGGTGTCTGTACTTGAAGGCGGTGAGCCGGTAGTTATCGCTAACTCCGAGGGCTCCCGCACCACCCCGTCCGTCGTGGCATTCGCCAAGAACGGCGAGGTTCTGGTTGGCCAGTCCGCCAAGAACCAGGCTGTCACCAACGTTGACCGCACCATCCGCTCCGTCAAGCGTCACATCGGTACCGACTGGTCCGTCGCGATCGATGACAAGAACTACACCTCACAGGAAATCTCCGCCCGCACCCTGATGAAGCTGAAGCGCGATGCTGAGGCCTACCTGGGTGAAGAGGTCACCGACGCAGTCATTACCGTTCCTGCATACTTCGAGGACTCCCAGCGACAGGCCACCAAGGAAGCCGGCCAGGTCGCAGGTCTGAACGTCCTGCGTATTGTCAACGAGCCAACCGCTGCTGCTCTGGCTTACGGACTGGAGAAGGGCGACCAGGAGCAGACCATCCTGGTATTCGACCTCGGTGGCGGCACCTTCGATGTCTCCCTGCTGGAAATCGGCGACGGCGTTGTTGAGGTTCGTGCAACCTCCGGCGACAACGAGCTCGGCGGCGACGACTGGGACCAGCGTGTTGTTGACTGGCTGGTTGAGAAGTTCCAGTCCTCCAACGGCATCGACCTGACCAAGGACAAGATGGCCCTGCAGCGTCTGCGTGAAGCTGCTGAGAAGGCAAAGATCGAACTGTCCTCCTCCCAGAACGCCAACATCAACCTGCCTTATATCACCGTTGATGCTGACAAGAACCCACTGTTCCTGGATGAGAACATCTCCCGTGCAGAGTTCCAGCGCATCACCCAGGACCTGCTCGACCGCACCAAGACCCCGTTCAACCAGGTGGTCAAGGATGCTGGCGTCTCCGTCTCCGAGATCGACCACGTTGTTCTCGTTGGTGGCTCCACCCGTATGCCTGCTGTCACCGAACTGGTCAAGGAACTGACCGGTGGCCGCGAGCCGAACAAGGGTGTCAACCCTGATGAGGTTGTTGCCGTCGGCGCTGCCCTCCAGGCCGGCGTCCTGCGCGGCGAGGTCAAGGACGTGCTGCTTCTTGACGTCACCCCACTCTCCCTCGGTATTGAGACCAAGGGTGGCGTGATGACCAAGCTCATCGAGCGCAACACCACCATCCCGACCAAGCGTTCCGAGACCTTCACCACCGCAGAAGACAACCAGCCTTCTGTGCAGATCCAGGTCTTCCAGGGTGAGCGTGAGATCGCCAACGCCAACAAGCTGCTCGGATCCTTCGAGCTCGGCGGCATCGCACCGGCACCACGTGGCGTTCCACAGATCGAGGTCACCTTCGACATCGACGCCAACGGCATCGTCCACGTCACCGCCAAGGACAAGGGCACCGGCAAGGAAAACACCATCACCATCCAGGACGGCTCCGGCCTGTCCCAGGAAGAGATCGACCGCATGGTCAAGGATGCCGAAGCTCACGCTGAGGAGGACAAGAAGCGCCGTGAGGAGCAGGAAGTCCGCAACAACGCTGAGTCCCTGGTGTATCAGACCCGCAAGTTCGTCGAGGAAAACGACGACAAGGTCTCTGAGGATCTCAAGACCAAGGTTGAAGAAGCAGCTGCAGGTGTCGAAGAGTCCCTCAAGGGCGAAGACATCGAAGCCATCAAGACCGCTGTCGAGAAGCTGAACACCGAATCCCAGGAAATGGGCAAGGCCATCTACGAAGCTGAGGCTGCCGCAGGCGCAACCCAGGCCGACGCAGGTGCTGAGGGTGCTCCAGCTGATGACAACGTCGTTGACGCTGAAGTTGTCGAAGACGACGCAACCGATAACGGTGAGGACAAGAAGTAATGACCAACCCCAACGGAATGCCAGATAACCCCGGCGATCCCGAGAACACCGATCCGGAGGCGACCTCTGCAGACTTTGCAGAGCGCGCAGCGGAGGAATCCGCAGCCCGCCAGGCTGATGATCCGGAAGCCGGCGATGATGACGCTGGGGTTGAACCCGAAATCGACCCTGCGCTAGAAGCGGAAATCGACGAAGCATTAGCTGACATCGATCCTGACGCTGATGGCGATGGTGCGGTCTCCAGTGTGGAAGAGCAGCTTGCTGAGCGCACCGAGGACCTCCAGCGGGTATCCGCTGAATACGCCAACTACCGTCGTCGCACCGACCGTGAGCGCGCAGGCATCATCGACACCGCCAAGGCCAACGTTGTCTCCCAGCTGCTCCCGATCCTCGATGATCTGGACCTGGCTGAGCAGCACGGTGACCTGACAGAAGGTCCACTGAAGGTTTTCGCGGACAAGATGAAGAACACCCTCACCGGCATGAAGCTCGAGTCTTTCGGCTCAGCTGGTGATGAGTTCGATCCTGAGATCCACGAAGCAGTCCAGGACCTGTCCGAAGGTGACACCAAGGTTCTTGGCACGGTACTCCGCAAGGGCTACCGCTTCAATGACAAGCTGATCCGCAATGCGATGGTCATCATCGCCGATCCGGAGCAGTAATATCACCGGCAACGGTTGATGTGCAAGAGGGCGGGCTGTGACAGGTACGCCCCCTTGCGGCCCCACCTTCTTCTGAGAAGTGCCGGGGCGATGGTGGGCATAAAGCCACCAGAAACAGGGGCGCGGTGTCTTGAGGAAGGCCCCGCGCCTTTCGTCTCAGCAACTATGGGCAGAGACGGGCATAATTGCATAGATTAGTGAATTAACGAACTTGAATAACAAACTTTTACACACCTCACGCACCACAACCTGAGGGGAGGAGATGCCCAGTGAACAATGCAGAATGGGCAAATAAAGACTATTACGCGGACCTGGGGGTCTCCAAGACCTCAACGGCCGATGACATCAAGAAGGCATATCGCAAACTCGCGCGGGAAAACCACCCGGATAAAAACCCTGGTGATAAGGCTGCGGAGGACCGCTTCAAAAAAGCGGCTGAAGCCTATGATGTGGTCGGCGATGAGGATAAGCGCAAAGAATATGATGAGCTGAAAACTCTCCTGGCTTCCGGTGGAATCCGTGGAGGATTCGGAAGCGGAGGCGCCGGCTTCCCCGGCGGGTTTCGCTCGTCGCAGGGCTTCGACACCTCCGACATCTTCGGAGGATCTGGACAAGGTGGAGGATTTTCTGCGGACAGCGGTTTGGGCGATATCTTCGGTGGCCTTTTCAACCGCGGCAGTGGTCCTCGCCAGTCAGCTAGGCCGACGCGGGGGGCGGATGTAGAAACTGACATCACCCTCGAGTTCGTTGAGGCTGTCAAGGGCACGACCATCCCGGTGGAACTCACCGGAGATGCGCCCTGCAACACCTGTCACGGCTCTGGATCCAAGTCCGGAAACCCCTCCAAGTGTGGGCAGTGCAGTGGCTCCGGATTCACCTCAGAGAACAAGGGTGCCTTCGGATTCTCAGCACCCTGTACCCACTGTGGTGGCACCGGTGAGGTCATCACCGATCCGTGTTCTGACTGTCGTGGCCGCGGCACTGTCCGCAAGACCCGCTCCATCACCGTCCGTATCCCGGCCGGTGTGGTTGACGGTCAGAAAGTACGCCTGGCGGGGCAGGGAGAGGCAGGCCCGAATGGTAAACCTGCCGGCGACCTGTTCGTCCGTGTCCACGTCAAGGAAGACACGGTATTCGAACGCGATGGCAACAACATCCACATCACCATCCCGGTGAGTTTCTCAGAGCTTGCCCTGGGCGGTGCGATCTCCGTTCCGACCCTGGATAAGCCGGTCAAACTTAAGCTTGCCGCAGGAACGCCGGATGGCCGTACCCTGCGCGTGCGCGGGCGGGGTGTGGAAACCCGCAGCGGAACCGGTGACCTCATGGTGACCGTCCAGGTCAAGGTGCCGGAAAAGCTGGATGACCAGGCAGTAGAAGCACTCCGCTCCTATGCCGAAGCGGAGAAGAGCTCAGGTTTTGACCCCCGTGGTGACTGGGCAGGAAATAACCGCTAACTCACAGGGCTGGTGGTTTCACCAGCCCTGCGGGCTGGAATGGCCGCAATCTCCGGGAAGTGGAAGAAGGTGACAATGCAATGACAACTACCCCGAACAATCGTGAGGACAACCCTGGCACGCAACGCGAGGGCATGCAGGATGAACATCTGGGCCGTGACAACGGAATTGACCGTTCAGTGTTCACCGGGGAGGTCTACGTTATCTCTGTTGCCGCGGAGCTTGCGGGCATGCATGCCCAGACCCTGCGGACCTATGACCGGATGGGGCTGGTCACACCCCAACGCACCCGCGGTGGCGGACGCCGATACACCCGCGATGACGTAGAGCTTCTCCGCAAGATTCAACGTCTGAGCCAGGAGGACGGCGTCAACCTGGCCGGCATCAAGGCGATCATTGAACTGGGTGAACAAAACCGTGATCTCAGGGAATCGCTGCGGAAGACAACTGCGGAAAATGACGAACTCAAGGCGGAACTACGTCGCGGTGGCGGCAGGCCCCGTGGCGAACTTGTTCATGTTCCACGTTCCACAGCCGTGGTGATGTGGGAACGCCGTAAAGGCCGGGGCCGGCAGGCCTGATTTTCTAGTGGTCAGCCCGCTGCGACGGGCGTTTCCTGCTGGAAACCCGAGCAGGGTGGGTGGTGCACTGTTATGGTGCACCGCCCACCTTTATGTTTTCTGCACTGGGCTTGGAAGGCGGAGGGGATGGTGATGGAAAACTGCTTTGAGGGGATCTTTGCAAACATTGACACAGGGATTATCGGGGGTAGGTCTGTGACTGGAGAGGGAGAGTTTCTGCTGGATGAAATCAGTGTCAGGGGGTGAAATAATTGAAAACTCTGGCGCGCATCTGCTAATCCCGCATAGGGTGGCACACAGGGCGAAGTAATGTGCCCGCAGTCACAGCTATTGGTATATGTTGCCTGGCGCACGTATGTAGTACCTTCTTGGAGGAAGCAGTCAACGTGGGAGTCAGGTCGCATCCGAAAAAGGAGATGTCATGACCGTTTATGCAAACCCGGGAACCGAAGGTTCGATTGTCAACTATGAGAAGCGCTATGACAACTACATCGGTGGACAGTGGGTCCCACCGGTAGATGGCCAGTACATGGAGAACATCACGCCGGTCACCGGCGAGGTTTTCTGTGAGGTCGCGCGTTCCACTGCAGCTGACATCGAAGCAGCCCTGGATGCGGCCCACGCGGCAGCTCCTGCATGGGGCCAGACTTCTGTTGCTGAGCGCGCATTGATCCTGCACCGTATTGCGGACCGTATGGAGGAGCACCTCGAGGAGATCGCTGTCGCGGAAACCTGGGAGAACGGCAAGGCTGTCCGTGAGACGCTTGCCGCTGATATCCCATTGGCCATTGACCACTTCCGTTATTTTGCCGGTGCCATCCGTGCACAGGAGGACCGTTCCTCCCAGATCGACCACAACACCGTTGCCTACCATTTCAATGAGCCCATCGGCGTTGTCGGCCAGATCATCCCCTGGAACTTCCCCATCCTCATGGCTACTTGGAAGATCGCCCCGGCACTTGCCGCAGGTAATGCCATCGTGATGAAGCCCGCAGAGCAGACCCCGGCGTCCATCCTCTACCTGATGAACATCATCGGAGACCTCCTTCCAGATGGTGTGCTCAACATCGTCAATGGTCTCGGTGAGGATGCAGGTAGCGCACTGTCCAGCTCTGACCGTATCGGCAAGATCGCCTTCACCGGTTCCACCCAGGTGGGCAAGATCATCAACAAGGCTGCTTCCGACAAGATAATCCCGGTGACACTGGAGCTCGGTGGCAAGTCCCCATCCATCTTCTTCAAGGACGTGATGTCTGAGGACGATGCATTCCTCCAGAAGGCCGTCGAAGGCTTTGCCATGTTCGCCCTGAACCAGGGTGAGGTCTGTACCTGTCCTTCCCGCGCACTTGTCCATGAGTCCATCGCGGATGAGTTCCTTGAGCTCGGCGTGGAACGCGTCAAGAACATCAAGCTGGGCAACCCGCTGGATACTGAAACCATGATGGGTGCTCAGGCCTCCCAGGAGCAGATGGACAAGATCTCCAGCTACCTGAAGATCGGCCCTGATGAGGGTGCGGAAACCCTCACCGGTGGCAAGATCAACAAGGTTGAGGGACTGGACAACGGCTACTACATCGAGCCGACCGTTTTCCGTGGCACCAATGACATGAGGATCTTCCGCGAGGAGATCTTCGGACCTGTCCTTTCTGTCGCGACCTTCTCCGACTTCGATGAGGCCGTCCGCATCGCCAATGACACCAACTACGGACTCGGTGCCGGCGTGTGGACCCGTGACCAGAACACCGTTTACCGTGCCGGCCGCGCTATCCAGGCAGGTCGTGTCTGGGTGAACCAGTACCACAACTACCCGGCGCACTCTGCCTTCGGTGGTTATAAGGAATCCGGCATCGGTCGTGAAAACCACCTGATGATGCTGGCTCACTACCAACAGACCAAGAACCTCCTGGTCTCCTACGATCCGAACCCAACCGGACTCTTCTAAACCGCTTAGCACCCCACACCGCAGTCCCTTCCCCCTTATGAAGGCGGGGGAGGGGGCTGCGGTTTCGTGCTCTTTATTGCCTGTTTAATCCTTTGTGATCACCGTGGTCAATTGCCGGAGGAAGTCGGGATCCTCCCAATAACCGGAATGGTTGGCAGCAGAGTCCCAGACGGTGGATCCGAACCAGGGGGAGGTGGGATCTGTGCCGTGGATCCCGCCGAAACGGGTGGCAGCCAGCCCGATGGGGTCCTCAGTACCCGTGACGGCATAGACCTCGGTATTGAGTTCCCGCGCATGGGTCACGCCTGCACCGGGGCTGCCCACCAGCACCACTGCATCGAAACCTTCTGCAGCATTTTCTGCACTTTTCTGCGCACCTTTGCCTACCACCACGGACCCGTAGCTATAGCCGACGACGACCTTGCGCTGCTGTGGATTCCGAACAGCCAGAGATTCCTGGAATTGTTGTAATTCACGTCCCCCTTTTTCCGCTGCCCGTGTGGACACCGCGAGCGGAATGTTATGTGGCGCGGTATATCCCAGCCACATGACCGTGGCAGCACCACTTGACCGACCCAGGGTGCGTGCTCTGTCGATGTTGCCCTGCCAGTGTGCGGGGTCAGAGGAACTAACACCAGCGACCATGGTGACAAGAGCGTCTGCCTTGTCAACATCACCTATCGCCGCCACGAAGGCACGACCATCGCCACCACTGCCCTCCCCAACTTCCAGGAGCATGACATCGGGATTATCGGCGGCAAATTTCTGGATATCAGGTGGGGCATTCATGAGATTGAATTCGTGGATGGAGGTGGCTGGGAGATCATCAAAATCTCCCAGCCGTTGGAGGGGAGTGGGAGCCTCAGGGGTACAGATGGCGTTGATCTGGGCTGCACAGACAAGATCTAGAAGTTCCCCCATCCGGGCGATGTGGGTGAGAAACGCCGTGGTGGCCGGGGAGTAGTCGGTGAGGCGTTCAACAGTGTGGAGAGAGGATTCCAGAACCCGGACGGCCCCGGCTGTACTCAACAACACCTGGGCTGCTGAACCCATGCGCTGTGCGGTGTGCAACAGTGAGGAATTATGGCGGTGCAACTGCCCGATGCCTGCCAGCAGAGAATCAGCATTGGTGAATCCCTGCAGACCATTCCAGGCATCAGCCCGTGCTACACCCTGCTCATCCAGGGTGGCGGCGATCTTCATCAGTAAGGAGCCAAGTTCTTCCAGTTCCGTGCTCCGGAGCGGGAGGGTCACCATCACTGATCACCACCATCTAGAGCTCTGGACAGTGTGGAAGACAGGGAACTGTCGATGGTGCAGAAGTGTTCTGCCAGCTTCTTCATGGAGGCAAGGTGGGTAATCAGTGAGTGGTGGTCTTCGTCAAGCAGACGCCGCCACCCACTGTCAGCGTTAAGCACTGCTGAAAACGTGCGGCTTGTGCCAGCGTGGGCGGTCAGGGGCGGAAACACCAGCTCAGGTGTGGTTCCTGCAAGCAGCTCGGGGAAGTTTCGTGTCATGAACATGGCACCAGTACAGGTCTGGAAGGAGTAAATGACAAGAATCGGGTTGCGGAACCTGTGAATAACTTTGGACATCCGCCTAGGCTGTGGATTATGCGTATCGCTTTGCTACAGATCACATCCGGTGCAGATAAGATAGCCAACCTGGAACTTGTCCGTGAAGCCGCAACTGATGCCGCCCGGCAGGGGGCGCGGCTGCTTGTCTTCCCGGAGGCCACCTCCCAGGCGTTTGGTACGGGGCGTCTGGATCCGCAGGCAGAAGACCTGGATTCCGGCGAATTCGCCACCGCGGTGAAACAACTCGCCGAGGATCTTGGGGTGGTGATTGTCGCCGGAATGTTCACCACCGCAGACACCGTGGAACGTGATGACAAAACCATCAACCGGGTCCATAACACCGCTCTGATCACCGGTGCCGGCCTGCAC
The DNA here is from genome assembly GCF_945649885.1 of uncultured Corynebacterium sp. Taxonomy (GTDB): domain Bacteria; phylum Actinomycetota; class Actinomycetes; order Mycobacteriales; family Mycobacteriaceae; genus Corynebacterium. The sequence goes on along the minus strand of NZ_CALZFS010000001.1, from coordinate 58,213 downwards.
GAGGGGTATCGCAAGATCAATACCTATGATGCCTTCGGCTACCGGGAGTCCGACACGGTTAAGCCAGGAACCGAATCACATCTTTTTGAACTTGACGGCGTGAAGATCGGTGTGGCGATCTGCTATGACCTCCGTTTCCCCCAGCATTTTCAGGACCTGGCGCGCGCCGGGGCCCAGATCATCGTGGTGCCCACCTCCTGGCAGGACGGTGAGGGGAAACGTGAACAGCTGCAGGTGCTCAGCCAGGCGCGAGCCCTGGATTCCACCAGCTGGGTGCTCATGTGCGATCAGGCCCGTCCCACCGAGGAACGAAAAGGCCCCGCTGGGATCGGTCATTCAGCCGTGATTGATCCAACAGGTGTGATTATCGCCGGTGCCGGTTATGAACCGGAGACAATCATCGCGGATGTGGATCTCTCAGGCCTGGAGAAGATCCGGGAATCCATCCCGGTCCTCTAATCCGGGAGGATCATTAAAACGGCAGGTGTTCGATCCGGTCGCGGGGTGTCCCGCGCCTGATCAGGGCTCGCCGGATATCCCTGGCCATCTGCTCCGGTCCGGCGATGAGCACATCACGATCAGCCCACGCCCCCACGCTGGTGACGATCTCCGCCATCATCCCCACCTGAGTCAGATGTAGACCGCGTGGGGGTTTGGAAGCCTCGGTGCCCTGCACCCACCAGGCATCCTCTTCGTTTGTGGTGACGGGGACAACCGAGAGCCACGGGCAGGCCGCTGCGAAATTCCACAGCCCCATCAGTTCATAGAGTTCCCCGGGGTATTCCGCTCCGACGAAGAAATGCAACCGTGGGGGATTGGTCTGGCTCATCAGCTCAAACATCATGGCGCGCAGTGGTGCGAGGCCGGTGCCGTAGGCGATGAATAACAAATCATTCGGCTTCTCGGCTGGAGGGGCGGTGCTGGGGGTGGCGTCGACAAGCTCCGTTGAGGTCGGGCGCCCGAAGAGGCGCTGGCCGAATTCGCCCTGCCCGGTGCCGATCGACCACACATCGCCAGGCCTCGAGTTAGCCAGCAGGCGGAGCGCATTGTCCTCATCATTGACCTGGATGTGGAACTCCACCTGACCCCACTGGTTGGTGGGGATGGAGGGGCAGAGGAAACGCCAGGCATTCTGCAGGTAATCAGTGGTGACCGGCATATACTGGCCGGGGGAATAGGCAAGCTCGGCCTCTGCCTGGAGGCGAACCACAAAAAAGCGCCGGCTGCGTTTTTCCACCTCCACCACCGTGGCGGGGATGGAGGCGGGCTCACCGGTGTCGATGGATTCCTGTGCCGCGCGGGCCATATCCCGGGTCACCGCGGTGACGGCACGTTCCGCGAAGAGTTCAGTTTCGAAGGGGAGATCCTGGCACACCTCGCGGAGTGCCAGGTTGGTGGCCTCCCCGAGGGTGGTGAAAGCAGCAGGGGTGAAACCGAAACGACGATAATCCCGGGCGAGGGTGCGGAAATACTCCAAGGTATCTGCCCCCACCGCGCCCTCAGGGCCCACTCCATCAAGCAACGCTGCCAATGATTCCGCCATGCTGATGTGGGTCTTGTCATCAACATGCGGGATATATGCGGATGCGAGTGGATCAAGACTGAACAACCTGGTTATCAGCGTGCGGAGGAACACGTCCGGGTTGTCCTCAATGAGGGAGGTAACTGGGCGCATGGGTCGGGGTGTCACGTTCTCCATTGTGCACTTTTTTGCTGTTGAGGTGGCGTAAAGGCACGCCTCCGGTAACTACCGGGGTCTGGAAAGATTTTCTATGAGGAGTGCAACATCAGATTGATGCAGAAGATAGGGAAGGAGATCTAGTTTTCTAGCTCGCTTCATCGGAGTCTGATTGGGTCACACCTGAGCTGCACTGAAGTGCTTCTACGAATGTTGATTATAGCAAATTGAATGTAAGAAGCGTCTCCGCAACCAGGAGGACATAACTGCCGGTCAGGTGGCTGAGTGGCGAAGGTTACATAAACTTAGCAAACTTAATATGTTAGAGTTTGCTGTGTTGGCTGGGAATAGTTTGGGAATTTCTTAAAGGGAGTTTGAGTATGAAGGTGCTCAGGAGAGTGCTGTGGAGTGTCTTGGCTGTTTTCTTGGCGGTGCTGATCTCGGCAGGTGCCACGATCTACCTCGCCAAACCGTTCGCTTCACCGGTTGAGATTGAAACAACTTCCAGTGACTCGCGGATCATCACGGCAATCGAGAAGCAGGAACAGATTGTGCTGATGAGTGCCAGCGTCCAGGGGATCAGTACTGAACGGGTCGAGGGCACAATTTGGGAGTGGACAGTTCCAGGCACCTCCCGCACACAGTTTCTGCAGTACAGTTATCGGGCGAAGTTGGGAATCGAAGGCGAAGATGTTTCGGTAGAAGCTGATGGCGCAGATCGGTTTATCATCCATATTCCTGAGTTCATCTTTATCGGCCACTCTGATGAAAAGTTTGAAACTGTCATGGAGAAGAACGGGGCGTTGAGTTTCGCGACCACCGACATTGATCCTGCAAAAACGATTACGAAGATCCTGGATGCGGAAGCTAAAACTGAAGAGATCAACGCTAACCGCGACCTGCTCGAAGAACAAGCGATAGCTTTCTATACCGGGATCATCACCGCTATCGATCCGAATGTGAAACTGGATTTTCAGTTCAGTAACTAAAGCTTTCAGTAACTAAGGCTTTTGGAACTGCGCTCAATGACGAGATGCACCCGATTCGAGTTACCGGCTCGATGGAACCTCAGCCTTGGAGGATCCTAAGGGCTTCGACACGTGAGTGCGGCAACGAGATTGACCACCAATCTCAAAATCCTTAATCAGCAGATGCGGACTAACGAGGGACATTGCTCATGCAATGTCCCTCGTTTTGATCATTGTGGGGATTCGCAGAAAAAAACACGTCCTCTAATGAGCAGCCACCTCTCCGATCATCGGTTGAGTGGCGCTCATTCTAGGCCCACTATGTGGCCATTCCCCTCAATGTGAAAGGACAACTCATGTCTAATCGTTCCTATGGATTCGGCAACTTCCTCGTCGATTTCCTACTGCTGATCCTCACTGGTGGGCTCTGGGTGATTTGGATCTTCATCCGCGAGATGAGACGCCGATAGGCGGGGCGGTGATGGTGGCCCAGTTTCCGCCGCCATCACCTGCCAGCACCACTGATCTCCTGGTCTACGTCTGGCAAATAGAGTTCGAAGCTTAAATCGCGCCCGGCCGGGGTATCCAGTCATCAAAAACAAACCCAGGGGCCGATATGTTCTGCAGGTGACTTCCAGGGTGGGCCTCGCGAGAGTTTTTCGTGGAAGTGCTGAATTTTCCCGTTGGTCTTCCCACGGGGCCCGTGGATCCGGGTGGAGTCTACCGAGGTCCGATTACCTAGAACTCATACCCGGTCACTGGTCCGTTGGTGTTGGGCTCCCATCCCAGTGCCGGTGCGACATGTTCGGCGAAGTTGCGGAGGATGGAGGCGTTGAGCTCCACGCCCATCTGGTTCGGGACGGTGAGCATGAGGGTGTCGGCATCCATGACGGCCTTATCCTGCTTGAGCTGATCGATGAGCTCATCCGGGGATCCGGCATAGGAGCGCCCGAAGGTGGTGCGGGTGTCATCGATGATGCCGATCTGATCCTCGCCCTGGCCCTGGAGGCCGAAGAGCTCGCGGTCGCGGTCGGTGACAATCGGGAAGATCGATCGGGATACCGATACCCGTGGGGTCCAGTCGTGCCCGGCGTCCTTCCAGGCTGCGCGGTAGTTCTGGATCTGGTCAAACTGCAACTCACTCAGTGATTGGCCGGTGGCCTCTGAGACGAGGGTGGAGCTCATCAGGTTCACCCCATCCTTGGCAGCCTGGATGGCGGTGTTGTGGGAACCTGCGCCCCACCAGATTGATTTACGCAGCTCCGTATCGTGTGGGAAGATCGGCAGTGGGGTGCCCGGGCGGTAGAGACGTGGGTACTGATCCTCGGCGGCAACAGCCATGCCATAACCATCCACGGCAGCCATGAAACGCTGGAACTTCTCACGCGCCATGCCTGCGCCCTTGGGGTCTTCCCCGGTCTCATAACCGAAGGACTCCCAACCCTTATCGGCAGGTTCCGGTGATCCACGTGAAACACCGAGTGCGACCCTGCCGTCGGCAAGCAGGTTCAGTGCGGCTGCTTCCTCGGCCAGGTAGAGGGGGTTTTCATAGCGCATGTCAATCACGCCGGTACCCACCTCAATATTTTTGGTGGCACCGATGATCGCGCCGAGCAACGGCATGGGGGACGCACCTTGAGGAGCGAAGTGGTGAACGCGGAAGTAGGCGCCGTTAACACCGAGGGCATCTGCTTCCTTGGCTAATTCGAGGGCCTGCTGGAGCATGCTGCGCTCCTGGCCGATCTGATAATGCCCGAAACTCAAAAATCCGAATGCCTTCATGAGATGTACCTTTCCACTACATGCTTGATGTGTCAACAACTATGTGGGGTGTGCTTGTCCGCGCCGCCTGTGGTGCAGTTTTCAGCGGATGTCCAGCTTCTTCGCGGTGACCCTGCCGGCAATGCGTCCAGCGCGGGTAGCCCCCACCGTGGAGGCGGCGGACCCATAGCCAACCAGGAGGATGCGCTCATCAGCGCTGGGGGAGACCTCATTGTCCATGAGGATCCCGTGGTCGCTACGCAGTTTCATCGGGGCCAAGTGGCGCAGCGCCGGGCGGAAGCCGGTGTTCCAGAAGATGACATCCACACCCAGTTCGGTGCCTGCCGGGTAAGGGTTCCAACTGTTCGGTACGGCCAGACGGTTATTTGCCGATGGTCCAAGACCATGTGCCAGGGAGGTGGTGGGTTCGCTGAAGATGACACCGGTGGGCGTGATCTCATCGAACATGCCCCGGCTGACAATCAGTCCTCGGTCCACGCCATCCATATAGTCCGGCAGTTGTGGGATTCCGGTGGTGCGGACCACGCTGGCAGGTGCCTTTCCTGTGTGGGTGCGTTCCCGCACGGCACGTTCCACGGCGAGGCCCCAGCCATCATCAAATTTCTTCTCGGTGAAGTTCGGGGGTCTGCGGGTGGCCCAGGTCAACTCGGCGATGCCTTCCATCTCCAGGAGGAATTGCACGGCACTTAATCCGCCACCGACAATCAGTACGCGCTGGTCTTTGAAATCTTCAGCCCTGTGGTAGCCGACTGTGTGCAACTGTTTGCCCTGGAATTTGTCGATGCCTGGAATGTAGGGAACGTAGGGGTTGGTCCATGTGCCTGTCGCGTTCAGGACATAACGGGCCTGCCAGCTGCGTCCATCATCGGCGGTGACCACCAGCGGTGAGGCGGGGTCAGGTTCTGATAGTGGGGCAACTGTTTTGACCTTCACCGGGCGGACCACGGCGAAATCAAATTCCTTCTCATATGTGCCGTAATAGTCGGCGACCAGTGTTGAGGCCGGGGTGGTTGGATCAGGGCGTTGCATGGGCAGTCCCGGAAGGTCGGCGATGCCGTGGGCCTTGCCGAGCGTGAGGGAATCCCACCGGTGGCGCCATGCTCCACCCGGGCCGGTGTTTGAATCCAGGACCAGGAAGTTTTCCCCAGGTGACAGGCCGCGCCGTGTCAGTTCATGAGCTGCGGCAAGCCCCGCCTGGCCCGCGCCGATGATGATCGCCTCAAGTCTTGTTGCCATGTCAACAACTTTAGCACCGGTTGATGGTTTCCGCCAGGGCTGTCCAACGCTTCCACGACTCTTCAAGGTTCGGGCATGGGTGATGTCCGCGGGCATTTGGGGGAAGACCCTGATGTCGAAAAGTGTGGAGCGGGCTAAACTTGCTTCAAGCTTGCTCAACTTTGATCGGCATTATTTGTTAAACTTTTCTTAACTTGAGTGGAATATACTCAACTTTGTTGATGTTGACTGAAGTGTAAGCAAGAATAAATGCTCGCTGACCTGTGCAGATGCACGATATTTTGTGGTGTCATTGCGGTGAGGTTGGCGAATATGATGAAAGGATTTTTGCACAAATGAGTTCATTCAATCCCACTACCAAGACCTCTGAGGCCATGCAGGTGGCCCTCCAGCAGGCTTCTGCCAATGGCAACCCGGATATTCGCCCAGCGCACCTCCTGGTGGCCATCCTGGAACAAGCTGATGGTGCTGCCGGTCCCGTGCTGACCGCCGCCGGTGTGGATACCAAAACGGTCATCAAAGAAGCCCAGCAGCTGGTCGACGGCTACCCGAAGGCTTCCGGTTCCAATCTGGCGAACCCCAATTTCAACCGCGAGGCACTCAATGCCCTGACCGCCTCCCAGGAACTCGCTGGTGAACTCGGTGATGAATATGTCTCCACCGAGGTGCTGCTGGCAGGTGTTGCGCGCGGCAAGTCTGATGCTGCTGACCTGCTCAAAGGCAAGGGTGCCACCTATGACACCATCAAAGCTGCCTTCCCTTCCGTACGTGGTAGCCAGAAGGTCACCACCCAGGACCCAGAGGGGCAGTTCCAGGCACTGGAGAAGTACTCCACTGACCTGACCAAGCTTGCCCGTGAAGGCAAGATTGATCCGGTGATCGGCCGTGATCAGGAGATCCGCCGCGTGGTGCAGGTCCTGAGCCGCCGCACCAAGAACAACCCTGTTCTCATCGGTGAACCTGGTGTGGGCAAGACCGCGATCGTGGAGGGCCTGGCTCGCCGCATCGTCGCAGGCGATGTCCCTGAGTCCCTCAAGGGCAAGACCCTGATCAGTCTTGACCTGGGTTCCATGGTTGCCGGTGCTAAGTACCGCGGGGAATTCGAGGAGCGACTGAAGGCTGTCCTTGATGAGATCAAGGGTGCCAATGGTGAGATCGTCACCTTCATTGATGAACTCCACACCATCGTCGGTGCCGGTGCGTCCGGAGAATCCGCCATGGATGCCGGCAACATGATCAAGCCTCTGCTTGCCCGCGGTGAGCTGCGTCTTGTCGGCGCCACCACCTTGAATGAGTACCGCAAGTACATCGAGAAGGATGCAGCGCTGGAGCGTCGTTTCCAGCAGGTCTATGTCGGTGAACCCACCGTTGAGGATGCCGTGGGTATTCTGCGTGGCCTGAAGGAACGCTATGAGGTCCACCATGGTGTCCGCATCCAGGACTCCGCGCTGGTGGCCGCAGCTGAACTGTCCAACCGCTATATCACCAGCCGATTCCTGCCTGATAAGGCCATCGACCTGGTCGATGAGGCAGCATCGCGTCTGCGCATGGAGATTGATTCCTCCCCGCAGGAGATCGATGAGCTGGAACGCATCGTGCGCCGCCTTGAAATTGAAGAAGTCGCCCTGCAGAAGGAGAGCGATGCCGCCTCCATCCAGCGTTTGGAGCGACTGCGCTCCGAACTGGCCGATGAGCGTGAGAAGCTCTCTGAACTCAAGTCCCGTTGGCAGAATGAGAAAACGGCCATCGACAACGTCCGTGAATCCAAGGAGGAACTCGAGGCGCTGCGCTCCGAGTCAGATATCGCTGAGCGTGAAGGTGACTATGGGCGTGTGGCTGAGCTGCGTTATGGCCGCATCCCCGAGTTGGAGAAGCAGATCGAGGAAGCCGAGGGCAAGATCGGTGGCACGGATAATTCCATGCTCACCGAGGAGGTCACCCCGGATGTCATCGCTGAGGTTGTTGCCGCCTGGACCGGTATTCCAGCAGGCAAGATGATGCAGGGTGAAACCGAGAAGCTGCTCAACATGGAAGGTGTGCTGGGTGAGCGCGTCGTCGGCCAGGTCGAGGCGCTGACGGCCGTATCCGATGCGGTGCGTCGTTCCCGTGCGGGTGTGGCAGATCCCAACCGACCCACCGGTTCTTTCCTCTTCCTGGGCCCGACAGGTGTGGGTAAGACGGAACTGGCCAAGGCAGTCTCAGAGTTCCTCTTCGATGATGAACGCGCCATGGTGCGCATCGACATGTCCGAGTACTCGGAGAAGCACTCCGTGGCACGTCTGGTCGGTGCCCCTCCGGGATACGTCGGCTATGACCAGGGTGGTCAGCTCACCGAAGCCGTCCGACGCCGTCCCTACACCGCGGTGCTGTTCGACGAGGTGGAGAAGGCCCACCCGGATGTCTTCGATATCCTCCTCCAGGTTCTCGACGACGGCCGCCTCACCGACGGCCAGGGACGCACCGTGGACTTCCGCAACACCATCCTGATCCTCACCTCCAACCTGGGTGCCGGTGGTACCCGCGAGCAGATGATGGATGCTGTGAAGAAGGCCTTCAAGCCGGAGTTCATCAACCGACTAGATGACATCGTCATCTTCGATCCGCTCTCCCAGGAGCAGCTGACCAGCATCGTTGACATCCAGATCGAGCAGCTGGCCGACCGCCTTGCCGGGCGTCGACTGGCTCTCCGCGTCTCGGATTCCGCCAAGCTCTGGCTGGCGGAACGCGGTTATGATCCGGCCTATGGTGCCCGCCCGCTGCGCAGGCTCATCCAGCAGGCCATCGGTGACACACTCGCCAAGGAACTGCTCGCTGGTGAGATCCGTGACGGTGACAAGGTGCTTGTCGACGTCGCCGACGGCGGCCAGTCCCTGGACATTTCCCGCGACTAAAGGTTAGTGCACATCCCCCGGTGGGGCCCACCCGATGCGTGGGGCCCCACCGGGGTTTGTCGTCGCTAAGCACTATGTGGTGGCAGTCACGGAAAAGGGCTCGTATCGTGGGGTCATGACACAGGATAAGCACCCAGAAAAGACACCCGGTGGGCCATCTGTGAAGGATGGCGAACTCTACGAGGAACTTCGTGAAGACGGTGCCAGTAAGGAAAAGGCGGCACGCATCGCCAATGCCGCTGCCAATTCCTCCCGTGAAGAAGTGGGCAAGAAGGGCGGCGAGGCCGGCAGCTATGAGGACTGGACCGTCGAAGAACTGCGCAAACGTGCCGCCGAGCTGGAGATCGAGGGTCGCTCCACCATGAAGAAGGACGAACTGATCGATTCCCTGCGAAATCACTAGAAACAGTTAATGGACAACCCTTGGCAGGGGATTATCTGCTGAGTTGGCGCTCGAGGGCCTGGATATGAATGCCAACAGCACGATCACCAATATGATCGCGCCGGGAAGTACACACCGCTGGAAGCTGTGTCCATCCATAATTCCCACCCCTCGGTCCACCAGTGCGAAAACGCCAGGGTGATATACAGGTAGCCACCAGCATCACGTATTTTTTCGCTTGTACTCGACGCTGCTGCCGAAGAAGGTGGAACTGACAGCAATGGCCACCCCATGTGAAGGCCACTGAGTACACCGCCCACAGTAACATTCCGGGTTTCCAGGCACACTCAGAACAGCAGTGCATAAGGCAGTAGCCCGGTCACCACTGCGACGATCAGGGTGTTGATCAACACTTGGTGGAAGTGTTTCACAGGGCAATCCTACAGCCGAGAGGTGGTTCCTAGAACTGCCCGGTGGCTGGTGGGAAAAATGTGGGTACTAGCATGTGGATACGTGAAGATCGACGAACTGATTGCGCTCGCGGCGGAGCAACCGACCCGCATTTCCAGGCGTTCCGGGGTGTCCCGCTCCACCTTGAAGCGAGTCAAGGACGGAACCAGCGAGCCAACATTGTCGACTCTCCGCGAGGTTGCCCTCGCACTCGGCCTGGATATCACAGTGCACGCCGGCGCAGCCTCTGATCCCTATGCCGCAGCCGCAGCACGAACGCTCATCGACGACTCCGTCCCAGAAAACCCCCATGACGCTGATGTGGTGGCCTGGCTTGACCGCTTTGAACGCTGGGGCATCAATGATCCCCTGACCCTGGTGGCAGAAGCCGGAATCCTGCAGGGCATTGAACGTCGTCAGGGAGCCCAGTTCGTGGCCATTGAATCTGGCGAACTTGCCGATCTACCTGAACTTTTCGCTCAGCGCGATGCCCAATGGGCATTATCCGGTGCTGCAGCAGCCACCGTGATCAGGGGCCAGGTGATCACCGGACCCACCGTGGTCTGGCATGACGGTGGGGCAGAAGGCCCGCCCCTCAACTTCGGTACCCCTGTTGCCACAGCAGCGGAGGCAGATGTGATCCTGGTACCTGCCGGTGCCACCGAGCTTGCCGGTCATTACGCCCAGGGACCACTATTTTTTGTGGCACCGGTGCAGTTGGTCATTGATCTCAACAGCCTGAAGATGTTCGATCAGGCAGACTATCTTACCAGCGGTTGGCGTTAGTGTCCTTGCTGATCAGGGCTGTGACTTCCTGCCCTGCGCTGAGACTGCCCAACGCCTAGGCTCGGTGGCATGACCGTATCGATCTCCCCGTCCGAACTTGCAGAATCGATCCACACCGGTGAGAAAAACACCGTCCTAGCAGCCTTCTGGGCACCGATTGAAGGCGCCGGGCAGACACTTTTCCGTTCCGAACACATCCCCAACTCCCTGTTCTGTGATCCTGCGATGGAATTGGCAGGGCTGCCCAGCTCCAGTGATGGCCGCAATCCGTTGCCACCTGTCAGACTGCTCACCCAGGCTTTCCGACGCTGGGGACTAAACACCGACCGCAAGGTTGTGGTCTATGACCAGGGACGTGGACTCTACGCTGCACGCGCCTGGTGGATTCTCAAATGGGCGGGCATCCCGGAAGTCCGCATCCTCGACGGAGGTTTCCGCAACTGGGAGGATGGGGACCATGGTCACGCGGGCGGACCGGGTAATTTTCCACACTTTTGCAATGTACGGCCGAACCCCGGGCAGATGCCGGTGGCCACGATGGAGGATGTCAAGAAACATACCGGCATCCTCATCGATGCCCGTGATTCTGCCCGTTTCGCTGGACACCGGGAACTCCTTGATCTGAAGGCGGGACATATTCCGGGAGCCGTCAACGTCCCGGCACGCAACCTGCTTAATGAGGACCACACCTTCAAGGCCCCGGAAGAAATCCGGGAGATCCTCAGCCTGGCGGGGGTGACCAGCGGTGATGATGTGATCGTCTATTCCGGCTCGGGTAACCACTCCGCCCAGGTGCTGGCAGCGATGGAGCAGGCAGGACTCACCGGGGCAGCCCATTATCTGGGTGGCTGGTCTCAGTGGAGCGCCAACGCAACCAACCCTGTGGAGCGCTCAGCTTAAATTATCGCCTTCTGCCAGTAAGGTGTGAGATGTGATGGAAACACTGGTGCTGCTCATCGCCGCTCTTATTCTGGCGGCAGGTATCGCTCTGTGGAGCGCAGATGCACGTGCGAAGAAGGCGTCTTCCCGTGCACGTTCTGGTGATGCACCAGATCTGGTGGAGGCACAGGAAGCCGATGAGGTCCCTGCCCCGGATACTGATGCTGGTTCTGACTACGCTCCAGAAGCTGCTCCGGAACCTTCCCCTGAAGTTGAGCCGACACCGGAACCTGTTGTGGCGAAGGTGCCGGAAAAGGTTGTCGCCCACTATGACGATGAAGTCTCTGACCTTGATGATGAGGTGGAGGCGGGGTTGGCAGCCGTGCCTGAGGTGGCGGAGTCGGAGCTGGAGGTAAAAGACATTGAGCCTGAACCAGAACCTGAGGTGACACCCCGTGCTCACGCTCCTGTTTCCACAACGGTGCGGGAGGAGGAACAAGGCGTCGAAAAGCATTCTTTCCTGCAGTCGCTGCCGGGAAGCCAACGTCGGGAACGTCGACACTGGGCCTCCAAACATGGCTTTGACTTCATCAAAGAAGATGCCTTCCTGACCGATGAATGGTCCCGCGGTGCGGCATCGACGGGAGCTGTGGCCAGGGATGTGGCCAGCGGTATCGCTGAGGGCTATGAGACACACCTGGTGGATCTGGCCGGGGTGCCTGTGATGGCGATGCGCCGAGGTAGGAACTCCGAGGTGGTCATCGATGCCCGCCGTGCGACCCTGACCATCGATCCGGAACGCAATGATTCCGATGACCTGCTGGAAGTGGAGACTGTTTCTGGCTTCACGCTGCTGAGCAACATGGCCGGTGTGGCACAAAGATTTGTGGATGAACGCGTCCAGGTGGCTTTTGAAGCCATGCCGGAGGCAGTGACCGCGGTGTGGTTTGAATCCGACTGGGTGCTTGCTGAAACCACCAAGGGCAGCACTGCGGAGGACTGGGACAATATTCTCCAGCCCCTGGCACTGCTGACCGATGCCTCCTTCACCCTTCCCCCACGTTCCCAGGACAAGAGCGTAAACCTCGCCCTCATTGAACCCACCCGTCCGAAACCAGACACCCCTGATGATCCCCGTGAACCCTCCCCTGAGCAGGAGGTGGATCTCACCCAACCACTGGTGATCCGTCCGGAGGAACCACTGCAGATGCCGGTCCGTGGTGTGCAGGAGAGCAGGGGGGTGGTGGAGCCCCGCGCATTGGGCGCTGATGATGTGGATTCCATCGCTGATGGGCAAACCACCCAGAATTACTCTGATTACAACGGCACCCGTGTGCTACGCAACTTGAGTGGCCGTTCCAGCATCTTTGACGATGTCGATGAAGACACCACCCCACCGGAGCCTGAGTTCCGGGGGCTGCCCACTGATTGGAAACGCAATCTGGATCCCGAGTTGAGCCGTTTCCTCAACAGCGATAAGCGCCGCGATGACAACCGTGATCAGGACCGCGACTCTTAAAGCACACCCCCAGGGTTCTATGCTTGAGGGGAACACTTCACCTTAAGGAAAGGGACTGACGTCATGTCTGCACCTCAAGTCAACGCCGAACTCCGCACGGAGCTGGCAGAACTCATCAAGGAACTGGCTGTAGTCCACGGAGAGGTCACCCTTTCCTCGGGCAAGAAGGCGGACTATTACATCGATGTCCGCCGCGCCACCCTGCATGCGCGTGCCTCCCGCCTCATCGGACAGCTGCTGCGCGAAATCACCACCGACTGGGATTTCGACGCCGTGGGTGGACTCACCCTGGGCGCTGACCCCGTGGCCACCGCCGTCATGCATGCTGAGGGCCGTGACATCCATGCCTTTGTTGTCCGCAAGGAAACCAAAAAGCACGGCATGCAGCGCCGCATCGAGGGGCCAGACATCGTGGGCAAGAAAGTCCTGGTTGTGGAAGACACCACCACCACCGGCAACTCCCCACTCACTGCAGTGGCAGCACTGCGTGAAGCTGGTGCTGAAGTCATTGGTGTTGCCACCGTCGTTGACCGTGCCACCGGTGCCGATGAGGTCATCGCCGCAGAAGGCGTGCCCTACCGCTTCCTCCTGGGACTGGATGATCTTGACCTCGGATAGTCCAAGCACTCCGGAAGCAGGGGAAGCAACACCGGGGCCCACGGAATGGGGCGAATCCCGGGTCGGTAAAGCACCCTGGGAAGAAGAACACCCGGGTACCCCGCGCCCCAGCGATGAGCACTTCGATCCTGAACTGCTCGATAACGGAGACCGCCGCAACGTGGTGGACGCCTACCGCTACTGGACCCGCGAGGCAATCGTCAAAGACATCGATACCCGCAGACACACCGTGCATGTGGCCATCGAGAACTTCGAAAATGATGCCAATATCGGAACCGTCGTCCGCACCGCCAACGCTTTTGCCGTGGACACCGTCCACATCGTGGGCCGTCGACGCTGGAACCGACGCGGAGCCATGGTCACCGACCGCTACCAGCACCTCGAACACCACCCGGATGTCCACTCCGTACTCGAATGGGCACGCCTCCATGACCTGACCGTGGTGGCCATCGACAACACCCCTGGCTCTATTCCCCTGGAAACCGCAGAACTACCCGAAAGGTGCCTGCTGCTCTTCGGCCAGGAAGGCCCCGGAGTCACCGAAGCCGCCCGCGAGGGTGCCCTGATGACCTGCTCGATCGCACAATTCGGCTCAACCCGATCCATCAACGCAGGTGTCGCCGCTGGCATCGCCATGCACACCTGGATTCGCCAACACGCCGACCTCACCAACGCCTGGTAACTTTTTGCTCCCCAGGACCGTTAGTATTTCGTTATACTTCAAGGGATATTCACCCACCCCACGAAACTACTTCCCGGAGCAAGAAACAATAAGTGTTAGATACATGGGTCAATCGCGCTGATCTGGCCGAATCTGCCATCAACGAGCGGCACGCCGCTCGTGTCTGGGGTCTGCCCCGAACCAACCTCGGCTATGTCGCATGGCCGGCAAATGGCAAGGAAAAGCTCTTCTTCCACTGGCACTACTGGTGGCAGGCCCATTATCTGGATTGCCTGGTGGACGCGGCCCGCCGACGCACCACCAAGGCGCGCCGGGATCGCATCCGGTACACCATGCGCGGCATCGCCGTGCGCAACGTGAAGAAGTTGAGCACCAACCGTTATTACGATGACAAGGCCTGGTTGGCACTTGCTATGGGGCGTGCAGGCAAGGTGCGCAAGGTACGTGCGCCGAAAGCCCTGAAGCCACTGGAGAGCAATATCGTGGCTGGGGTGGACTCGCTGACCGGTGTGTTGCCGTGGCGTTCGGGTGAGACCTTCTACAATGTTCCCTCCAATGGTCCAGCGGCCATCATGATGGCGCGCACCGATCGCCTGGCTCAGGCGATCGACATTGTCGAATGGATCTTTGACAATCTGATCGATGTGGATGGCCTGGTCATGGATGGTCTGCGTATGCGCATGCATGGCCCTGAACTGGTGCGCAATATCCACCCCTACTGTCAGGGCGTGGCATTGGGTGCCTGCCTGGAGATCGCCTTGAAGCTGCGTGAACGCCAGGGTGTCTCCTCCACGGATGTGGACAGTTGGCGTGATGCCGACAAGGCGGAGGATTCCCTGCGCTATATCATCCGCATCCGCGAGTTGGTAGATGCCATCTCCCGTCATATGGCCAACCGCCAGGGTGTTATTGATTGGGATACCGGTGATGGTGATGGTGGATTATTCAAGGGAATCCTGGTGCGTTATCTTGCCGATGTGGCTGTCCGCCTTCCCGATGATTCCGTGGCCAACCGGGAAACTAAGCGGAAGGCCACCCGCATGGTGATTGAATCCGCGGAGAGCGTGTGGAATCACCGCCTTGAGGTTGATGGCCTGCCTGTGTTTGCCACGGACTGGACCGCTGATGCGCGTCTGCCACAGAACTTTGGTCTGGGATCGTCCGGATTCAATGAGATCGTGAGTGTGGTTCGTGTGGATGAGCGTGATCTCTCGGTCCAGTTGTCCGGTTGGATGCTGATGGAGGCTGCGGCTCATGTGGCGGAGGCAGTGGTGGATCAGGGAAATGAATTCACCGGAAGAACGAAATGACCCCCCGTTCGCATCGCGGTGAACCACGTTGACCTGCATGTCCGCGTTGTCCTTCGAGAGAGGCATTTATCACAGCGCAAAAATGGCGTGATGCGGGCATAATTGAATCTAGGCAGTCGTCGAGACCACAAGCAGTGCCCGATCAGACTTGTTCGGACATTTGGGCGCTGTGGGGTCGGCGGTGCGCACACCTGTGTCCGGGGAATCCCGGAGTACATATCGGATTCTGCAATGACCATGTCTACAACGACAGTCAGCTTATAGAGGAGACTTTCTATGCCAATCGCAACTCCCGAGGTCTACAACGAGATGCTCGACCGCGCCAAGGAGGGTGGCTTCGCCTTCCCAGCGATCAACTGCACCTCCTCGGAAACCATCAACGCTGCGCTGAAGGGCTTCGCAGACGCGGAGTCTGACGGTATTATCCAGTTCTCCACCGGTGGTGCTGAGTTCGGTTCCGGCCAGTCCGTGAAGAACAAGGTTAAGGGTGCTGTCGCACTGGCTGCCTTCGCACACGAAGCTGCCAAGAGCTACGGCATCAACGTTGCGCTGCACACCGACCACTGCCAGAAGGAGGTTCTGGACGAGTTCGTCCGCCCCCTGCTGGCTATCTCCCAGGAGCGCGTTGACCGCGGAGAGCTCCCACTCTTCCAGTCTCACATGTGGGATGGTTCCGCTGTTCCAATCGATGAGAACCTCGAGATCGCACAGGAACTGCTGGCCAAGTCCCGCGCTGCCAACATCATCCTCGAAGTTGAGATCGGTGTTGTCGGTGGCGAGGAAGACGGCGTTGAGGCCAAGGCCGGCGCCAACCTCTACACCACTCACGAGGACTTTGAGAAGACCATTGACGCCCTCGGCACCGGCGAACACGGCCGTTACCTGCTCGCTGCCACCTTCGGCAACGTCCACGGCGTGTACAAGCCAGGCAATGTGAAGCTGCGGCCGGAGATCCTCCTTGAGGGCCAGCAGGTTGCCCGCAAGAAGCTTGGCCTGGGCGACGACGCCTTGCCATTCGACTTCGTCTTCCACGGTGGCTCCGGCTCCGAGAAGGAAAAGATCGAGGAGTCCCTGCGTTATGGCGTCATCAAGATGAACGTTGACACCGACACCCAGTACGCCTTCACCCGCCCGGTTGTTTCCCACATGTTCGAGAACTACAACGGCGTGCTGAAGATCGACGGCGAGGTCGGAAACAAGAAGGCCTACGACCCACGCTCCTACCTGAAGAAGGCAGAGCTGAGCATGGCTGAGCGCATCGTTGAGTCCTGCCAGGACCTGAAGTCCGTGGGCAAGACCACCGCCAAGTAACACCTGGCTTCAGTGCCTGTTCTCAACAGGTAGCTTTTATCACTAACGCCTGGTTCACCGGAAGTTTCCGGGAACCAGGCGTTGTTGTTTTCTCAATGACACTAATGTTGAAGCCATGGCAAAGAAGAAGCTTGGCACCATCGCCAGACTCAATGAGATAGACACCTCCCTGCGTAACCGATTGCTGCGTGTCCGCACCCGGGTGTTGTTCATCATGCAGTCGGCTATCGGCGCTGGTCTTGCCTACTGGTTCGCAGTGGAAGTCGCCGGTCACTTCCTGCCCTTCTTCGCACCCATGGCGTGCGTGATCATCCTGGGCCTCACTGGTGGTGAGCGGGTGAAAAGGGCGGTGGAACTCACCCTGGGCTGTGCCTTAGGCGTGGGTGTGGGCGATCTGATCATCATGCAGATCGGATCGGGGTATCTGCAGATTTTCGCGGTGGTGTTCTGTGCCCTGACGGTGGCGTCCTTTGTGTCCAAGTCAGGTCTGGTGAGTAACCAGATGGCCATCGGTGGCATCCTCATCTCCACGATCATGCCCCCGGGTGATGGCGGGGGCTTTGACCGCATGCTTGATGCCTTGATCGGTGGTGTGGTGGGCATTCTGGTTATCGCTCTGTTGCCATCATCACCGCTGCGGGCAGGGAGGCAGCAGGTAGCCAATGTCTTAGGTATTGCCTCGAGTGTGCTCGATGATGTGGCAGATGCCCTGAGAGCGAAGGACTCCCGGGCCCTGGATGCTGCACTGACCGCCATCCGTAATTCCCAGACTGATGTGGATAAGCTCAAAACAGCAGCTTCCTCCGGTAAGGAGCAGGCCACCATCTCACCTTTCCAGTGGGGTAACCGCGGACGCATCAGATCCCTGATCAGGATTCTCTCCCCCGTGGATAACACCATCCGCAACAGCCGTGTCCTGGCAAGAAGAGCCTTGATCCTGACTCAGGATGGCGATGAGATCAGTGAGGAACAGATTGAGATCATCGAGGAGATCGCAGCCATCGCACTGAGCCTGTCGGACCTCTATGAACGTCACCGGGAAGTCAGCGAGGCCACCGAGATCCCTGATCTGGTGCGGCGTTTGCGCTACCTCGGCGGACGTGTGGGCATGGACGTGGCTGAAGGCAGGGTGCTGTCCGCCCAGGTGATTCTGGCACAGTCCAGATCCATCATCGTGGACCTGCTGCAGATCTGCGGTATGTCACGGGAATCAGCGGTGGCGGTCCTGGTGCCCACCTCTGAAAGCCCGGCCTACCCACCAGAGGTCTGGGTGGATATGGAAGAGGAACTCTAGGGGAGTCAGTTAAGAACTGAGCAGCTTCCTTCCGTTCCCCACCGCAGGCAGGAATCAGCGGCTACAGTGGCCAGGTTTTCCACCATGTTCCGTATGGCATCGGGGACCAGATCTGACCATGATCATCAGCAATAGAGGGGCTGGGTTTGATGACTGCGCCCGTATGGTGACCAGGTACCGGAGAAGTTTATGGGTCTCCTGAACACTCTGCACAGCCGACACAGGATTATTGATACTGCCCGATAGGGCACGGTCGGCGATACCGGTGAGCTGACGGAATCCGAAGGCCACATCCTGGTGGAGTTCCTGCTCACTGAGCTCACCCTCTCACCAGACCTGCATCAGGGGTTGTCCCGCAACCAGGAAATCACTCACTGAGCGGTCCGCGGTGATCACGGCGTCATTCTCCATGACCCAAGAGACCAGCATGCGGTAGTCAATCCACACCAGGCAGCCAGGGCGGTCTGCCAGGATCTCATCCCAGGGATGATCACCCTGGTCCCTGGTCCCTGTACCTGTACCTGGACTGCGTCTTCGTCGCGGACTGGACAGATACGCTGTGCCAGATCCATGGTTTCCCGACTGGGCTCAGCAATGGCGTTGGAGACCTGGCATTGATGAGGTGATGAGAAGGATGAGAGTTAGCATGACGCAGGTGGCGGGAACAGCGCAGAATGGTTGCCAGATATGGTTCCATCATGTTTCACGGGGAACATCCGGGATGTCTCCCCTGGGGGCCGGAAGATGTCAGCATTATCTTTGGTAGTCACAACTTCTGGGATGACACGCTCAAGGATCTGTCAGGGGCGGACAATCTGCAGGTCACGCAGGTGGCGGTAGAAGGTCACCCGTTCCACGGCGCGCTTGCGTGAAACCCCATCCACGATGATCTTCAGGGAGGGACCACCGGCCTGGAGGGCACGTCCTGTGGACAGTGTGTCAGCATCGACGGTGCCGGCGGGCCTTTTACGCAGACCCTTTTTGATCTCCGTGCCGGGAAGGGGAGTGTCCATGGTGACGGCGACGATACCGGGGGCATCCATCATGGGCACCAGGCGGGCTCCGAAGACACCCCGGCGTGGGGTTTTCTCCCTGGCTTCATGGCGGATGAGTACGCGGTCATCCACGATGATCTCACCGGTGATCTCACCCGGTTCCCACTCGGAGACACTCGCGGAACCAGCGATCGCCACGGCGGTATCGTCACGGATGGTGGGCACAGGTTTGACCACACCAGTCAGAGCCAACGTCAGAGCTTCAGCTGGGTCAGCCGGGATACCCCAGTTCTTTGCCGCGGTGGAGTCACCCACCGGAACATAACCCACCTCAGCCCAGAGGTTATCGCCGCGCATCAGACGTGTGATCACTGCAGACAAGGCTGCATCATCACCGATGACCACCACACGCAGGGGGCGTTCTGGTTGCTGGGGTGCAGGCTTCGGGGTACTGAGGTGTGCCACATCGGGCTGCTGGGCAATTTCATCCAGGGAAGGGGTGGGATCGGTGGGAAGGACGTCGAAGGCTGCGTCGTCAAGCATCCTCAGGTCACGGCGCGTGGGCAGAGCAGGCAGGTCATGGACCTCCGGTACCACGGGAGCTGCAGAAAAATCGGTGACGGAGGGGGTTTCGCAACGCAGGACAAGAAGACGCATACAGATAACCTTAGTAGTCAGACTTGGGATTCCAATGCCGAGATTCGCGACTGTGCCTAGTAGTATGAAATAACGTCTGTGTGCGCACACGCGTGCACGCTCCAACTTCACGGATCGGATGTGACGTAAACCAATGGCTGCAATCGTTATTGTCGGCGCCCAATGGGGCGATGAAGGCAAAGGTAAGGCCACGGATATTCTCGGCGGACTCGTCGACTACGTGGTCAAACCCAATGGTGGCAACAATGCCGGACACACCGTTGTTGTCGGCGGCGAGAAGTATGAGCTCAAGCTCCTTCCCGCCGGAGTTCTTTCCGATACCGCGGTACCCATCCTGGGCAACGGTGTCGTGATCAACCTGGAAGCCCTCTTCGAGGAAATCGACGGCCTGGAAGCACGCGGCGCGGACACGTCCCGCCTGCGCATCTCCGCCAACGCACATCTGGTCGCGCCTTATCACCAGGTCATGGACCGCGTTCAGGAACGTTTCCTGGGTAAGCGCGCCATCGGCACCACCGGCCGCGGCATCGGCCCAACCTACGCGGACAAGGTCTCCCGTGTGGGCATCCGCGTGCAGGACATCTTCGATGAGTCCATCCTGCGCCAGAAGATCGAATCTGCACTTGATGTGAAGAACCAGGTCCTGGTTAAGATGTACAACCGCAAGGCGATTGTCGCTGAGGAAATCGTGCACTACTTCCTCTCTTACGCCGAGCGCCTGCGCCCCATGGTCATCGACGCCACCCTCGTGCTCAACAACGCACTCGATGAAGGCAAGACCGTCCTCATGGAAGGCGGCCAGGCCACCATGCTCGACGTGGACCACGGCACCTACCCCTTCGTCACCTCCTCCAACCCAACCTCAGGCGGCGCCTGCGTGGGTTCCGGTGTCGGACCAACCCGCATCACCACCACCCTGGGCATCATCAAGGCCTACACCACCCGTGTTGGTGCAGGCCCCTTCCCAACCGAGCTTTTCGACGAATGGGGCGAGTACCTCCAGCGTGTCGGCGGCGAAGTCGGCGTGAACACCGGACGTACCCGCCGCTGTGGTTGGTATGACTCCGTGATCGCCCGTTATGCCACCCGCGTCAACGGCTTCACCGATTACTTCCTGACCAAGCTCGACGTGCTCACCGGCATCGGCGAGATCCCGATCTGTGTGGCCTACGACGTTGACGGCGTCCGCCACGACGAGATGCCGATGACCCAGTCCGAGTTCCACCACGCCAAGCCGATCTTCGAAACCATGCCTGCATGGGACGAGGACATCACCGGCTGCCGCACTTTCGAGGACCTCCCACAGAAGGCACAGGACTATGTCCGCCGCCTCGAGGAACTCTCCGGTGCACGCTTCTCCTACATCGGTGTCGGCCCCGGCCGCGACCAGACCATCGTGCTTCACGACGTCCTGGAAGACTAGTTTTTTTACGCTGCTGTAGCTGAAGGCACTGCAGGAACCTTTGTGAAGGGTTTCCTACAGTGCCTTTCTTGTTTTGGGCTCTTGTTTCCCCCTCAGGTCAACGTTTGTTGAGAAAAGGCTGGAAACAGGATTTTTGAAGGTTTTTTCCTGATCTTGACCTGAGGGGAAACTGCTGCCTAATAGGGGCGGTACTCAAAGTGGCTGAGGGTCTCCATGACCTCCTGCGGGCTCAGCCGCGTGTAGAACCTGGCCCGGCTGTCCTCATGAGGAGCGGTACCGAACTTATGGAACACCGCATCAAAAGCCATGGCCGTATCAATGGCCGGTGGGAGATCACCATCATCAAAACGAGCACCGATCAGGGCTGCCGCCGCGGTGGTGAGATGACGGGTGGCAGAGTGATAATCCAGAACCCGGGCATCATTGAGACACTCCAGATGTGGGGCGGCAAGACAGAACTCCTGGATGCCGCACTGCATGTCCTCGCTGATCACGATGGTGCATAACTGTTGTGCCACCGCATCAGGCCCCTCCACCTTTTCCACACGGGGCAGGAGCTTCTCCAGCTGCTGGAGCGTGGGCGTGATGGTGTCCCCATAACTGCGGCCGGCTTTGGTGGCCTCCGCAATCTGAGTGTGGAGGGCCTCCAGGGTCTTATCCCACCGGGGTTCTGCCAGACGCCTGATCCCCGGGATGTTGATCGGCAGGGTGGTGCTGGGAAACTTAGGAGAGGAAATTTTAGGATTCGGGATCTTCATCGTGAACCATCCTGGAAGCGGCGGTGAATAGGGCAGGAGACTGTATGTGCTGAGTGTCATTGTGCCGTTGCTAGGGCAGGGAATGCAATGAACGAACTGACGGGCATGACCTGGCTGCTGGGGATTGTGCGCAAACAGCAACCGGGCTCTCTACCTTGATGAAGCCG
Organism: uncultured Corynebacterium sp.; assembly: GCF_945649885.1. Taxonomy (GTDB): domain Bacteria; phylum Actinomycetota; class Actinomycetes; order Mycobacteriales; family Mycobacteriaceae; genus Corynebacterium. The sequence goes on along the minus strand of NZ_CALZFS010000001.1, from coordinate 36,427 downwards.
GCCGGTTGTCCCATACCCAGCCATCTGCGCCCTCATGAAACTGCATCTGCGGGGAGTTCAGGTGGGTGACCGGATCCGAATTGGACTGACAGAGTGCCACATCTCGGGGACGGAGCTGATCAAAATCAGCATTCTGCTTGTTCCAATACATCAGGGCAGCATCATCAGAACCCCCAAGGTTGGGATAGTAACCACCTGAGGACGGTCTGGCGGTTGAGGGATCCATGGTTTCCAGTGTATCCAGCGTATGCAGCACCTGTGCCACAGGGGTTCGTGGACACACCACCGCAAAGTTGCTCCACTCCTCGCCGTACCCCACAGTCCGGAGATCAATCACGGGACTGGTGGCCTTGGATTCTTCCAGTGCCTCCAGCAGTGCTGATTCGGACTGGGAACAACCGGTAAGCAGCGCGAGGGAGAGGAGAACCAGCAGGCTTCTGGGGAGTCTCATATAAATAGCATGCCAGAGAAAACATCCTGTGAGACTGGTCTGCTCACCGCCGGAGACAATCGGTGATCAGCGTGTTGTAGAAGCAAGCCATGCTGATGCCGCCACCACGAAGGCCTCCAAGCTGCGGTCCAGAGTGGGTTGGATGGCCGGTGCAAAGAATGGCGAGTGGTTGCCCGGTGCGGTATCTGGGTTCTCAAAACCGCCGACAAACCAGAACACATAGGGGACACCGAGGGCATCGGGGATGACTGAGAAGTCCTCGGATGCGGTGGACGGTGGCACCACCTCATACTCATCACCGAAGGATTCGGTGAAGGCAGCAGCCACCACGCCGCGGGCATCAGCATCATTGAAGGTCAGCGGGGCACGGTCGTAGTACTCGAAGGTGGGTTCCTGTGGGGAACCGGCAGCTTCACATTCATGGCGGATGATGCGTTCAATGGCGGTACGGATCTGGAGCTGAGTCTCCACAGACATCGCGCGGGTATTGATGAGCAGCTCAGCAGATTCCGGGATGATATTGGATTTGGTGCCAGCATTGACTGCACCGACGGTCACCACACCGAATTCAAAGGGGGAGATCTCACGGGCCACCACTGTCTGCAGGCGGGTGATGATGTGAGCTGCCAGCACGATGGGATCCACACCAAGGTGAGGCATGGAACCGTGGGAACCTGCACCAAAAACCCGCACGCGGATGGATTCCATGGTGGACATCACGGCGTCCTTAGGCATGGAGATCACACCAGCCTTAGATGCCATCACGTGTTGTCCCAGGTAGACATCAGGTTTGGGTATCACGCTGGCAATATCGGCTTCCACCATGGCACGTGCACCGGAGGCGGTTTCCTCAGCAGGTTGGAATACCGCCACCAGGGTGCCCGACCAGGCATCCCTGTGGGAGGCGAAGGCATCAACGGTGCTGAGCAGGGTGGTGATATGAACATCATGACCACAGGCATGCATGACCCCGTCAATCTCGGAGGCATAATCCAGGCCGGTCTGTTCTGTCACGGGAAGGGCATCGATATCCCCACGCAGGGCCACCACGGGGCCCGGACCGTTTTCGAGGATGGCCACCACACCGGTATCGGTGACATCAGCAAGGGCGTCGATGTCCATGTTTTTCAGCTCTGTACGGATCCGTTCAATGGTGCGGAATTCTGCACTGGACAGCTCCGGATTACGGTGGAAATCCTTGTACCATTCTTCACGTTGAGCACGGGTTTCATTGATATTGTTCAAAATTGAGTTCATGATTCACACCGTACTCGTGCTCGGAGCCGGGAGGTGTCCGATACAGTTATCGGTAGCCATACGGCAAGGCTGATTTCCCCAGGTGGTTGTCGAGCATATGATCTGCTGCCTGAAAGGGAGAAACAGGCTGCCCAATCAGGTGCTCAGACGGAGGAATCCCCCTTATGTATAAGCCAGAGAAAATCGGTACCCCACTGCTTCCCAATGCCACCAAGGTGATGTTGCTCGGTTCAGGTGAGCTGGGCAAGGAGGTTGCCATTGCCTTCCAGCGCCTCGGTGTGGAAGTCCATGCGGTGGATCGCTATGAAAATGCCCCGGCACATCAGGTGGCACACTTCTCCTATGTCATTGACATGACTGATCCGGCAGCTGTCCGTGACACAATCACCACCGTCAAGCCTGATTTTGTCATTCCAGAGATTGAGGCACTCGCCACCGATGAACTGGTGAAGATCGAGGAGGAAGGCCTGGCCACCGTCGTGCCCACCGCGCGGGCAGCAAAGCTGACCATGAACCGCGAGGGGATTCGTCGTCTCGCAGCAGAGGAACTGGGGCTGCCTACCTCCGGCTATGAGTTCTGCTCATCCTTTGAAGAGTTCCAGGCTGCAGCAGATCGCCTGGGCTACCCGAATGTGGTCAAGCCGGTCATGAGCTCCTCAGGCAAGGGCCAGTCTGTGGTCAAGTCCCAAGAGGACCTTGAAGCGGCATGGGAGTACGCCATGAGTGGTGCACGTGTAGCTAACCAGCGGGTCATTGTGGAACAGTTCGTAGAATTCGATTATGAGATCACCCTCCTGACTGTCCGCGGCATTGATCCAGCCACCGGCAAGGTCGCCACCTGGTTCTGCGAACCCATCGGGCACCGTCAGGAAGACGGCGACTATGTGGAATCCTGGCAGCCGATGGTGATGAACGAGCGCGCCCTGGACAACTCCCGTTCCGTTGCCGCCCGCATCACCAATGCGCTGGGTGGCCGTGGCGTATTCGGAGTGGAATTATTTGTCTCCGGGGATGATGTTTATTTCTCCGAGGTCTCCCCACGCCCACATGACACCGGCCTGGTCACCCTTGGTACCCAGCGTTTCTCCGAGTTCGAACTCCACGCCAAAGCCATCCTCGGCCTCCCGGTTGATGTCACCCTGGTATCCCCAGGTGCCTCCGCGGTGGTCTATGGCGGTATGGATTCCATGGGGGTGTCCTACTCCGGTCTGGCAGAGGCACTTGCCGTGGAGGAAACTGATCTGAGGCTCTTCGGTAAACCGGAGGCTTTCCCCACACGCCGCATGGGTGTTGTCATCTCCACGGCAGAAAACACAGACACCGCCCGTGAACGTGCTGCGCAGGCAGCTTCCGCAATCACCGTTCACACCGGCGAGGACATCTTCAAGTAGTTTGCCTTTAATCCCCACCCCTATCATTTGCATAACATTTGCCACTCGCTATTTTTTGCTATGGCAAGTGGGTTTAGGGTGGGGAACATGGAAACCGGAAGAAGCACCGCAAGGATTTTCACTGGGATCTTTTCACTCAGCTGCCTGGTGGCAGCATCAGCCTGTGCCACCAGCACCAACACAGATGCCCAGGCAGACAGTCCCACCACGGTCACCACCACCGCAACAGCGGAGGATACAGATGGTGCAGGCCAGAACCCAGCTGAACCCAATGACCAGGAATCATCTGTTGATACTCCGCCACCTGCGGGCAGCAGCGCGCCGGGAGATGCCGGGAAATCAGGAACATCTGAGTTCATCCGCATTGACCAGGCCACCTACGATACCGGCCTGAGCGAAACAGAAAGTGCTGTTTTCACCTCCGGGGATGGTTCCATCCACTGTTCTTTCACTGCCGAGCATGGCCAGTACAACTTCCCACAGCGGATGTTCGCCATTGATGAAACCGCAGGTAATTGCCTCCACGGAATCGACAAGGGAACCGGTGCGGCGGACAACGTCACGATCTCCACGGATGCTGAGGCCCAGGACAGCCTTGCTAAGCCTCAATCCGGAGTCATCCCGACCATGCCGGAAGCCCCAGCCACCCTGGATACCGGTGAGTTTGTGCACCTGGGCAAGATGGGTTGTTTTGCGCCAGATCCATCAGAGATCACCTGTACCAAGTTCTCCTCCGGTGATGCCTTCACCATTGATGATGAGGGATTTCGGCAGGTCAGTACTGAAGATATACAGCAGCAACTGACAGATGATGCGGGATACACTCAGGTGTTGTCCCGGGTGATTGATATTCCACTCAATGGAACCGATGGGGTCAGGTGCTTTTATGACAGCACTGATGAAACCAGGTATTCCTGCATGTCGTTGAGCCCCTCCAACTGGGAGGCCACTGAAGGATCCGGGCCAGCCAACCTCCTGACCTGGAATGTCGCGGATGGTGCTGCGGAGTTTGAACGTGCTTTCGGGGCCAACCCGGGCTTTGACATCTATGAGTCCAGGCAGCCCCTGGAACCAGGGAAGTATCATCTCGACGGCGGAATGGTTGCCGAATATGACGGAAACCAAATCACCTTCACCACTTCAAACGGTGATTCCTTCTGGACCACTGGTCTGGACTATGGAACAGGGTAGGGGACACAGGATCTGAATAGATCAGACCCCAGCAGGTTTCAGTAGGCGCCTCCGTGCCTACCGTCCTGCGGGAGAAAACTAGCTTCCGTATTGGGCCAGGTCAGCAGCTTTGAGCACCATTGGCAGGTGCGGGACGCCGGTGTCTTCATACTCGGATCCGCAGACGGTGAAACCGAAGCCTGCGTAGAAATCCTTCAAGGGACTCTGGGCGGTGAGAACAACATCGCGGTCCGGGTACTGCTCGAAAGCCAGGCGGAGAGCGTTCTTCATCAGCTCATCAGACAGACCGGTTCCACGTGAAACCTTGGATACGGTGACGCGGCCGAGCTGGGAGAGTGGGGCTTCGTCGAGCTCGAAGGCGGCGCCGGTGGCAGCGGTGATCTCGGAGGTGGTGGTGGGGGCCAGACGGGCGCAACCGTCGAGAAGCGTCGGGCTGCCTTCACAACGCTGCCAGGCGAGGATGTGCCGGGTGGTGGTGGCCGCATCGGTGTCATCGATTTCGGCGTAGGGGGTTTTCTGCTCGTGGACGAAAACGTCGACACGAAGCTTGTACAACTTATGTACCTCGAGTGAGCTGAGCTCCTGGAGGTTGGAAACGGCAAAGTATCGGGTCATGGCCAAATCCTAACGCTTCCTGGCAGAAAGGGAGACCTGGACAGGAAAGTTTTCTGATACAAACCTAAAATTTACTGCATGTGGTGTGTGGCCGAAGTGATGTGAAGTGAGAAAAACCGTGAGCCGGAAAGAAGCAATGCCGGGTGAGAGATCTTCCTCTCTCACCCGGCATTGTTGCACATCAGAACTTAGATTTCATACTCTGGGCGGGCGAAACGAACCATGTCATTCCACTCGACAACTTTCTTGCGCTCACGGCCTTCCAGCTCACCGGCTTCGCGTTCAGCGGCATCCAGCAGGTGCCAGCCTTCCCAGGTGGTGAAAGGAACCTTGCGCTCATCCAGGAAGCTGATGATCGCATCAAGGTCTGGCTGCTCGGCAGCTGGCAGGGAACCTGCTGCGTGGTCAGCCAGGAGCATCTCGGTGGTCTCCTTGGCATCGGACTTGGTGTTACCGATCAGGCCGATTGGTCCACGCTTGATCCAGCCGGTGGCGTAGAGGCCGGTCACAGGGGCACCGGTGGATGGATCGATGACGTGGCCGCCGTCGTTCGGGATGACAGCGCGCTCAGCATCGAAAGGAACGTCCTTGACGGCGTCGGAGCGGTAGCCCACGGCGCGGTACACGGACTGGACATCCCAGGTGGTGAACTTCCCGGTGCCGGTCACGCCACCGTTGCCATCAAGCTGGGTGCGTTCGGTCTTGAGGCCGACAACCCTGCCGTCCGCGCCGAGGATCTCCACAGGAGACTCGAAGAAGTGGATGAACAGCTTGTGCGGTGCGCCCTTGGGATCGCGGATCGCGTACTGCTCGAGGGTCTGGCACACCAGGTCCTGGGACTTGGACTCGCGGCGGGCGGTCTCGGAGGCGGCGTCATAATCGATGTCTTCAGGGTTGACCACAACCTCAATGGTGGGGGAGTGGTCCAGTTCCTTCAGTTCCATCGGGGTGAACTTGGCCTGTGCAGGCCCACGGCGTCCGAAGACATGGATCTCCTTGGCCTGGTTCTTGGCCAGGGATTCATAGACGTTGTCTGGAATCTCGGTGACCTTGAGCTCATCGCCAGTCTTGGCCAGGATACGGGCGACATCCAGTGCCACGTTGCCCACGCCGATCACGGCGACCTTCTCAGCAGACAGGTCCCAGGAGCGTGAGAAGTTGGGGTTGCCGTCATAGAAGCCGACGAATTCTGCAGCACCCCAGGAGCCATCCAGGTCAGCGCCCTTGACGCGCAGTTCCTGGTCGCTGGTGGCGCCGGTGGAGAAAATCACTGCGTCATAGAAGGTGCGCAGCTCTTCAACGGTGATGTCCTTGCCGATTTCAATGTTGCCCAGCAGGCGTAGCTCTTCCTTGTCCAACACCTTGTGGAGGGACTTCACAATGCCCTTGATGCGTGGGTGGTCAGGTGCTACACCATAACGGATCAGGCCGAATGGGGCGGGCATGCGCTCAAACAGGTCGATCCGGACATCCTGTTCAGACTTCATCAGCAGGTCAGAAGCATAGATTCCAGCTGGGCCAGCGCCAACGACGGCGACGCGCAAAGGGCGAGACATAGACAGTTCTATTCCTTATAAATTGTCGACAATCCATGCTGGTGGGCATGGTTAACCGCCCCTATGGGGCGACGAAGAGACTTTGAGTAGCTATCAACCCTTCATGATACGTGCTTTTTCCGCCTTAAGAAAGGGGTGCCTTGGTTGGGTGGTGGTCCGCGGCAGGGTGGTGGGTCCGTGGCACGCCTCCGAATCGGTTCGCTTAGCGTACACTTGAAGAGCTTTTCGACGCTGAAATTTCCCCCGAAAACTTCGCAACACCTACTTTGCAACCTGTAACACGGAAATTTTGTTTTTGTGAAGATCGAGGGTTTGTGCAGCTCATGCAGCCTGTGCAAAGTGGCTGGTAGGTGATATGAAAGAAATTTTTTCAATCATTGATGTGGCGAGATGGAAACGGGGCTAAACTATGCGAAGAATCACAACACTTGCCCTGTAGTGCCAGATGGCACAGACCTGGAAATGTCACTTAATAGTTGGCTTTTCAGCTTGCTAGAAGAAAGGCGATGCATGTCTGACACCCCAACCTCAGCCCTGATCACCACGGTCAACCGAAGTTTCGACGGTTTTGATCTGAAAGCTCTTGCCAAGGACCTCGACGTCAAGCTCGTACCGATTCATGATGAGGAGCTTGATATTTCCAAGGTCCTGGCGGCAGAGCTCCTTGCTGACGGCCCAGCCCTCATCGTCGGTGCAGGCAATGCACACTTTGATGCCCAGGTGGCAGCTGCACTCGGCATTCCGATGCTGCTGCTCGTGGACAAGCGTGGTGCCCATGTCTCCCTGGCCCGCACCCAGGCCAAGAATGTCGGCGGCGTAGTCGTGGCAGCCTTCACCGCTGAGGAGGACGCCAAGCCGGACAAGTTGAAGAAGGCCGTTCGTAACAGTGGTGCCCTCGAGCCGGTCATGAGTGCTGCACTCTTTGAAAACTGGCTGCTCAAGCGTGCCCGTCAAGAACAGTCCCACATTGTTTTGCCTGAGGGGGAAGACGACCGCATCCTCATGGCTGCCAGCCAGCTGCTGGAGAGAGACATCTGCGAGATCACCATCCTGGGTGACCCTGAGCAGATTCAGGAACGCGCCACCGAACTCGGCCTGAACCTCAACAAAGCCTATGTGATCGACCCGCTGAATGATCCCAAGGGTGAGGAGTTAGCGCAGCAGTTCGCAGAGATGCGCAAGGACAAGGGCATCACCATTGAGCAGGCTCGTGAAACAATGAAGGACATCTCCTACTTCGGCACCATGATGGTGCACAACGGCGATGCCGATGGCATGGTCTCCGGTGCAGCCAACACCACCGCCCACACCATCAAGCCGAGTTTCCAGATCATCAAGACTATTCCGGAAGCATCTGTAGTCTCCTCCATCTTCCTCATGGTTCTGCGTGGCCGACTCTGGGCCTTCGGAGACTGTGCTGTGAACCCGAACCCCACCGCGGAACAGCTCGGTGAGATCGCTGTGGTCTCCGCGACCACCGCGGCACAGTTCGGTATTGATCCACGCGTGGCCATCCTGTCCTACTCCACTGGTAACTCCGGTACCGGACCTGATGTGGAACGCGCTATCGATGCACTTGCCGAGGCGCGCCGACTCAACCCAGAGCTCAAGGTTGACGGCCCACTCCAATTCGACGCCGCCGTTGATCCCGGTGTGGCCAAGAAGAAGATGCCGGATTCCGAGGTTGCTGGACACGCCAATGTCTTCATCTTCCCTGACCTGGAAGCAGGAAACATCGGCTACAAGACAGCACAGCGCACCGGGCATGCACTGGCTGTCGGCCCGATCCTGCAGGGCTTGAACAAGCCCGTCAATGACCTCTCCCGTGGAGCCACCGTTCCAGACATCGTGAACACCGTGGCCATCACCGCTATTCAAGCCGGAGGAAAGTAATCATGGCATTAGCACTTGTTTTGAACTCAGGTTCCTCATCTATCAAGTTCCAGTTGGTGGACCCTGCCAACAGCGCCACCGATGAGCCATATGTCTCTGGCCTGGTGGAGCAGATCGGTGAGCCGATGGGAAGAATCATCCTCAAGATCGAGGGTGAGAAGATAATCAAGGAAGCTCCGATCGCAAATCACTCCGACGGACTCAACCTGTCTTTTGACCTCATGACCGAACACGGTTGTGGCCCCTCCCAGGTGGATATCATCGCCGTCGGCCACCGCGTGGTCCATGGTGGCATCCTGTTTTCCGCACCGGAGCTTATTACCGATGAGATCGTGGAGATGATCAAGGATCTGATCCCACTGGCACCGCTGCACAACCCGGCGAATATCGACGGCATCGAGGTAGCCCGCAAGATCCTGCCGGACGTTCCCCACGTGGCGGTCTTTGACACCGGTTTCTTTCACTCACTTCCCCCTGCTGCCGCGCTCTATGCCATCAACAAAGATGTTGCCGCGGAGTACGGTGTACGCCGTTATGGCTTCCACGGAACTTCCCATGAGTATGTCTCCAACCGTGCAGTGGAACTGATGGAAAAGCCTGCCCATGAGGTCAACACCATCACCTTCCACCTCGGCAATGGTGCCTCCATGTCTGCGGTGCAGGGTGGCGTGGCCATTGACACCTCCATGGGCATGACCCCGCTGGCCGGTCTGGTCATGGGTACCCGTACCGGTGACATTGATCCCGGTGTTGTCTTCCACCTGGCACGCAATGCCAACATGAGCATCGATGAGATCGATAACCTCATGAACAAGAAGTCCGGCGTCAAGGGCCTGTCCGGTGTCAATGACTTCCGTGAACTGCACCAGATGATTGAAGATGGCGATCAGGACGCCTGGTCCGCCTACAATATCTACATCCACCAGCTGCGCCGCTACCTCGGCTCCTACCTGGTCGCCCTGGGCCGGGTGGACTGCATCGTCTTCACCGCAGGTGTCGGCGAGAACGCTGACTTTGTCCGCGAGGATGCCCTGGCACACCTGGAGATGTACGGCATCAAGCTGGATCCGGAGCGTAACAAGCTCCCCAACGACGGCCCCCGTCTGATCTCAGCGGATGATTCCAGCATCAAGGTCTTTGTCATTCCCACCAACGAGGAACTGGCCATTGCCCGTTACTCGGTGAAGTTCGCAGAGGCCAAGGCCTAGAGGCTTCGTACAGCCTGTGCGAAGAAGAACTCTGCCCGCCACATATCCCGAAGGACACCGTGGCGGGCAGAGGTTTTTCTGAAGCAGAACTGTTTTTCTCAGAACCAGGTGAAGGGTCTCACCGCATTGGCCATATCCACCAGGGCATAACGGTGACGAGCAAAGGGAGCAGAACGGGCCTGGACACGAAGCGCTTCGGAAATACCTTCCCTCAAACCCCGCTGGGAAAAGGGATATTCAAACAGGGGATTCGCTGAGGCGGAAGCCCTGAGGTTACTGTCGCGGAGCCAAGATAAACCGGCGGACATCACGGCGATCTTGATCTGGTTGAAACGTGGCTCATTGGTCGGAATCTCCGAAAGGCGTCGTGCAGCACGGCGAATACGTGATTCACTCAGGTTGGAACTGACCAGGAGCAGAATCGTGGTCAGCGTGGACATCCGGTGATGGCGGGATGCCTGGGACAGTTTGTCCAGGGACTGCACGGCGATCTCAATCTGGTTTTCCGCCATCAACTGGCGTGCCAGACCGAAGGCGGAGGACACCGTGGTGGGGTTGGTTGCCCACACCAGCGCATACAGCCTCAAGGACTGGAAGCGTAGGACTGCCGGATCATCCACAATGTGGGACCAGGTATCGCCGAGTCCCTCAAAGGCGGAGGTTTCCAACTTCTCAAAATCATCGCCCAGTGTTGCAGTGGCACTGGTGATCGTCGGGGTCAGCAGCGTGGTGTTGTCGTATCCGTGTTGCTGGAGGAGGAGTTCATCAACGGCTGCCAGGGCCAGTTTCGGTGCGGCTTCGCCCGGTAAAATGGTGAGCACGGTGTAGAAGAATCGCTGGGCGGCAACATAATCATCCAGTAGAAGGTGGGTGATGCCGGAGAACCACTGGTGTCTCCAGTCCCGTCCCATGCGTTCCTTGAGAGTTTCCAACCAGGCGCGGGCTTCAGTGGTGAAACCCAGGTCCAGCAGTGCACGCACCACACCGAGGGGAATTTCAATGGAGTGACGGTACTGCTCATCCTCCATGGCGGTGCGGAGATTCTCCAGGGTCTCTGAGGCCTCGGCATAGGAAGAACCGGACAGCATGCGGGCACCGGGGTCGGTGCGGTCGATCAGTGGGACTGGGAGTGCGGAGACCACCTCTGGGGAAGTGATGCGGACCTGGCGGTCGATGCCGTCGATAAGCTTGTCGGTGCGAAACACCATGTGCTTGGTGCCGAAGGTGCTTCGCTGCGGGGAGAACAATGAGTGTTGGGCTGGGAACTGTCGACCATCGCGGATAGCCAGGACTTCACGCAGCACACCGAAGAGCTGGGTGCGCAGTTCCGCAGCGGAGCTGAAGCGGTCCTCGGGGTTTTTTGCGGTGGCACGCAAGAGCAGACGATAGAAGGAGAGGTGGCGACGCAGCAGGGGTTCATCATTGGGGGAGGGGATACCCGGTTTGAGTACTCCGTCCTCCACTGGCATTTTCAACGTCAGGGCCGCCAGGGTGCGCCCGATGGTGTAGATATCGGAGGCCACCGACGGGCCATGGGTGGACACCTCTGGTGCCTGGTAACCCTTGGTGCCATAGATATAGCCATAGGCACCGATGCCAGATACCGCACCAAGGTCAATCAACTTGATCTGATCCTCAGTGGCGATGATGTTATCCGGCTTGAGGTCGTTGTACACCACACCGCGGGAATGCAGATAGTCCATCGCGGGAAGCACCTCGAGGACATAACCGATGGCAAGGTCGAAGCTCAAGACCCCGCCGTCCTGCTGTTTGCGGCGGTCATTGAGGGAGGGGCCATTGACGTATTCCATAACGATGAACCCGCCGGGCACCCGGGGATCATCGATGAAGTTATAGGCCTTCACGATGCCCGGGTGAGTGATATCTGCCAGGAAGGCACGTTCGGCTTCTGCTGTGCCCTGGTCCTGGAGGCTGGCCTGGGCCATCATTCCCTTGAGTACCACGATGCGGTTGGCCACATTGTTGTCATTGGCCAGGTAGATCCAACCCATGCCACCATGGGCGATGACACCCAGGACCTCATATTGCTCGGCGACGATATCACCAGCCTTCAACTGCGGTGGTTTGATGCCGGGTTTGAGTTTGGCTCCCGGATCGATGAGCAGCTCACTCTCCGGTTTTGGGGTGATGAAGGGAAGTTCCACCATGCCATCTGCGATGACACGCGATTGTCGGCGTATGCCACGGCGTTCAAGGAAGGTGGAGATCGCCTGCCTGCGGCTGCGTTCACTGGGATCGGTGCTCGGGGTGGCGGCGGCTGAGCCGACGGTGGTGGCCGCTGTCGCCGCATCCGTCACCGCATCCTCAACCTGAGGGTCCTGGGTGCCTACGAACTGGCCCTGGGTGGCACGGATCTGATCGAGATCGCGGAGGAGATAGTCAAGGCCATCCGGACCGAAGGCATCGTCTTCGTCATCATCGTCGGCGAAGGGATCAAATTTCACGGCCTGGGTACCGGGTGCGCTATCAGCGCCCACGGCAAAACCACCGGTGCTGGCGTCCTCCTCCTCATCATCATGAGCGAAGGGGTCGTATTTCACTGATTCCGTGGGTGGGGCCAGAGCGCGTTCCAATTCATCCAGATCAATCTCGTCCAGATCATCCTCCTCATCATCGGCGAAGGGATCATATTTCACAGCCTCGGTGGGAGGAGAAACAGGAGGTGCAACAGGTGTGGCGTCAGTGGCGCTGCCACCGGAGTCCTGTTGTTCAGGATCATTGTTCTCCGTCATCTGTTTCTCCTTCCTCATCATCCGTGTCTGGTTCATCCCGGTACTGCAGCGGTGGCGGCCCGTAGGTGTAGAGATAGGGGCCGAACCAGTCATTGAACATGGACCACCAGGTGGTGTCTTCGCGGATGCGTTCCATGGTGGAATTCACCTGGCGCACCAGACCACTGGTGTCCTTGTTGGTCCTGGAGGGGGCGATGGCAACCGCGTAGGACTCCCAGGACAGAATCGAGGGCAGAATCCGGGTATAGGGATCTTGGGAAGCAATACCGGACAGGATGGCATCATCACCCAGAATTGCCTGCGCTTGTTGTTGCTGCAGTGACATCAAGCAATCCGACCAGTTGCGGGTACGCAGAATCGGGGACTCCGGTGCCATCAACCGGGCCTTATGGAGGGCCGTGGAACCATCAGCAACACAGATGGTGTGCCCACTGAGATCATCGACGCCTTCAATGCCGGAGTTATCCATCACCAGCAGACGAGTCTGGGAGTGGAAATAGGGTGTGGAGAATTCCAACCTCTTGGCACGTTCCTCCGTGACCGACAGGGAACGGATGACAATATCCAGATCACCCTGGGACAGGGGCCGGAGACGATCACCGGCATCAACAAAACGGAAATCAACAGCCTCTGGATTGCCGAAGATATCGCGGGCGATCTCCTTGGCCAACTGCACCTCAAAGCCACGAAGCTGACCACTCACAGGATCACGGAAACTCAGAAGGTTCTGGGACTGATCCACACCCACGATGAGTCGACCACGTTTGAAGATCTCCGGAACCCGTTCCTTCGGTTCACGGTCATCAGGACTCAGCGAGCCCTCCCAACTATCAGTGATGACAGGTTTGGCCGCCACCTCACCCACTCCCTCCACCAGGGAGCCCGGGGGCAGGGGAGGGCCGGCATCAGGATTGATCTGCGAATAAACTTCGGGCTCCTTGATCTCCTGCTGAATGCAGGAGGTCAACAGGGATGCGGAGAGAAGCACGGACAACACGACGGTGAGACGAGGGTTAACACGCTGGAGGAGGCGTCGACAAGCTCTCATCACAGGTACTCCTGCAATCTCGGACGAATACCGATCCACAGGGAGACCACGGAGGCCACAGAGAGGATCAGCACGGAGATCGCCACCAGTGAGGTCGCGACAAGACCACTTTCAATATAGGAACGCATGGAGATGCGGGAATCCGTAATCAGTTCAGCCAGGGCCAGATCCAGTGTTTCAAAGCTGGTCAGGCCGTCATCATCTGTGCTCAGCGCGGTGGCTACCGCAGCGGAATAGTCACCATTGCGGAGAAACACAGTGAACTGGTCATGCTCATGGGACCAGGTAGCCATGGAGTTACGCACCTGCCGGATCAACTCACGGTGCTCCGGAGTGTCCGCATGGGAACTCTTTTCATATTCATTGATGGACCGCTTCAACTGGCTGATGGTGGCATTGAAGCCGGTGGTACTGCCCTGAACAGACTGTCGACGAACCAGAGACAGGGTCTCAGTGGTGCGTGTCTGCTGCGCGTAGATGCGCGCGGTGGTCATGGATTTCAGTGGATCTGAGGCTTCTTCAAAGCCTTTCATTCCCGCCTGCCAGGTGGTCCAGTCCGCTGCCGCAACCCAGATCGTGGCCACCAGCATCATGGTGGTGGCCAGGGCGAAGCCCTTATTCACACGGCGACGGGTGATGCGCATCAACCACCATTGGGCAATCAGCAGCATGCCCAGTGCAGCAAGCAGGCCGGACAGTGGAATCCACTGCGGACGCATCATGTTGGTCTGTTGATCAGCCACCGCACGGCTGGTCATGTTGTACAGCTCCGCAGCCATCGGCAGGATCTCATTGCGCATCATGGCGCTGGCCTCAGCCATATAAGCCACGCTCACCGGATTACCCGCACGGTTATTGGTGCGGGCGGTTTCCACCAGGCCGGTGTAAATCGGCAGATACCGCTGGATCTCCGTGACCAACTCCATCAACCGGTCATTGGTGGTATCCGCCGAGGCCGCCGTATCCGTGGCAGCTACCGACGCCCGGTCAATGGCGGTGTTATACCGCACCCTGTTGATGGGGTCTTCGATGCCGGCCTGCACAAACCCCGTGGTGGCGGTGGTATCCGCAATCGACAGGGAGGTGTAGAGAACATGCGCGTTGTAGGACACCGGTTCCGTATTGGTGATCAGCTCATCCAGATGCGCCTGGCGGGTGTCAGAGGATGCCGACATGGCATAACCTGCGGCGAAGATCGCCACGGAGATGATCACCGTCATCACCGTGATCTTGCCAGGAGAGGTGCTGATGAAGCTCCAGAGTCGACGCATCACAAAAAATGGTTGCCCGAAGGTCTCCTGGATGATCGAGTTGATCACACCACGAGGGGATTGATTCTCCGTGGTGATCGGATCCAACCAGTGATCTGGCTCTTCCGCATGATCATGAGGCTTGGACTGGTTCTTGGAACCAGCGTGTGAGGCCTTGGACTCGGCAGCGACAGTCGTGACATCCTGCGGCTCCGCCTCATCACCGGTGTCTCCGTCTTTATCAGGGACACCAGGATTACCTGTGAGGGATGCCTGGTCGACGGAGTCAGTGGTCTGATCCAGGTTTCCTGTCTGTCCGAGGTCCCCTGATTGTTCTGGTTCCTCCACCTGGCTGTTGTCCTGGGGGCTATCGCCGTCTGCGGGATGTTTTGTGACAGGACTATCAGGGGCGGTGAGGGATTTTTCCGTCTCACCTGCAACTGTGGATTGCTCCCCAATTCCATCCCGGGTCATTGTTTCAGGATAGCGCGGTTGAGGCCTGTGAGAAAGTAGACCCCTGTCTGGTCTTTGTGACCATGCTCCAATTAACTTCTCCCAGCTACATCCGTCATCAGCCGCACCGAACTCTGTAGAGCCCTGCTGAGTCCCACTGACACCCGCAGAGCCCTGCTTTCTGCCCTACCTGCATACCCCTTCTGTGGATTGCAGCTGGATGAACACGGACTATGTCTCCACCCACTTCCACCCCACAGGATCGGGCGACTGACCTAATGTAGACAGCATGAAAGGTGATGGTGACGGATGGGCAGCAGGACCTGCAGGAGCTTCCGTGTGGGGCCGAAACGGAGCGGCAGGATTACTTCTGCTTGCAGGCAGCGATGATGAAGAGGTCTCGCAGTGGCAGGTGCTGACGCAGCACCGTGCCCACTGGACCAATAACGGCGGAACCTGGGCACTTCCCGGCGGCGCCCGGGACTCCCATGAATCAGAAGCTGAGGCTGCCCTGCGTGAGGCCTCGGAGGAAACCGGGATTGATGCAGGACATGTCACCATCCTCCACTCCGTGGTCACCGCCGGACCTTTTGCTGCTGATCCAGATCGCCCGGAGCTGGCAGGCGGATGGACTTACACCACGGTGATCGCCCGGACAGACAACGGACATCCCCTGAAGACCGTGGCCAATGAGGAATCTCTGGAATTACGATGGGTACGGGTGGTTGAGGTGGAGGATCTGCCTTTGATGGCAGCATTCCAGATGGCCTGGCCCGGCCTGAAGCAGCTTATCGGCGAGGTAACTGCAACCGACTGAGCAATTAGTGACAAACTGGTCTGCATGATTGAAGTCGTAGGCCTGAATAAACACTATGGGCAGGTCCGTGCAGTCGAGGATCTGAGTTTCACCGTCAAACCTGGGATTGTCACCGGTTTCCTCGGGCCCAACGGGGCCGGGAAGTCCACGACCATGCGGTGCATCGTTGGACTGGATAATCCCAGCAGCGGTCACACCACCATCGGGGGGCAGCCTTATCGGGCCCTGAAAAAGCCTCTGACCCGGGTGGGGACTCTACTGGATGCCAAGGCCACCCACCCCAACCGCACCGCGGGCAACCACCTGAAGTGGATCGCACAGGCCAATGGGCTTCCTACCAAGCGGGTGGATGAAGTGTTGGCGCTTGTCGGCCTCACTGATGTCGCCGGCAAGAAGACTGGTGGATTCTCCCTGGGCATGGGACAGCGACTCGGTCTTGCCGCAGCCCTGCTCGGTGATCCGGAGTATCTGATCCTGGATGAGCCTGTCAACGGCCTGGACCCTGAGGGCATCCACTGGGTACGCACCCTGCTGAAGAACCTGGCTGATGAGGGCCGCACCGTCCTGATCAGTTCCCACCTCCTGTCAGAGATGGCGCTTACTGCTGATCATCTGGTGGTCATCGGCCGCGGAAAGCTGGTGGCGGACACCCCGATCCAGGACTTCATCCGTGAGCACTCCGCCACCACCGTGATGGTGCGCACCGCCCACCCGGAAGCATTCCAGTCGGCGCTGCGGGAGCAGGGGATCAGCTTTGACACAAAGCTTATCGACACCGACCCCTCACCGACCTTCATCATCACCAACCACACCACCGATGAGATCGGAACCCTGGCTTTCAGCCGCGGAATCGGTCTGCTGGAACTGTCTGAGCACCGGGCATCGCTTGAGCAAGCCTTCCTACAGACCACGGGAGATACCGTCCAGTACCAAGCCTCCACCCCGGAGCAGTCCGCACAGGAGGAGAAATAACCCATGTTTTTCAATGTTCTGAGGTCCGAGTGGACCAAACTCCGCACCACTAAATCCTTCTGGTGGACCACCGCCCTGATCATTGTGCTCAGCGTGGCCTTTGCCGCATTCATCGGTAGTTTCGCCACCGGTGAGGACCTGAGCACCACACTGCTTCTGGCAGGAAACACCGTGGCCGTTATCTACGTGGTGGGCTTCCTGGTTCTGATCGTGCAGGCCGTCATGATGTTCACCACGGAGTTCCGTTATGGATATCAGCAGCAGTCCTTCCTGGCCACACCTAAGCGCTGGGTGGTGGCGGTGGCCAAGTGGCTGCTGTATGCGGTCATCGCGATGATCATCACGTTCACCACCGTGTTGTTGTGTTTCTATGTGGCCAAAGCACTCGCCTCGGATATCGCCAGCAGCACCCTGGATGTGTGGAATGACCAGGAAGCACGTCGGATTCTGTGGCAGTACCCCGTGGGAGCGGCATTATTGGTGACGTTCGCCTCCGGTATCGCCCTGTTGCTCCGTCAGTCTGCCGGTGCGATCGCCTTGATTCTCATGTGGCACCTGGCCCTGGAGGATCTGGCTGGCCTGCTGCCCCGGGTAGGCGAGACCATTGGTAAATATGGTCCCTTCACCAACCTGCGATCCTTCATCACTAACTTCCAGACCACTGACCCCGGCTGGAGCATCGAGTTCGGCGCCGTCTACTTCGGTATCTGGGCGGTTGTGTTGTTCGCAGCAGGACTGGTTGTCCTGGAAAAGCGGGATGCCTGACACCTGAGATATCCCGGGGGCGGGGGTCTGCTAGTTCATCAGTGCGTAGATGACGAGGATGATGATGGGGAACACCATGAACATGCCGAAGATCGTGACGATGGTCCTGGTGTAGCTGCGGGCGGCAAGGCGTGCTGAACCAGCTGCGAGGTTGGTGATGGCACGGCCAAGTGAGGGCACACACAACACCACGAGGGCACCGACCAGGTTCAGGGTCAGGTGCACCAGGGCTGCCTGCAGTGCGAAGGCGCCGTGCACACCCACGATGGCGAAGGTGGCGATCATGGCGGTCAGCGTGGTGCCCACATTGGCACCCAGGATGACGGCCAGCATGGCGCGCCGGGGCAGACTCTTGGTCACAGCAAAGGGTTGCATGGAGGACACGGTGACAGATGAGGCAGTCACCATGATGGTGAACAGCAGGCCCACACCGACCCCAAGGGTGTTGGCCTTCAGCGTCAGGCGTGTGTTCTCCTCAGGGCTGGAGAACATATCCAGCAGGGAGTGCGTGGTGGCAGCCGTGATCATGCGCAGTTGATAACTCATCACCTTGATGGCCACCAGGATGAACAGGGTGCCGGTGATCAGGGACAAAGCAGTGGCCACGCCACCATTACCCACCATGCCGAACAGTCCATGGGTGCCGATCGTGTCAACGATCGGGGTCGTGATATCTTCCACGATATGGGTGGTGGGCACTGTGGTCTCACTGGAACCCAGAACCTTGTCAGCCAGATCCCCACTGATTGTCTGCAGAGGGTGGAAGAGCATTTCGATGGTGAGAGCGACCAGGACAACCAGGACGTTGAACCACAGGTGCATCGCCGCCGTGGTGAAAGCCTTCTTGAATTCCCGGCGTTCCCCCATATAGGAAAATGACACCAACAGGGCTGTGATGGTGGTGCCGATGTTGGCACCCATGATGATGGGGATGGCCACGGGGACGGTGACGATACCTGTGCCCACAGCTGCCACAGTCAGTGTTGTCGTGGTGGTGGAGGATTGCACCAGGGCGGTGGTCAAAATGCCGATGAGCAGACCGATGAACGGGTCACGTGCCAGATCATACAGGCGGTTGGTGCTGGTGGTTCCGACATTATATACGCCGTCGAGGATCAGGTTGATACCCACGATGATGGCGAAGATGGAGGCCAACACCAGCAGCCAGCGCAGGAATTTTCCCCATCCTGACAAGAGGACCTGATCGCTGCCTGGGGCAATCTGCTTCGGGTTGATCGGATGGAAGGTACCGGGCAGGAAAGCTGCGGCCGGTCCGCGTCCGGTGGGAATCGGTGGAGGGAGAGCCCGTCGTGGGTGCTGCACGTATTCAAAGCTGTTTGTCACGCGCACCCCCTCTTCTTTCCTTTATTCAGTTTGGATGAATAAAACCATATGAGAGCCTTCCCGTGGGGCTCATCATGCATCTACTTGAATCGTACATGGATGGTGGGTGAACAAACCAAAAACCAGAGGCCAACTCCGCCTATTTTCCTAGCACACCGGCGAAACCCGGGGTGGGGTGTTCGGTGAACTCATGGTTTATTGTTATATCCCTGGTGGTGTGGGATAACCAGTGGGCTACACGCTGACGGTGGCGTCAACAATTCTAGAAATGGTGGGATATGCATGATGGCACAGGATAAACAACGGATTTCGACGCCTTTGTTGATGGGCCTGGCGTTGCTGACCGCCACACCAGCATTGTCCACGGACATGTATCTCCCGGCACTGCCGGCGATTGCGAACGAATTAGACACAACCACACCGATGGTGCAGCTGACCCTGTCAGCATTCATGATCGGCATGGCGATCGGTCAGCTCATCATCGGACCGATCTCAGACTCCATGGGTAGGAAGAATCTTCTGCTCGCCGGCACCCTGGCCTCCCTGCTGGCCAGCATCGCCTGCGCGATGGCACCAGGCATAGGTGTGCTCATCGCCATGAGACTGGTCCAAGGACTGGGTGGTGGTGCCTGCGTGGTGATCGCCCGAGCCATTGTTCCGGACCTGGCCAAGGGGAAGGAAGCAGCACAGGCCTTTGCCTTGTTGATGATCATTCAGGGTGCTGCACCCATCCTGGCCCCGGTGATCGGTGGCGTCATCGCAACACCCTTTGGTTGGCGTGCGGTGTTCTGGGCCCTGGCCCTGATCAATATCGCGCAGGTGCTCGTGGTCATCTTCGGCATCCGGGAGTCCCGCCCACCTGTGGAACGGACCGGTTCCGGACTGCGGGGAATGGGGCAGAACTACCTGTTCGTGTTGAAGAACCCACAGTTCCTCGCCTATGCCCTGATCCTGGCCTTCACCTTCGGTGCCATGTTCTCCTATATCTCCGCCTCCCCGTTTGTGCTGCAGAATCAGCTGGGGTTGAGCCCGGTGATGTATTCCGTGGTCTTCGCCGTCAACGCACTGGGCATGATGCTGTGCGGCATGGTGAACCGCAGGCTCCTCAACCGTTTTGATCCACACCGCATCATGAGCACCGCCCTGGTCAGTTTCACGGTGTTGGCTCTGGTGTTGCTGCTGGAGGTGGCCTTCATCGGCTCACCTGTGCTGCTCTTGGTGTTGCTCTTCATGATGATCGCCCATGTTCCGATGATCATGGCCAATTCGGTTGCTCTGGGGACGTCGGTGGTGCGCAGCCGTGCGGGTTCCGGTTCTGCGGTCATGGGGTTCACCCAGTTCGCCATGGGTGGTCTGGTCAGTCCACTGGTGGGGCTGGGTTCTGACCGTGCGCTGACGATGTCGGTGGCCATGGTGACCTGTGCTGTCATCGCCTGTGCAGCTGCCTGGTTCGCTGGCCGCGTGGGCCAGTCGGAGATGCGCTGAGCCCTGCCCACCCCTGCAGGAGCGCAGTTACTTATTGCAGGGCAGAGGTCAGACGCATGACATTGTCCAGGTAACGCCTGGCCCAGCTGCGTTCATTCCATTTGTCCAGGGTGAGTTTGATGCAGCTGTCCTTGTAGCCGGCGGTGATGTCATTGAGCTCTCGGATCAGGTTGCCCTTGATGATCATCATGGAGATCTCATAGTTGAGGCCGAAACTGCGCATATCCAGATTGGAGGAGCCCACCACACCCATCGGCACACCGTGTTCCTCACTATCTGG
Organism: uncultured Corynebacterium sp.; assembly: GCF_945649885.1. GTDB lineage: Bacteria > Actinomycetota > Actinomycetes > Mycobacteriales > Mycobacteriaceae > Corynebacterium. Next base: position 15,698 of record NZ_CALZFS010000001.1, on the reverse strand, counting down.
ATCCGCAATCATGTACTTGGTGTGCAATACGGCGGGTTTGGGTAGCATGTAGATCTTCACACCGGCTTCCAATAGCACCTGATAATAGGATGACTGGGCATGGTTGACCATGAACTGGTCAGCCTGCTCGGACACATACAGTTCCACCTGAACCCCGCGGTAGCAGGCGGAGGTGACCGCCTCCAGGAGGGATTCATCGGGGATGAAGTAGGGGCTGCACAACACCAGGCGTTCCTTGGCGTGGTGCACGATGGAGTTGAACATCCGCAGGTTGGGCTCGGTGGTGTAACCAGGACCGGAGGGCAGCAGCTGCACCAGATTCTTCTGGGAATGCTGTGTGGTATCCGGGATGATTTCATGGGCTTCGGCGTGATCACGGATGTCCAGGGCCTCATTGGACTCCAGATACCAGTCACCGGCGAACACCATCTCCATGGAGGAAACAATCGGCCCGGACATCTCCACCATGAGATCCTGCCAGGTGCGCCCCACCCGGATGTTTCTGCGTTGTAGGTAGCTGGAGTCAATCATGTTGAGGGATCCGATGAAGCCGCGCTGACCGTCGACGATGAGCATCTTGCGGTGATTGCGCAGGTCGGGGCGTCGGAAGCGCAGCTTCCAGGGCTGCAGCGGCAGCATGAGGTACCAGTCGATACCCATGCGGGTGAGGTTCTTGCGAAGTGCACGGTAACCGGGGTATTTCCAGCTGCCCACATGGTCAAAGAGCAGACGTACCTTCACACCACGTTGAACTGCTCGTTCCAGTGATTCAAAGAAGGGCCGGGTGGTGTTGTCCCAGGCCATGATGTAGATCTCCACGTGAACGTAACGTTCTGCCTCATCCACGGCATCTGTCATGCGTTGGATGGTGGATGCATAATCGTTGTAGACACCGTGGTTGACACCGGTGACAGCAGGCATCCTGGTAAGTTTCCTGTTCATCCGGATGACGGATTTGATCTCCGGATGCACAGTGATGCCCCCGGGGGAGTCGGTGACATCATCGTGGACGTTGTCAATGAGGTCATTGACCTCCTGCTGGATGCGGTGGCGTCGCTTGTTGATATACGGCGACCCCATCAGCAGGAACAAGGGCAGACCGAGGAAGGGGATCAGCAAAATAGCCAGCAGCCACGCTGTGGAGGTACTCGGGCGACGGCCTTCCGGCACATAACCAATCGCGATGACCTTGATCGTGTAATCCACGATCAAGCCGATGGTCTGCCAGAGCTCCAGATCGATGGATATACTCATGAGCCTGCGTTAACGCTTCTGCTATACCGCGTAGTCGACGATCACAGGAGCGTGATCTGATGCGCCCTTCCCGCTACGTTCCTCCACATCAACAAAGGTATCGCCAGCCAGTACGGCCAGCGACGGGGTGGCCAGCTGGAAATCAATACGCATGCCCTCACCCTTGAGGAAGCGTGCACCCTTGTAATCCCAGTAGGTGAAGATTCCGGGGCCGGGGTTGGTTTCCTTCAGGCCTGACTCCAGGAGCTGTTCATAAACAGCACGTTCCGGTTCGGTGACATGAGTGCTGCCCTCGAAAGCGGAGATATCCCAGACATCCTGATCGGTGGGGGCGATGTTGTAATCACCCAGCAGAACCATCTTCTCATCAGGTTTCTCAGCCAGGGTGTCGGCGACATAATTACGCAGGGCAAACAGCCAGCGCAGCTTGTAGTCATAGTGAGGATCAGCGATCTCACGGCCGTTGGGCACGTACAGGCTCCACACGCGCACCCCACCACAGATCGCTCCGATGGCGCGGGCTTCGGTGGCCTGCTCGAGTTCTGGATCCTTGTGGAATCCCGGTTGGCCGGGGAAGGCAGTCTGGACGTCCTCGATGCCCACGCGGGAAATGATCGCGACACCATTCCACTGGTTCAGCCCGAAGTGTGCGACCTCATAACCGATCTCGGTGAAACGGTCATAAGGAAACTGTTCGTCTTTACATTTGGTTTCCTGCACCGCCAGAACATCCACGTCATGACGTGAGAGAAATTCCACCATCCGGTCCACGCGGGTGCGTGCCGAGTTGACGTTCCAGTTGACGATGCGCATGACCTATACCCTAGCGTTTTCAAGAAGCGAGCTCATCGACGGCCCCCTCCGGCCCCCACCTGCCGCACGCAGTCTAACAAGTGCGTTCGGCGTAGCGGTGGCGGTGGTGTTCAGTGAATCCGAGTTTGGTGTACAACCCGATTCCGGCCTCATTGGCTGAGATTACCTGCAGATAGGCTTCCTCCGCACCCATATCGGCACCCCATTGCTGGATCCGAGCGCCGAGCGCGGTACCCAGGCCCCGGCGTCGATAAGCAGGCGCGACCTCCACGGCTGAGTACCCGAGGAAGGTGCGCGACTCTGCAGAGGTGATGGTGGCACGCGTGATGGCGACGGTCTGCCCCTCGGCGGTGATCAGGCGGGCAAAACCCATGACCCCATCAATCTTGGTGCGCAGCAGCTCCAGGGCCTGCGGCGGAAGTGCCTGCCCACGGAAGTGGTACATGTTCAACCACTCATCATCAGGCTGCTCATCTACCCGGAAGGACAGCCCCTCCGGCAGAGCAACGGAATCAATGGTGGACAGGGGCTTGGACATCACCAGAATCTCCGGCCCCATGGTCCAAGCATCCGGATCAGCGGAAATGACCTTCTGGGCAGGCTTACCGATCCGCTCCGGGATGTGCAGGCGCACCGGCAGATCATGCCTGGCGTAGAACTCCTCAACCGCCTCCATGGGTACCGGATCAAAACCGGTGGTCGGCCCCAATGGGGAGGCGGAGTTGGAACGCTCGGTGATGCCATCACCGGCACGCAGCAGCCAACCCCCGGACCACTCATTGATCAACCCGGGGAAAGCCTTAGCCGTGGCGACCTCCACCGCACGGATATCAGAGTTCCGAATGGTACGGGGCGAGAGAATCTTCACCACCTCAAGCTGCTGCTCAGGGATCTCGATGCCCTCAGCCTCAGAAGGCATGCCACCGATGGACTGCGGGCGCACCACCAACGGATCAAGACCCATGACATGGCCGATGACATCGGTCCAATGCACATCGGCACCCTCTGCACCTTCGATGCGACGTCGCACCACAACGCGATCACCGATCTTCGGGTTGTGACTGCGGAATTGCGGCAGCCTAGGAGTCATGTCCGAAAGGATCCTCATCCACGCCGGGCATCCAGGTCAGACCAGGTTCGGTCCAACCATTGGCCTTAATGGTCTTCTTGGCCATGCGCTTCCACCGGCCGATCAGAACATCTGTGTAGAGAAAACCATCCAGGTGGCCCACCTCATGCTGGAAACAACGGGCCAGGAAACCGGTGCCCTCCATGGACCATTCCTCACCCTCCTCATTGAGGCCGGTGACCTTCGCCCAGTCAGCGCGACCAGTGGGGAAGCCCTCACCGGGAACAGAGAGGCACCCCTCCTCATCTTCACCATCATCAGCGGGCATGGTCTCCGGGATCTCAGAGGTCTCCAGCACCGGGTTGATGAAGCAACCGCGGTGCAGCACACCCTCATCATCAGGACAGTTGAAAACGAAGAGACGCTTGTTCACACCGATCTGGTTGGCGGCCAGGCCGACACCATGGGCGACCTCCATGGTCTCGTACATATCTGCAATGAGTTCCTGGAGCTCGGAGACGGGTTCAGTCACCTCCTGGGTGGGGTTGTGAAGGACGGGATCACCGTGGATAACAATTGGACGGACAGTCATGTTCTACAGTTTAGGCATGCTTAGCTCCGATGATTTAAAGCTCCTCGACTTTGAAGCGTCCGCACCGCGTGCACAGGGCGCCAAGGAGGAAGCCATCCGCGCCGCCTTCGATATCTCACCTGTGCGCTACTACCAGCGGTTGAACCTGATCATCGATACCCCCGAAGCTATGAAAATCCACCCAACACTGGTGTCCAGGTTACGGCGTCGGGCTGGGAAGATAGACTAATCGCCATGACTTCGGACATGCAGAATCCCTCCCCGTCCCAGACGCCAGGAAACGCTGGCGATCCCGTGAAGAAAGCCCAGGCTTCCGGCCTACCTGTACGCGGACTCGCCATGATCCTCATCGCCGTGGCCGTTCTCCTGGCAGCATGGGCGCTGTGGTCCCTCAGTACTGATAATGATGCTGATTCCGCAGCCACCGGTACCACCCAGTCCCAAGATGAAGGTGCGCAGAGTGATGGCGAGGCTTCCGGCGGTTTTGATTTCGATGATGCGTCAGGTGAAGGTGTTTCCGCGGAGAACACTGAAGCCGAGACACCACGTGAGGAAGACGGTGCACGGGATGCTGAGGCTGAGACTGCAGAGAATGAGGAAGCACCAGCCGCGGAGCGTCCTGCCCGTCCTGCTGCAGAGGGCACCCCGGTGACCACCCTGCATGTTCTCAACAACTCCACCGTCACCCAGCTGGCCGCACGCGTGGCAGACAGCCTGGACGGCGATTATGACAAGGTCGAATCCGGTAACCTCGCCGATATAGCCATTCCACAGAACACCGTCTACTTCACCAAGGGCAACCCTGATGCAGAGAAGGAAGCCCGCAAGCTGGCAGACCGTGTTGGTGGCATCGCCATGGAACGCAGCGATGTCCTCCCGAAGGAAACCGATGGCGATGATGCCATCGTGCTGGTCCTGACTGAAGACGTCGCCCTCTAAAAGTTTCCCCCTCGGACAAACCCCCTAATCCTTAAAGGAGGCCCCACACGCCATGGCCATTGAATTCAAGCGTTCGCCCAGGCCGACCCTCGGCGTGGAGTGGGAAGTGGCACTGGTTGATCCGGTCAGCCGCGACCTGGCACCACGTGCCTCAGAGATCCTGGAGATCGTGGCCAAGAACCACCCCGAGGTGCGCTTGGAGCGAGAATTCCTCCAGAACACCGTGGAATTGGTCACCGGCATCTGCGATACCGTGCCCCAGGCCATGGATGAGCTCTCCCATGATCTGGCCGCGGTGAAGGAAGCCGCCGATGAACTGGGCTTACGTCTCTGGTCGTCTGGGTCCCACCCTTTTTCTGACTTCCGTGAGAACCCGGTGTCAGAGAAGGGTGCCTATGACGAGATCATCGCGCGCACCCAGTACTGGGGAAACCAGATGCTCATCTGGGGTATCCATGTGCATGTGGGAATCAGTCATGAGGATCGCGTGTGGCCGATCATCAACGCTTTGCTGACCAACTATCCTCACCTGCTGGCCATGTCTGCCAGCTCCCCGGCCTGGGATGGTCTGGACACCGGTTATGCCTCCAACCGCACCATGCTCTACCAGCAGCTTCCCACCGCAGGACTGCCGTACCAGTTCCAGAACTGGGATGAGTGGGTGTCTTATATGGAAGACCAGGACAAGTCCGGCGTGATCAACCACACCGGTTCCATGCACTTTGATATCCGCCCGGCCTCCAAGTGGGGAACCATTGAGGTCCGCGTGGCCGATTCCACCTCCAACCTGCGGGAGCTCTCCGCCATCGTGGCGTTCACCCACTGCCTGGTGGTGCACTATGACCGTATGATTGATCGTGGTGAGGAATTACCCACCCTGCAGCAGTGGCATGTGGCGGAAAACAAGTGGCGTGCCGCCCGTTATGGCCTGGATGCGGAGATCATCATCTCCCGCGATACCGATGAATCGATGGTTCAGGACGAGATCCGTCGCCTGGTGGCTCGACTCATGCCCCTGGCCGCCGAGCTGGGATGTGAACGAGAACTTGATCTGGTGCTGGAGATCCTCGAGCGCGGTGGCGGCTATGAACGCCAGCGCCGGGCCTTCAAGCGCACCGGTACCTGGACCACCGCTGTGGACTTGGCCTGCGATGAATTGGAGGAGTTAACACCCCTTGGATCAGACGACTAAAACCATCATCTTCATCCCCGACGCCGGGGAGATGCCGGATGCCTTCACCGAAGTGGTGAACTCTCTACCTGTAGGGAGGGGGTTGAAGCCCCGGATCGCCCCGTGGTCTGGTGGGGAGGAAGAAGGCCAGGGGAATGTGGAAGCACTCCTGGATAAACACGAGCTCCGCCGCGTCATCCTGGTCGGTTCAGGACGCGGTGCGGCAGTAGCCTTGCGTGTCGCGCAGCAACAACCACAGCGCATCACCCACCTGGTCTTAGACACTCCGGCGATCTCCCTGGATGAGCGGGGGCAGAAGGTCGGCCGTGTGCTGAAGAAGATTCCGGGTTTCCTCTTCCGTGACCGCAACAAGAAGGAGCTGCTCACCCATGTTGCTGAGCTGAGTAGTTCCACCGCCGCAGATTTTGCTGATGTCGCCACACCCACTCTGGTTCTGCGTGGGTCTCAGTATCCAGTGCCAGATGCCGCAAGTCTTGTGGATACCTTGCCCAACGTGGTCGGTGTCACCGTGGAGGGTGCAGGTCTACGCACCTACCGCACCCACCCTGCTGAGTTCGGTACCCGGCTGGGGCAGTTCCTGGAGAACCATTCCTGATGTGGTGAGCCACTGAGGAATAAGATTGCCCAGGTTAGTGACCTGGCGGGCAAGTATAAGCCAGTTGAACTGGTGATCTGAAAAGAAAACCCAGGATGTGCGTCCCTGTGAAAAAGGGGACAGCACTCTTGGGTTTTATTTTTCCAGAGCTACTTCTTGATGCCACGTTCTGCCGGGGCATCATTACGGGAGAGCTTTTGCTTTTCTCCATAAAGGCCTTCACGGCGCGATACTCGGCCCACTCGCTGTGCGGTGACGGGGCTGGTGATCAGGGCGAAGAAGATCAGCAGGACAAGGATGCCCATGTCTCCACGCATGGAGACATCGAAGTCCTCATGTCCCAGCATGCGGATCAGCGCACCCACCACGGTGAGAATCAGACCGGTGGTCTGTGGTTTGGTGATGGCGTGGACACGGGACATGGAGTCCTTGAAGCGCACCAGGCCTACCGCGGCGGAGAAGGACAGAATCGCACCAGAGAGAATCAACACCAGTGAGATGATGTCGGTGATCAGATGAATGGTCATTTAGGCACCGTCCCTCTTTCTGAAACGTGCCACGGCAACGGAACCCATGAATCCCATCATGGCCACCACCATCATGGCGTTACTGACGGTGGTGTCCAGAGTCCAGCAGATATAGGTGGCCAGGGCACACTGGATCATGGAGACCGTGCCATCCATGCCCAGCAGTCTGTCAATGGAGTTCGGGCCCACCATGATCTGATAGGTGGTCAGGATGAAGGACACACAGAATAAGAAGGCGGCGACGGTGAGAATCGCTGTGTAGAGTTCGGGATTCATATCGGCCTAGCCCCTTTCAAAGACGTGGATCAGGTTGCGCTCAAGGTCGGCAACGTTTTGAATTTCATTCTCGATGGCATCTGGGGAATCGGCATCAAGAATGTGGACTGTCCACATGCGGTTGGCAATATCAATATCAGTTACTGAACCACCCGGCTGCAGGTTGTACAGCACTGTGGCAAAGGACAGCACCAGGTCATTTTGCACACGCATCGGAACGTTGAGGATCGCGGTCTTGGGTGGGTCCTGTGGGCGCAGGGCTAGCCAGGCCACCTTCACGGATGCCTTCGCCAGGTCCCAGAACCACTTGAGGATCAGCAGGGCAAAAGCACCCCAGCGAACCTTGATGTTGGCAATGGGCATCGCAGGCAGCGGCAGCAGGAGCACGATGGCGGTACCCACCAGGAAACCTGCGATGATATTAGCCCAGGAGATCTCGCCCATGAGCATGATCCACATGATGGTCAGCCACAGGGTGAACAGGGGCCGGAAACGACGCTTCAAGCCTGCAATCATGGGGTGGCCTCCTTTGTCACCGAGTTGGGTGCTGAGTTGGTGAGGATCTCGCCGCTGACCACACGTGCGTCATCAGCGGTGCCGCCGCTGAGTTCACTGTCTGTGCGGTGGTCCAGGTTGTCGCGGTCGGCGTCATAACGCTCCATCTCCAGGGTGCGGTGTGGATCCAGGTAGTTCGGTCCCAGTACGGCACTGCGGTAGATGTTGACATCCTGGGCGGATTCCGCGGCACGCCCGGTGACTGCGGACAGTGGGCCTGCCAGGACAGACACCATGAGGGAGGCGACCACCAGGATGGAGGTGGAAGCGACCATGCCCAAAGGCATGCGTCCGACGTCGCTACGCTCTTTGACGGAAACTTCGTCTTGAACATCCACCAGGGGAGCGGGGCGCGCAATGGCGGTGGCACCGTCGGGTGCGTCCTTGCGGTCACGCCAGAAGGCCTTGGACCAGACCAGGACCATGGTGTACAGGGTGAGTAGGGAGGTGACAACAGCACCGGCGATGAGCACCCAGGCCATCCAGCCACCCACCTGTGCACCGGCCTCGAGCAGGATGATTTTGCCCAGGAATCCGGAGAACGGTGGGATACCACCCAGGTTGATCGCCGGGATGAAGTACAAGATCGCCAGCAGTGGGGAGAGGTAGGCCAGTGACCCCAGACGGCGCAGGGAGGAAGAACCTGCCTGGCGTTCCACCAGACCCACCACCAGGAAGAGCGTGGTCTGAACCAGAATGTGGTGGATGGCGTAGAAGATCGCACCGGACAGGCCGGCTGCGGAACCAAGTGCCACACCGAAGATCATATAACCGATGTGACTGACCAGGGTGAAGGACAATAATCGTTTGATGTCATTCTGTGCCATCGCACCCATGATGCCCACGAGCATGGTGGCCAGGGCCACCCACATCAACAGGGTATCTAGGGAGCCGTCGATGAAGATGACGGATCGGGCACGGATGATGGCGTAGACACCGACCTTGGTCAGCAGGCCGGCGAAGACCGCGGTGACCAGGGATGGAGCGGTGGGATAGGAGTCCGGCAACCAGGAATCCAGCGGGAAGATCGCCGCCTTGATGCCGAAGGCCACCAGGAGCACCGCGAAGATCGCGGAGCGGGTGCCATCGGGGATGTCTTCCATCCGCAGGCCGATCTGGGCCATGTTGAGGGTACCCACCGAAGCGTAGACCATGGCCAGACCGAAGAGGAAGACCATGGATGAGGCCATGGAGACCATCACATAACCCACACCTGAGCGCACACGTGCGGGGGAGGCGCCAAGGGTGAGCAGCACATAGGAGGCAACCAGCAGGACCTCGAAGCCGACGTACAGGTTGAAGAGGTCACCGGAGAGGAATGCCAGGTTCACACCCATGGACAGCAGCAGATAGGAGGGCATGAACACTGCCACCGGCTCATCCTTGCCGCCATCGCGGATACCCTGGCTGATCGCATAACCCATCACGGCAAACAGCACGATAGAAGATACCGACAGCATGGAGACTGACAGCCGGTCCGCCACTAAGGTGATGCCGACTGGTGCGTCCCAACCACCGATCTGCAGGGTCTGGATGCCTTCGCTGTCCACCAGGTACAACATGGTGGCATTGAGCGCGATGAGGAAGGCCAGAACCGTCAGGGTGACGGCGCGCTGGGCCTGCACATACTTGGACAGGATCAGGGTCAGTGCTGCGGCGACCGCCGGCAGGATGACCGGCATCGGCACCATGTAGGGCAGCAGGGAGACCAGGAGGTCATAGAGTTCACTACTCATCCTTTTCTCCCTTCAGTGGCAGCTCGAAGGATTCTGGGCCGAACTCGTCACCTTCGGAGGTCATGCGTCCTGTCTCTGGGTCATCGGAGGCGTCATGGTCTGGGGCAGCCGAGGCGATATTCGGGCGCACTGAAATTGCGACGTCCTCGGTGTCATCCTGAATGAAGTCCTCGGTGCGGTAGCGGTACTGGCGGTAGGCCAGTGACAGCATGAAGGCGGTCATCGCCATGGAGATCACGATGGCGGTGAGGATCATGGCCTGGGTGAGTGGATCTGCGATCTGATCCGGGTACAGGGTGCTCTCGCGGCCCTTGATCGGGGGAGCACCAGCCGGTCCGCCGGCAACCAGGATCAGCAGGTTGGCACCGTTGCCGATCAGCATCAGACCCATGATCATCTTGGTCATGGCGCGGTCCAGCAGCAGGTACACACCTGCGGCCACCAGCGTACCCGCGGCCAGGAGCAGGAAGAGATTGGCTACCATCTACTGCTCCTTTCCGGTGTTGTTATTGCTTTGCGACGTTCCACTATCAGCACTGCCTGTTGGTTCGGGCCCTGTGTCAGTGCCACGAGGCTGAATCGAGGGCAGTGGTCGGGGTTTATCTGCGGTGCTGCGCACCGCAGAAGTCGATGAGGCCAGGGCGGCTTCCCTCCGTGTGCTGCGTGCCAGGCGGCGTGCACGGTCACGGGCACGCTGCTTACGCATATCCTCATCACGGTCCAACTGGCCACCGAGACTGTGCATGACATGCATGATCAGTCCGATGACGATGAGGTAGACACCAAGATCGAAGAGCAGTGCGGAGGCGATGTGGATATCGCCGATCAGCGGCAGCGTGACATCCCAGATATGGGAGGTCAGTGGTGGTTCACCCAGGGCCATCGGCCAGAGTAGCGCTGCTGCGGAGGCGATCAGACCCGTACCGAGGATACGTCCGGCATCCACTGGTAATGCCTCTTCCAGCTCATCACGGCCACCGGCCAGATAGCGCAGGGCAAAGGCCAGGGCTGCGACCAGCCCCCCGGCGAAACCTCCGCCCGGGGCGTTGTGGCCCACGAAGAAGAAGTAGACCGACAGCATGATCATGGATGGGAACAGGATGCGGGTGGCCACATCCACCATGAGGGAACGGTTTTGTGCCTTTTCTGTGTCCACGGGTGCCGCCAACCAACGACGGCCGGTGGTGGCCAGGGTGGGGCGCCTGGAATCGCGTCGGAAGCTGCGGTTGCGGTAGACCAGGGAGGCGATACCGGTGGCCGCAACCACCAGGACGGAGATCTCACCGAAGGTATCGAAACCACGGATATCCACCAGCAGCACGTTGACCGTGTTGGCGCCGTGTCCAACCTCATAGGCCAGATCCTGCATGTACATGGAGATCGGCTGTTCGGTGCGGGCATTCATGGCGAAGATGGTGAGCACCACGACCGCGATACCTGCTGAGGCTGCCAGCCAGGCACGCATGCGGGCATTCTTGGGATCTGGCTTCCAGGTGACCTCCGTGGGCATCTTGCGCAGCACCAGCATGAAGACCACCATGAGGATGGTTTCCACCAGAGTCTGGGTCAGAGCCAGATCGGGGGCACCGTGAAGTGCGAAGATCACGGCGATGCCATAACCGGTCATGCCGATGAGGATCAGTGCTGATAGACGGTTCTGCATTTGGGTGGACACGATTGCCACCAGGATGATGATGACTGCCACGACACCCTGGAAGGGGCTGTCCCACAGTTCCATGCGCACATCACTGCGTTCACCGGTGATCAGTGCAACCATCGGAACGACGGTGAGCACCAGGAAGATGATGCCGATGTTCAGGGTGAGGGAACCACGCTGGGTGGAGGCGGTCAGGCGCAGGGAGACCACACGCAGGAAGTCCAGGATGGCGTCATAGGCGGTGTCAGCATCACCGAAGGTAGAGGTCTTCGGCTGGAAGCGGTGGACCACGGGCAGGTTCCAGTAGAGCAGGAAACCAACGGCGATGATGATCGCAGACAGCAGCAGTGGGAGGTTGAACCCGTGCCACAGGGACAGGTAGGCATCCTCACCTGGTGCCACATTGTCCACATGCATACCGATGATGTTGGACATCGGTGCGGGGAAGACACCGAAAATGACGGTCAGTGCGGTCAGCACCAGGGGTGCGATCCACAGATCGAAGGTGATCGGGTGGGAATCCCTCACCGCAGGGGAGGTGCCATGGCCCTCTGGGAAGAGCTTGCGCTTGGTGGCGAATGCCCCGTAGAGGAAATAGCAGGAATAGGCCATGGTGAAGATGGAACCCAGGATGATGCCGGTGAGCATGAGGTTGCCCGGCATGCCCTGGAGCATCTGCTCATTGAGAATGGAATCAATGGCGGTTTCCTTGGCGATGAAACCAAACAGTGGTGGAATGCCAGCCATGGAGGCAGCTGAGATGGCTGCCAGTGCGAAGACAAAGGGACGCTTCCTGCCGAGCCCGGACAGCTCATTGATGTCACGGGTACCGGTGGTGTGGTCAATGGCACCGACGGTCATAAACAGTGTGGCCTTGAACAGTGAGTGTCCGAAGGTCAGTGCCAGACCTGCAAGCAGTGCCTCCCGGGTACCCACACCAACCACGGAGATGATGAAGCCCAGCTGGGAAACGGTGCCATAGGCCAGGATCAGCTTGAGGTCCTTCTGGCGCAGGGCCATCCAGCCGCCCATGATCATGGTGAAAATTCCCAGGGGAATGATCACCAGGTACCAGGAGGAGACAACGTTGAAATCAGGGGCCAGGCGGGCGACCAGGTAGATGCCGGCCTTCACCATCGCTGCTGAGTGCAGGTAGGCGGAGACAGGTGTGGGGGCAGCCATGGCACCTGGCAACCAGAAGTGGGTGGGGGCGATGGCGGACTTGGACAGTGCACCAGCCAGGATGAGGATCGCACCAATGGAGACATAGGGAACATCAGACCAGTTGCCCTCAAATACCGGAATGTCGGAGAAATACCAGACGCCGGTCTGGGCACCGATGAGGATGATGCCCACCAGCATGGCCAAACCACCCAGGGTGGTGACCATGAGTGCCTGTCCAGCAGAACGCCTGGAGGAGGCACGTTCGCCGTAATAGCCGACCAGCAGGAATGACAGGACAGAGGTGATCTCCCAGAACACGTACATCAGGAGGATGTTGTCGGAGATGACCAGGCCATACATGGCCATGGCAAAACCAACCAGCTGGCCACCAAAGGCGCTCAGACGGCCGGGGTTGGAATCAAAATAACCCCAGCAGTAAAGCAGTACCAAGGCGCCGACACCGAGGATGATCAGCGAGAATAATGCGGCCAGGGAATCCAGGCGCATTGTGATATTGAGATGGGCTGAGGGCATCCACTCGTAGTGGAGGGAGAGTTCACCTCCATTTCTGAAGGTTCCGTTGATGAACTCTGTTACCACCCAGATGAAACCCGCAGCAGGTACAAGTGCCAGAACACCGAAAGCAGGTCGCCCTATGGTTCGAATCAGAGCTGGGGCCAGCACTGCAGCGGCAGTGAGTGCGAGAAAAAGTATCAGCACGCTATCTCAGTTCCCCTTTGCACATTGTGGGCTTTCTCAAGCCACACCAAAATTCACGACGCCCGCCTGCGCGCTGCCCCCAGCCAGCAACAGGCGTCGGAGTGATTTACGAAGCCAGAAACTGAGAAACACCCAAGTCCTAGGCGGCGCCGCGAAGGGCGTGGCAATACACGTGCAGTCTACCTGCGCCTGTGTGACGTTCCCAATGGAAATTCAGTTTTCTCTGTATATATAGGGGGCTGTTTCGCACCATTGTTCAGGATTTGTCCAGCTCACGGGGCGATGGCATTAAAATGAAAAACTTTCTCAAAATGAAAAAATCTCGGGGGTACATGTGTACACCCGAGAAGTTCTCAGTGGGAATCAAAGTGCGCAGATGAGATGCGCTGCCCTGGGTGGCTGGATCAGCCGTAGATCAGGTGGGCAGCGGAGCTCAGAGCGGAAGCAGCGGACTGCTCAGCGGTGCCACCAAAGCCCATGGCCCAGGTGCGGCGGTTGTTGTTGGAAGCGTAGATGAAGGTGACGCTTGCCTCGAAGATATCGAACTGGTGGAATTCCAGGATCTCGACACGACGCCCGGCATCAGCCAGCAGGTTGGTGCAAGCGGAGATCGGGCCGGTGGCCATGATCTCAGCCTCAGTGGAGTCACGGGCTGCGCCGGAGTTCTCGATCAGGGTGGCGGTGTAGTGGTACAGGCCTCCGCGACGGGAGTCAGATGCCAGGTTGTTGATGCGCAGGCTGGCGGTCGGTGCGTAGGTGCTGGTGAAGGTGCGCCATTCCATGCCGCGGGCTTCTTCGCGGAGACCGCGGGGCAGCTGGAAACCAAAACGTGCGCGGAAAGGATCATCGGCGTAGATGCGTGGCTCGGTCTGGATCGGATTGACGCTGACTGGGCGAGGGGTCTCGCGGCGGAATTCGATGATGGTGGAGCGACGGTTGGTTTTGGTGGAGATAGACATGACACGGTCCTTTGCGTCTATAAGGAGGGAGTGGATCTGTCTCTTCTTTGGTGAGGAAAAGATATAAAAAAGATCCTGTTAGGTGAAGGACCGACTCTCAAACTGTCTGGGGCTTTAACGACTACTTCCCTGATGCGGGGAGTCAGTCCTTATCCCGCAGCAGGGTACGTAGCCTTGGCTACTCGCTTGAGGTCAATGATTTTTGTCATGGTCGATATAGTAATCAGGCTCACATGGGGCAAGCAAGAGCGCTTTCCGCTACAAGGAAACCCCCACCCCCTCGCGGGGGTGGGGGTTGGTGGTACTAAATGGGCTGCTCAGGACCTATTTATTGAGGCTGAGCAGGAACAACGCCTCTGCTGTGGCGATGTCCCTAATCTCATCGGGATCCACGGACTCATCCGCAGAGTGGATTACGGACAGTGGTTCCTCCACGCCATAAAGGGCTAATTCCGCCTGTGGGTTGACCTCCATGAGCTCGGTGCACAGCGGAATGGAACCACCTGATCCGACAGTCACGGTGTCTTTGTTTTCATAGGCCGCGGAAAGACACTCGGCCAGGGTGGAGATGGCCGGACCTGAGATGTCTGTGGAAAAGGGCTGATTGATGTCGTCGATAAGCACCTCAACCTTGGCGCCCCAGGGCGCATGATTGATCAGGTGATCCCGGAGTTTCTCAGCAACCTCAACCGCATCCTGCCCGGCTGGTACACGCAGGTTCAGCTTGGCTGAAGCAGTTGCAGGAACCGCATTGACAGCTTCTGCCACCGGGGTGGAGGTCAGTCCGGTGATGGTGATCGCAGGACGGGCCCAGACCAGGGATGCCGGGTTGTCCTCAGCGCCCATGGTGTCCACACCCGCAAGAATGCCCGCATCGGAACGGAACTCTTCCGGATCATAGGGCAGACCTTCCCAGGTGGCGGTGGTGTCCACGCCGTCGATCACGGTACGTCCCTGCTCATCGCGGATCGAATCCAGGATGCGCACCAGTGCTGATACCGCATCAGGTGCAGCACCACCGTACTGGCCTGAATGGACCGCCTGCTTGAGGGTGTCCACCGTGACGGTCAGCTGTCCGCCACCGCGCAGGGAGGTGGTCAGCGTGGGAATGCCCACTGCTGCATTACCACTGTCAGCGATGAGGATGACATCGGCTTTGAACAACTCCGGCTTTTCCTTGATGAGGTCGGATAGTGCACCGCCACCCATCTCCTCGGAACCTTCAACCACGAAGGTCAGGTTCAGATCGGTGCCACCGAGGGCGGCAACGGTACGCAGGGCGGCCAGGTGCATGACCAGGTTGCCCTTGCAGTCTGCCGCGCCACGCCCGTACCAGCGCACGCCATGCTCCCCTTCCCGTTCCGTGAGGGTGAATGGTGCGGAGGACCAGAGATCCAGTGGTCCCGCAGGCACGACATCGAAGTGGCTGTAGAGCAACACGGTGGGTGCATCCTCGGCACCCTTGCGGGTACCGAGGAAGTTGGTGGTGCCATCTGCTGCCAGATGTTCACTGACCTCGAACCCGGCATTCCTGATGGCGTCACGGGTCCAGTTGGTAGCGCCCTGGTAGTCCTCCACCAGTGTTGGTTCACTGTGGACGGAGTTAAAGGAGACGATTTCCTTGAGCTGCGTGAAGATCTGTTCACGCTG